>NZ_JADYWZ010000002.1:17310-484771 GCF_015864605.1 Psychrobacter sp. SCQQ22
AGAGCGTATTTACTATGCTAATGATAGTCGGTTCAATATGTTTATGGCTTTAGAATTTAACTATAGATAATACAAATGAGAGCATTATAGAAATTTAAAATAAATAAACCTCACACTGTATCCAAGTTATATATGGCTAACTATAATGACTTCTTAGCCCTCTTTAGATCCTATCGGCAATACTATCTGTACCACCAACCCTTGTATTCCGTCTTTGCGATTATAAGTATGGATATAACCCTTGTGAGCGGTCACTACTGCATGAACGATGGCCAGTCCTAGTCCATAACCACCCGTTTCACGATGCCGAGCAGAGTCCAGCCTTACAAATGGTTGGAAAATACGCTCTAAATCCTTTTCTGCCACACCGCCGCCTTCGTCCGTTATGCTGATCTGAATCGCAGGTGTCTTATCCTCTGTCTCTACTTCTTTAATTTCAGCAATAACTTTGGAACTAGGAGCAGTATGCATAAAGGCATTGCGAATAATATTCTCAAGGGCGCTATGCAGCTGTTCTTGATTGCCTAACACTGTCAAAGAAGTTGTTGATGCTGCTAATAGTGCAGAATCGGGCGATTGCCACTGCCATTGCACGTCTTTATTTTGAAACTCGAAACAGACATCCTGCCCAATCTCACTGATAATTTCAGCAATATCGACCGTGTCGTTTTCTAAGTTGTCAATGGTATATTGCTGCATTTGCAGTGACTGGATATGAATGATTTGCTCAATTAACTCATTCATTCGTGCTGACTCTTTGTCTATGCGGTCTAGATAGCGACTGGCATTAGGGGCAAAATCTCGAGTCAGCTCAGTCGCGACATCCAGACGTGCCAATGGCGAACGCAGCTCGTGCGAGATGTCACTCAACATCTGCTTGCGTGCCAGCTCACTTTCAGCCAACCGTGTTGACAGCTTGACCACATCATTAGCAAGTAAACCCAATTCGTCATCTCCCATTTTCGATAAATTTGGATGGGCTTGATAGTCACCATCAATCATACGGTGCACGGTGTTTTGTACACGGCGAATACGCTGAGTCATCGTACGACTGAGCCAAATACAAACCAAGATACTAAAGATAATAATCAACAACAGACGTATGGGAAAATTACTATGCTGCAGCTCCACTACGTCAGAAAAACGCAAATGCGGACGCAACTGTATAATAACCGTTTGTTCATCTGGTAGAGCCACAGTCACATCGGCCAGTTCAGGACGATTCTCAGAATCAGCTATCGTCGCGCTACTCGGAATCATAGGCGGCAAAAGATAGCTTAATGCCGATGGTTGAGCATTCAGCATATCTTTATCACGTCTAGGCTGTATTGGCAGCTTTGGCTCTAGTGATGGTGGCTCTGTTGCCTGCTGACCCTCTGGTCTAATTTTTGGTCTTGGCTCCTCTCCCTCTCCATCACGATAATAGTCTGGCTCTATCGCCTGCTGACCATATGGCCTAAGTTCCGGCCTCAGCTCATCCCTATCACGATAACGCGGAAATATAATGGCACCTTGCTCATCATAGACTCTAATTTGATTCATCAGCCATCGGTCTTGATGGTACATCTGCTTGACGGCTGTCAAGTCGCCAGCTTCTAGTGCCGTAACCATCTCTTGACGCTTAGTCAATAACGTATCGACCTGCACATCCATAAGAGCGGTGAGCGCTTTTTCACTCAACCAACGCTCTACCATGACCGATAGGATAGAAGTGATGAGGATAGTGACTAATAGGCTCAGAAACAGTCGCCAAAACAGGGTGATTCGCACCTTAAATTTAGGAGTATTCATCGATGATTCCATTATTAAAGTACTAGCTGATAACCTTTACCACGAACCGCTTTTATTGGCTCGTCATGAAAAGGTTGAAGTTTTTTACGCAGGCGTGATACATGCACATCTAAGCTACGATCAAAAGGTTGAAGTTCACGTTGCAATACATGCTCTGATAGCCATTCTTTACTCACCACCTCGCCTTTTTGTTTGAGGAGTGCCACCAATAGATCAAACTCTGTACCCGTCACTTGCAGCTCAATACCATCTATTTGACAACTTCGCTGATTTTGATCGAGATGCAAGCGACCTTCTGGTAATGGTGTGTGATCTGACACCGCCGCATTGGTGCGTTTAATTACTGCATTGATACGTGCCAGCAGCTCTCGAGGGTTACAGGGTTTGGTAATATAATCATCAGCGCCAAGCTCTAGACCGATGATACGATCAATCTCCTCGCCTTTTGCTGTCAACATAATAACAGGGATATCAATAATATTCGGTAATTGGCGCAGTACGCTGAGCCCGTCCATTTTTGGCATCATAATATCAAGCACCAGCAAATCATAAATAGGCGCCTGAGTACTCGCTATTTTCAGTTTTTTTATAACTGCCTCACCATCATGAACGCAGTCACATTGGATGCCGTGATTATGCAAGTACTCTTGTAATAATTGAGTCAACTCTTCGTCGTCATCACCTAACAGTATATTTGGCAAGATTATCTCCTTAAGCATTGAATAGCGTTGTTATTTATATTATCAGGCAAGAGCTTATCGTTATTCCATAAATGTTACTTTTCTTAATACTTCATAAATGTTCGTAACCTTCAACTGTCGTAAGATAGCACCTATCAACAGCAAGTATTGTGTTTATATTCAACGCTTAAAAACAATAATTGCCAGATAAAACGTTAAGTATTCATTCAATTAAACAACATGAAGTTAAATAAAGGACATCATTATGAAAAAATTACTATTGGGCTCAGTATTGGCATTATCTAGCGTATTTACTGTCACTGCCTGTACCAGTGTTAATGCAACTACCGATACCACACCATCGACGACTAAAATGCAAAAACAGCATAAAGCCGGTATGAAAAAGGGCGACATGAAAAAAGGTGGTATGAGAGGCCCATTGTCACAGCTAGATCTGACCGAAGCACAACAAACACAAATTAAAGCCATCATGCAAAAACAGCATGGCGATAATAAAGCGGATCGTACAGAAAACAAAGCAGAACGCGCTCAAATGCATCAGCAGATTCAAGCATTGACCAATGCTCGCACATTGAATAATGCAGCAGTAAGCCGTCTGGCTGATCAACAAGCAGCAAAAGAGAAGCAACGCTTTATTGAACGTGTGCAAACCCAGCATGCAATTGCTCAAGTATTGACTGCTGAGCAACGTGCCGAGCTTGCACAAATGAAAGAAGAAAGAAAAAATGACAGAAAAGGTGATCGTGAGCCACGTGGCGAACGTCCACAACCAGGCATGTAATAATCTACTCCGGAAAAGTATGATTTTTATCTAGCGACATAAGTTTTGAATAAAAAAGCGCCTCTATTTGATAGAGGCGCTTTTTTATTTGCTAATATAAATATTTAAATCAATCTGATATTTTAATTAATTTCAAAAACTCTTTCTCTGCCAAAACCTTAATATCTATACCGCTCTGTATAAGCTCTTCTACTTTTCGATGCTTACTACTTTTTTCGTGGCCTGCCAGCAATGTTAAATCTTGAACACCAACCACGAGGTAATCTAGCTTTTTTGAAGCACCTGCTTTCACATTAAACCCATTCTTGGCTGCTATCTCAGCAATCTCTGCTCTACCAATACTCAAGTCTCCCGTAAAACAAATATTAAGTCCTGCGTATTGACCTGCTTCATCTCCAGTTTTGGTAATATTACGTGGATAACTCTGATTGTTTACACGTCGCTGTTGATGATAAATACTATTATATTCACTAGCTTCTACCCAATCACGGATCGATAGACTATTCTCTCTGAGGATAGTTACGGTGATAAATCCACATGCTTTAGCATCCTCTAAGGCATCGTGATGAGTAAATCGATAATTCCATTCTTTACATATATTCGCTAGATTATAACCTTGAACCGCAAAGCGCTGACAAGTCCTACGCACTAATACAGTCGCATCTACCCACTGTAGCTCTGGTACCGGTAACTTATGGTTGTCAAGACTTTGCCTTAAAGCCCTTTGATCAAAATTCGTATAGCTAACAACAATATTTTCACCGATAAACTTCAGTATATTTCCATAGATGTCATGCATGTATGGGGCATCTTTCACCATACTGCTGGTAATACCATGCACTTCTATATTTTGACGACTGAAAGAGGTCAGAGGTGCGACTAAAGTGCAATAGGTATCAATCAACTTACCGTTTAAATATTTAGCCAACCCTATTTGGCAAATAGACCCTACATCACTATTTGCAGTTTCAACATCAATAGTCACAAAGTTCACTATATATTCCCTTATTTAATATAATTTTCCATACCATCCTCAATAGCAGCAAACTATCTTTCAGCCATCACTAACCTATCAAATACCATCTTGCCTATCATCGTACCATTGCCATCACGATAATATTGCATAAGCTCACGACCATACTGTCGCGCATCAATACTATTACTGGCATTCGGCACTTGCACATCACTTGGCAAATTTGGGAATGCCATGTCTTTAGAGCTGATAGAAGAATACTGCTGCAAAGCGTCCATTACGATGCCGCCTGACTTATTATCAGCAGACTGATATTTGCTTGGGAACGCACTACGCGAATGCTGCCATTTGAGCTGACCACGTTTGTCAAACCCATACAGTTCTTGTACGGTTGTATTGTCTAATAATTCTGACTCGTCCGTCTCAGCATCCTTATTCATACTGTCTTTCAGCATTGCCAATACTTGCTGTACCAATGCTTTACTGGTCAATTTATCAGTCTCAGTGGCGCTTGCCTCATAAGAAGCATCACTATCTTGGACCAGTTCAGGATATTGCTTACTGATACGATCGTAGAATATCTGCATATAATCTTGATAAAATTGCTCATAGCTATCAGCACTTTGCACACGGCGAATCACTTGAGCACTTGCTTGCATAACTGGTAACTGATGTTCCGGTAATTTAGGAGACAGTGATGCCAGTGTGTTGGGCGCGACATAATCAAACTGACTAACAGGTGCCGCTTCAAAGGTACGGTCTAGCGCCTCAAAATGGCTCTTTATCACCTCACTACCAAAACCTTTAGGCAGCGTGCCATCGTCAATCGCTATCTTTAACCACTTATTTCGCCATTTTGTACCGAGCTTGTCATCTAATAAATCTGAATTAAACATCGCAAAGTTATCTGCCCATAGATAGATATCACCGTTTTTGAAATCGATATAAATGGGCTGATTAATGCTACTGTGATGATTGCGCGCTTGATACTGCACACTGGCGAGCATGGTAGCCTTGCCAGCCATTGGCTGATAGACACCTTGAGAGTTGATAGACAGCGGCTTTAATAGATAAGCATCTAATAGCTTTGCTTTTTTCACGTCTACTGGTTTTGACTGCTCATCATAATTATCAAACAGCTGCTGGTACGATGCTGGCACGGTAATATCGCTATCATACTGACTGTCTACCCACGCTTCATAAGCATCTGAACATTCAAGGTAACTGTCTTTTAGTGTCGTTCTCTGAGCGTCATACTCCGTATCCAAAATATCTTTATTTTGCGTGTCGGCCTGAGAAATTAAGTCAGCATAAGCTTGATCGTGTGTGTCTTCGCAGTAATCATCTATATAACCTGACGCGACCGACTTTTCTTCTTTTGCATTGGCAATCTGCTGATCGTTATTAATCTCAATATTGCCGTGATAACTGAATGATTGGCGACGCTGTTTTTGTAACGCGGTTGCCAATGCTGTTTTGGCCGCGGTTGGTGTTTGCTGTGCCGTGATAGCCGTAGACTGGCCGAGACTAGTAGATTGACAACCTGTTAATAATAATGCGCCTGTTATGAATGCACTGGTGAATAAAGTGTGGCTTTTGAGCATTGACGGCAGACGACCTACGATGTCTTGTTGTACTGTTTTCATTTTTTGTCCTTAATAAATATGGGCTTGAACCGACGATAGTGCTAATGACGCTCTATCGGTTGTCCGTATCATCTTCAGCATCGTTGTAGTCTTCGCTATAGTCAGTGTCATAGTCATAGTCATAGTCATAGTCATCACTAGAGTCATACTCTGACGCATCACTGGCATAATCGTCACTGGCATCAGTATAATCACTATCGTAATCATAACGGGCATAACGGGCGGTATCTAGCCTATCTTCTGCTTGATGTTGTTCTGCCATCCACGCATTGCCATCGATAGCAGGTTTGGCGTTTTCACCGAAAGATTCTGCCAATAAAGGCGTTAATACATGATTTTTAAAACTGGTTTTATCGTAGCGCACCTGATTTAATACAGTGGTTGTAGAGCCCATCAAATCGCCACCGATATTCATGCGCTGTTGCTTGGCAAGCAGACGGTCTGAGCTGTCTAAGTAATAGTAGTTGATTTGATTGAACGAGATAGGACCGATGGCCTCAATCAATTGTAATAACGACCCCACATCTGCACTTTGATAGCCCTTATTGTATAGCTGCAATTTATCAATGGCTGTTTTTAGCATCGCACCATCAGGATACTTTTCTGGATTTGCATCGACATAATCTTGTAATGACTTGGACATGTACTTCAGCGTTTTACCGATCATCTCACCGCTTTGTTGACTACCGAAATATACTTTTACCGCTCGGCTAGCACCGACTTCTTTGGCAAACCGATCATTACGAATATCTACCGCACTAAAATGCTCAGGCGCCAGCTCTGCCATACTGTCCTGTATCGCAGAAATCGCCGCATCATAAAGTACTGCTGGCGGCAGTTGTTCCGTAATGCTCTCTGGCAACCCAAAACTAACGGTATGCGATGCCATCTCATTAGGTAGTGGCGTATGGTCAGGATTGGCAATTGCCATGATGGGCATAATGACTGAAGGATCGACCGTGATACGACTGTTGTCAAAATCAAGCGCGAGTGGTATTTGTACTGATGCGCTAATCGTTGGCGTCACATAATCATAGCTGTAGACGCTTTGTATTTGTCGCTGCTTAGGATTGTATTGACTGACACTGCTGAACATGAGGTTTTTATATTGATATTCATTTGATGCAGCTATCTGCTCAGGCGTACGATGAATCATGCTAAGCATTTGACCAAGCACGCCTGACGCTGACTCAGGGGGAAACGCGCTTGCTGTACCAGCCATTTCTGCTTGTTGTTTTGCCATCTGCATGGCTTCATATTGCTCTGTCATACTTTTGGGGTTTAATTCTGATAACTTTGAAAAAGCACTGTCCGATTCATAATCATCAGTTTCATAAGATTCTGCAGCATAGTCACTACGACTATAACCGTTTTCATCATAGCCATCTTGGTCGTAACCTTCATCATCATAGCCATACCAGTCATAACCATTTTCGTCATAGCCATTTTCATCATATGCAATGTCATCTGACTCCTCAGCATATTCTTCGACGACGACTTCATCTGCAGCATCGACATAACCATCATAATCTGATTCAGATTCATAGAAGTCCCCGTTATCTGAGTCATAGTCCGACTCATAGTCGCCTGAGGTTTCTTTTTTATAAACATAGGTCTCTAAAATAGTCTTAAGCAAACTGCTAGCGCCGGCATCGATACTGTCTGGACTGATAAAAGGCGCTGCTTGATAGTTGGCTTGCGAGACTGACACATGCTCCGTTGCTAGATGCTGGCGAATAGCGGTCAATAAATGCGATTTGGCTTGATTCTCTGTACTGGGATATTTTTCTTGGTCAAACAGTTGGACATAGCGTTCAGACTTGGCATGTAAACTGGCATTAAATGCACGGCCCTGTGCTTGGCTTTGTACGGTATCTGCCGTTTCAAAATCAATCATCTTTCCTGATACGGCAGCAGATGATGAGACGGTCGGGTTTGATTGACAGCCTGTCACCATGGTCGTCGCACCCACAGACAAAATGGCACAGCCAGCAATCATTATAGACTGACGCTTACTAGTGCTCGATGACTGGTGAGCGGATGATTGAGGTAAATTTGGCTGGTCATTTTTACGAAAAATAGGCGGTGACATGAGACTTCCTTAATCTAAGCTGACAAACAATTGTAAGTATCGTATTGGTAGTGTTATTTATATCACAAAACGTTACTCGCTAGCGATAATAGCGCAATTTTTCATTTAGTTTCCATAAATCATTGGGTTTCGCTATCCTATTTATTCATTGAACACTTAAAACGCTCTCGTATTAGACAGCTATCTATCTCTATGAAAATAAAAAGCAGTAGCACAATGAACAAAATACATTTTAAAACCACCATTTCTTCATATTTTTATAGACATATGTAGATAGCAACTCCCTATTCTCATGTTATTCTGTTATTTTGCGTGACATACCTCTCTATAATCTATCTATTGCTTGTCTATATACTTGTTGATTAACTTCTCTCATAAAAAGGACTTTACGATGTCACACCTGCCCTCACATTTACATCACGCTACCCAGCAATCCAAACTCAAGAAAAAATTATTACTTAACCCTAGTACGCTACTGATTACTGGGGCGTTATTACTGTCTGTATCTGCTCATGCGCTGGAACCAGTGGCATCGACTAATTCCATTAATAACAGCTCAATCAATAACACCTCAATTAATACCAGTGCGATAAACCTAGCCGTAATGGCTGATAACCCAACCATACTGTCTGAAACTCAGCGCATTACGGCCGCCAAATCAAGCAAGCTCACTGCTACAACTAACACGACTAATAACACAAATAGCGATCAAGCCATCTACTCTGCGGATGCGATTCATCATCCAGTTTGGGCTAAAAATGGCATGGTTGCGACTCAAGAAGCGCTAGCATCAGATATTGGCTTACAGATTCTTAAGCAAGGTGGTAACGCCGTTGATGCCTCGGTTGCCGTTGGTTTTGCATTGGCTGTTACTTTGCCACGTGCCGGTAATATCGGTGGCGGCGGGTTTATGATGATTTATGATGCCAAACAGGGCAAAACAGTGGCGTTAGATTATCGTGAAAAAGCACCCAGTAGTGCCTCACGTGACATGTATCTTGATGCCGAAGGCAATGCCGTCAGCGACTTGTCTCGTTATCATGGTTTAGCCGTTGGTGTACCGGGCACAGTGGCAGGACTGCTCAAAGCATTAGACGAACACGGCACGATGAGCCGCGGGCAAGTCATGGCACCAGCGATTGCACTGGCAGAGGATGGTATCGAAGTCACAGCAGGATTGTCCGAGTCGCTCACCGCCTTAAGTGATCGCTTGCAAAAATGGCCCAGTACTAAAAAGGTGTTTTTTAAACCAGACGGCAGTGCTTATCAACCGGGCGAACGTTTAAAGCAACCAGAGCTTGCCCGCTCGCTAAAGCTGATAGCGGCACAAGGGGCTGATGGGTTTTATAAAGGAGAGACGGCCAGTAAAATTGTCAAAGCTGTCAATGAAGCAGGTGGCCGTATGAGCCTACAGGATTTGGCCAACTATAATGCCGTGGCCCGTACGCCTGTAAAAGGCAACTATCGTGGTTATGAGATTGTCTCTATGCCACCTCCTTCTTCTGGTGGTATTCATATCATTCAGATTTTGAACATATTAGAAGGCTATCCACTCAAAGACTACGGGCAAAACAGCGCCCAAACCATTCACTTAATGGCAGAGGCCATGCAATTGGCTTATGCCGATCGTGCCGAATATTTGGGTGATGCTGATTTTGTAGATGTCCCTGTGAGCGGTCTAACTGCCAGACCGTATGCCGATAAACTGCGCACACTGATTGATCCCAATAAAGCCACGCCAGCTGCTACCATCAAAGCCAATAACCCACTACCGTACGAGAGTGATCAAACCACGCATTTTTCTATCGTGGATAAAGACGGCAATGCAGTCGCCAACACCTATACGTTGAATTTTTCTTATGGCACTGGGCTGGTTGCTGATGGCACAGGTATCTTATTAAATAACGAGATGGATGATTTTTCTGCCAAACCTGGTGTGCCCAATGGTTATGGCCTATTAGGCGGTGAAGCAAACAGTGTCGAAGCTGACAAGCGACCGCTGTCTTCTATGAGTCCAACGCTCGTGTTCAAAGACAGTAAGCCTTATATTGTAACGGGCAGTCCCGGTGGTAGTCGTATTATTACGACCGTGACGCAGGTTATCTCTAACGTGATTGATCACGACATGAATATTGCAGAAGCCACGCATGCCCCGCGCATTCATGATCAATGGTTGCCTGATGAAATCCGTATCGAAAAAGCATTAAATATCGATACCATCAAAAAGCTCGAATCTATGGGGCACACGGTGAGCCCGCAATCAGCCATGGGCTCAACGCAATCTATTATGATTACGCCAAGTGGTGTTTACGGCTCGTCTGATCCACGTATCGTTGATGCAGCGGTAGTTGGGTATTAGTCATAATACACAAGGATACAATTATGAAATCAATACAACTACCTCTACTCCTAACCAGCATATTAGGCCTCACTGCCTGTATCGATTTGGGTGCGCGGTTTATGTATGAACAAGACGATTTAGAAACTGACTCTGGCAATGCAGTAGGAATGTGTACCACAGAGATCAATCCAGCAACAGACAGACTTCTTTTTTCGCCACTACCTAAAAGTTGGGCAAAAGGTTACTGGGATCGAAATAACCTACCTAAAGGTACGCTGTATTTTACTTGTGATGGGAGCACACCTTTATTACCCAAAGGCTGTCAGGGCAACTCACTAACCACGCCACAGCTGCGTCGATACTGGAAGAAGCATGACTTAATGGTTGGTTCAGTAGAGTTTGATTGTCACAACGGTATCCCAAAATCATATAAGAATCACTAATTGAAAAGCAACAGTACTACCTATGAGCTGTAAGGAGACGTTAAATTATGAACGCACTCAGAGTTGGCTCAGCTGTGGTTGGTATCAATTTATTAATGCAAAATTAATGTTTCAGTGGCAAATGGTCGTGACGAAACTGAGTGGGTGACAATCCTGTAAATTGTTTGAACTGACGGCTAAACGCACTATGATCACCATAGCCGCAGTTCAGTGATATTTGCGTGATAGACATTTCAGGAATAGCCAATAATTTGATGGCATGTTCTAACCGCAGTTTTTGCACAAACTGTAATGGTGACATGTTTAATACTGCTTTAAACGTACGCTCTAGTTGCGATAAGCTCAAATTTGCCAACTCAGCCAATTGTGATATGTTGATTTTTTGGTCCAAATGTGCCCTAACAAACTGTGCAACTTTGGCCAAGCGGGCATGTTTACGTAAAATGCGTTCGTTGTCTTCATCAATATCAACAGAAATACCCACCATGGCCACAATTTGCTGTTGTTCATTGTAAATAGGCAGCTTATTGGTGATGCACCAACCTAATTGCCCCGAAGCATAACTATGCAATTCTAAATTATCGACAATGGATTTACCCTCTTGTAGTACTCGCATGTCTTGCAACATATAATCTTTACTTTGCCGATGAGAAAACACCTGCTCTGTCGTAAAACCGATGATATCTTGGCGCTTATCTATTTTGCAACGCTTTAATAGCGTCTTGTTTGCCAACTGATAACAAGCGTACTCGTCTTTGACGAAAAAAACTACATTGGGTAAAGTATCAAAAAGCGGTAATAATAATGACACACTACCAATAAAGGTCGCACTACTGTCAGGGTAGTAATGGCTTAAACTGTGCCGTAATGACGCGGCCGTTATTGTTGCGCTCTCTGCCGTCTCACTTATCATAAACTACTCCTTATCATGCTTGATGTGTTGTCTTCGTCATGCGTCAGCGCCTAGACACAGCTATTTTTTATACAAAATATCGTTCTAACTGCTGCTATCTATACTTCCAAAAGAGCTATACCTCGGTGCTTTTGAGTATGACATCGCATTTATTTTTGATACAAGCTTCTCTAGTGTACACCGATACATTGTGCAGAAATGCGCATTTTTTGCTAGAAAAACATCAAGACGACTTCATTCAAAACATTCATTCTATAAATAAGCCTTGATGACCCCTCACCTACTTTCCGCTTTTGAATGGTCATTTTTTAACTTGATAAATATCAAGGCAATGTGAATTTTTATGGATGAATGAGGATGGCAACCATGTCTGATACAGAGTACAGCTTTAAAATCATTGATTCGCATACAGGCGGTGAACCTACTCGTATGATATATGAAGGTTTTCCAGAAATTATTGGTAATACCATTCAAGACAAGCTGAGCTATCTCAAACAACATTTTGACCATTTGCGTCAAAGTATTATTTTAGAGCCACGTGGTAACGATGTATTGGTGGGTGCCCTACTTTGCCCCGTAACAAACCCTAAGGCCACTACTGGTGTCATATTTTTTAATAATACTGGCTATTTAGGCATGTGCGGTCATGGTGCTATGGGAGTCATCGCTTCGTTGGCATATCAGAATAAAATCACAGCAGGCACGCATTGGCTCGAAACCCCTGTTGGCTTGGTGAAAGCCATACTTCATGATGATGGCAGTTGCAGTGTCCAAAATGTGCCATCTTACCGATATAAAAAAAACGTCTTAATACAAGTGCCTCATCTTGGCCAAATTTGTGGTGACATCGCTTGGGGTGGCAATTGGTTTTTCCTAGTGAGTGACCACGGACAAGATATTCAAGCAAGCAACGTGAACACGCTGACACAGGTATGCATACAAATAAAAGATGCCTTGAATGCCGCTAACATCACAGGCGAAAACGGTAATGAGATTGATCATATTGAACTGTTCACTGCCAGCAATGACGACAATATAGATAGTAGAAACTTTGTGTTATGCCCGGGTGCGGCCTATGACCGATCACCTTGTGGCACTGGCACCAGCGCTAAGCTGGCTTGTTTAGCAGCTGAACACCAGTTAGAGGCAGGGCAAAATTGGCACCAACAAAGCATTATTGGCAGCCTATTTACAGGTAGCTATCAACCCGTCACTGATCTTTTAACCGAATCACCGTACCAATACCCTGCGCAAACCATTGTCCCAACCATTTGTGGCAACGCTTATGTGTGTGCCGAAACCACACTCATCATACAGAATCAAGATCCTTTTAAATGGGGTATTGCTACTCAGTAATTATGACCATTTAGATTGGCACACATATATCAACGCTATCAAACGCCCAAGTTATCGAGATCCATCATGACCACTCAAACATTCGACTTGCATATTATTGGTGGCGGTATTATTGGCCTAACGACCGCAGTGATGCTGCAAGCAAAAGGGATCAGTGTTGTACTGATAGAGGCCAACCAGGTAGGACAAGGTGCATCATTAGGCAATGCCGGACATATCGCCACAGAGCAAGTATTCCCAATCGCCGATGCCAGTATGCTACGTCATATCCCCGCCATGTTATTTAACCCAACAGGCCCATTGAGATTGGATTGGCATTACCTGCCACAGTTGATGCCATGGGCCATAAAGCTGTTAATGAACATGCGCCCTGGACCATTTTCGCGCATTCACGAGGCCTTGTTAACCCTCAATCAACATAGTCTACCAGCATGGCAAAGCTTTGCAGCGCAGTGGCAACTTAATGATTGGGTACAAGTGAAAGGATCATTATTGACGGTCGAAAAACAAGGTAGCCTATCGCCTTTAATCACTCACGGCAATCGGCTGAATGACATTGGCGTGGTGAACACTTTGCTAGAAAAAGAGGTGCTTTTAGCACGTGAGCCTGCCTTACAAGACAATCAGTTGGCCGCGTTGTTTTTTCCAAACACAGGGCATATCACAAATTTGACGGCAGTGATTAAACAGCTCAGTACAACGTTTACTGCACTTGGCGGACATATTATTGAGCACTGCCGAGTACTTGATGCCACTCCTCAGGCACAAGGTACTCTCTTGACTACCACTCAAGGAGATATTACTGCCTCTACCGTTATGCTATCGGCAGGCGCGCATTCTAAAAAATTGGCAAAACAGCTCACAGGAGTATCAGTGCCATTAGATACAGAGCGCGGTTATCACCTGATGTTACCGCATGAACATACACGGCTACAAATACCTGTCTCAAGCATGGATCGGCGCTTTATCATGACTCCCATGGAAGGCGGCCTACGCTTGGCTGGCACCGTAGAATATGCAGGACTTGACGCACCTGCCAATATGCAACAGGCAAAGATACTGTTGAAGCAGGCACAGCCAATGTTAAGAACACCGTTAAATACGACAGACAGTACGCCATGGATGGGCTTTCGTCCTTCAACATCAGACTCCCTGCCCGTTATCGACAAAATAGGCCACGTATTCTTAAATTTTGGCCATCAGCACTTAGGATTAACGCAAGCGGTGATCAGTGCGCAGATGATTACCGATTATTACTTTGATAATCAGCATGCCATCGACCCCAAACCTTATCAGATTAAGCGCTTTCAAAAATCATCGGCTTGAACCACTAATCTCGAATTAAAACACTATTAATTTTTTATTTCATCATCCATCAAACCCTCACTAACAAGGATAATTTTATGAACATCACCGGTATTTTAGTGCCAATCGTTACCCCTTTTGACGCCCAAGGTAATGTTGATGCCAACAAACTTACTGCACTGGTCAAAGCCTTTATTGATAAAGGCGTAGCTGGTATTGTCGCATGCGGCACAACAGGCGAATACTATACTTTTTCACCTGAAGAACGCGCTTTAGTCCTAACCACCATTGCCGATGCTGCCAAAGGTAGTGATAACAAAAATGCCATCACGCTAATTGCTGGTATTAACAGCTTATCAACTGACCACTCTATCGTACTGGCTGAACAAGCAAAAACCTTAGGTTATGATGGTCTAATGTTATCTGTTACCCCTTATAGTTTGCCGGAACAAGACGGTATTATCGCCCACTTTGAAAAAGTAGCCGACGTGAGCGAGCTGCCCATTATCATGTATAACTTCCCTGCCCGCGTTGGGGTGAGTATTGAGTTTGATACCATCAAACATCTGGCCAAGCACCCAAATATTATTGGTGTCAAAGAAAGCAGCGGCGACTTTAGTCATGCATTAAGGATGCTACAAGCAAACTTTAATGATTTTGAAGTGATTTGTGGTTGTGATGACCAACCCGTTGACTTCTTTTTTTGGGGTGCAAAAAGCTGGATTGCAGGGGCAGCAAATGTATTCCCAGCAGAACAAGTCGCGTTATTTAATGCCACACAACAAGGCGATTGGCAGACTGCCAAAAAAATAATGAGTGAGATTTACCCCGTTATCCATTCTATGGAATCTGGTAATTACAACCAAAAAGCCAAAGTGGGCTGCCTAAAAGGCACAGTTGATGTGGGCGCAGTTCGTGTGCCGCTCACACCCATGTCAGGCAGTGAAAAATCTGAGTTTTTAGCATTACTGTCTTAATTACCACTACTGGCTTTATAACCATAGTAGTGGGGGACATGATTGTTACCGACCGTAAATAGTAGATGATAGATCACAAATCAGAACCATTCACTTAAAGTCGCCGTCTCTACCATTAGTTGCAGTCACTTAGTATCAAAATCATCAGATAAGGATTACCTGCATGAACATCACCAAAGAACATGTGTTTGAACAAGCTAAACAGCAAAAGCTATGGGCAGGGCATTTAGTTGCTAGCAATGACCTATCAACCACCGTTATAGACAATACCACCCCAATTGACAACAGCCTAATTGGCAATATCGCATCTGGCAATGCCAATGATGTTGATATTGCCGTAAAAGTAGCAAGAGCTGCTTTTGATAATGGAGAATGGCGACGCTTGGCCCCTGCAGCACGTAAAACTATCATGCAACGTTGGTGCGCTTTGATGCACAAGCATTCTGAAGAACTGGCAGCTTTAGATTGTGTGGATGCAGGCAAACCCATCACAGAATGTCTGAACACAGACATTCCAGCCACGATAGAAACATTTGAGTGGTATGCAGAAGCTGCTGACAAAGTGTTCGGTAAAATTGCACCAACGGGTAATAGCGCATTGGGTTTGATTGTTCAAGAACCGATTGGTGTGGTTGGTGCGGTATTGCCATGGAATTTTCCAGCACAAATGTATGCATGGAAAGTAGCGCCAGCACTCATCATGGGCAACTCTGTCATTGTGAAGCCAGCCGAGCTTACCTCTTTATCAGCGTACCGTTTGACAGAGCTGGCATATGAAGCTGGCGTACCAAAAGAAGCCTTGCAAATGGTTTGTGGGCTTGGTGAACACGTTGGTGCAGCATTAGGTCAACACATGGATGTAGATATGGTGTCATTCACTGGATCAACTGAGGTCGGCCGATTGTTTTTACAGTATGCGGCGCAAAGCAACTTAAAAGAGATTGTCTTAGAGTGCGGTGGCAAAAGCCCGCAAATTGTCTTTGATGATGCCGTACTAGATGGCAATGCCATCAATGATATTTTATCTGCTGCTTTTTGGAACATGAGTGAAAATTGTAGCTGTGGTTCACGATTGTTGGTGCACAGCAGCCAAAAAGAACGTCTACTTGATCAGCTAAAAAAAGGCCTTGAAGGATGGAAAGTCGGCTCGCCATATGATCCTAGCACCGCCATTGGCCCTATGATTGAAGAAGCACATTTTGACAAAGTCACCCAGCATCTAAAAATAGCTCAACAAGAAGGTGCAACTCTCGTCACAGGCGGTACGATTCACGACAAGATGGGCAGTGGTTGGTATATAGAACCCACTATTTTTGATGGTGTCAGCCCAAGCATGACACTGTTCAAAGAAGAGGTCTTTGGCCCTTTACTTGCTGTGACTAGCTTTGAGACAGAAGAAGAAGCCATTCACTTAGCAAATGATACTAAATATGGTCTAGCAGCCTCTTTCTATACTCAAAATATTAAACGGGCTTACCGCGTGGCCTCTGCTATCAAAGCGGGTACGATTTCTATCAACGGGTTTTCAGAGGGTGATATTACCACACCCTTTGGTGGCTACAAACAGTCAGGATTTGGTGGCCGCGATAATGGCCTTGAAGCACTGGCCCAGTATGCACAAACCAAAACCATCTGGTTGATCAACTAATCTTATGATGTGCGGTTATAGCATGACAACAAATGGCTGCACAGCACCTAATGACTCGTTACGATTTTAATCTGAATAAAAATCCATTTATTCGCATTAAATCCCCCTTTAAAAGGACGTAGGCTATGGAAGCAATTATCAATACCATCGTTGGCTATATATGGAGCGATGCACTGGTTTATTTGGCACTAGGGGTTGGCATTTATTTTACGGTGATGACCCGTGGTGTACAGTTTCGCTATCTTAAAGAGATGGTCAGGTTGTTATTCGATAAACAAACCTCAAACCAAGGCATCAGCTCATTCCAGGCTTTTTGTATGGCATTATCTGGGCGCATTGGTGTTGGTAATATTGCGGGTGTTGCCACTGCTATTGCTGCGGGCGGCCCAGGGGCAGTATTCTGGATGATTATCATGGGTTTACTTGGCGGGGCTAGTGCTTTTGTTGAGTCAACCCTAGCACAGGTCTACAAACATAATGTTGATGACCAGTACCGAGGTGGTTCGCCTTTTTATATCGAACGCGGACTAAAAATGAAGCCGTTTGCGATATTAGTAGCCGCAGTTACTTGCTTGTCTTATGGTGTATTAGTGCCAGGGGTTCAAGCCAACACCATCGCAGATTCTTTTAATACTGCTTTTAATATCTCGCCCACCGTAACGGGCATTATCATTGTTGTTATGCTAGGTTTTATCATTTTTGGTGGTATCAAACGCATTGCCAATTTTGCTGGGAAGGTGGTGCCCTTTATGGCCATTGGCTATATTGTCATGATGATCATCGTACTGGCATTTAATGCCTCAAACTTACCAGCGATGTTTGCACTTATCTTCAAAAGTGCATTTGGGATGGATGCTGTATTTGGTGGTATTATTGGTTTGGCTATTTCTTGGGGTGTGCGCCGCGCTGTTTTTTCCAATGTGGCTGGTGCTGGTGAAGCAACTTTCAGTTCGGCAGCGGCCGAGGTATCACACCCTGCCAAGCAAGGGCTCGTACAAAGCTTTTCAATTTATATTGACACGGTGGTTGTCTGTACTGCGACTGCACTCATGATTTTATCAACAGGTATGTACAACGTAATTCCTACTGAAGGCTTGGTTTTGGTAGAGAACTTACCAGGCGTGGCAGCAGGAACAGCCTTTACCCAAGCCGCAGTGTCTACGGTATTTAGCGAGTATGGCAGCGGCTTTGTTGCTATTGCTATTTTCTTGTTCGCCTTTACCTGCCTCATTGCTTATTACTACATTGCTGAAACCACACTCGTTTATTTGGATAGCAAACTACGCTACCCTGTGTTAAAGCCATTATTAAAAATAGTATTTTTAGTCGTGTGTTTTGCTGGTAGCATACAATCTGTGGGCGTTATGTGGGCTCTAGGCGATATTGGGTTTGGCAGTATGTGCTATCTTAATTTCATTGCCATATTACTGCTAAGCAAAGTCGCCATTAAAGTACTCAAAGATTATGACGAACAGAAAAAGCTTGGACTAGATCCTATCTTTGACCCTAGAAAAGTAGGTATTGAAAACGCAGATTTTTGGATAGAATATAGTGATAAGTATGATAAACGCTAAATACTTATGAAATAACCCTTCTCTCTTATATATCAAAGCCCTTTCTATCACTATGATGCAGAGGGCTTTTCTTTCTAGTAAAACTCACTATTAAGTACATCCCATTTGATTTGATAACCCTGAATCAGTGGCTGTCTGCGGCAAATAATGCTATTATTAACGACCTGATTTGAAACAAGAAAATACGGTGAACAACGTATTTTCAGACTAAATTAAAATCTTAAGCCATTGATAATTAAAAATTTATTTCTTATCAGCCTATTTTCCGATCGTATCCGTAAGAGTCTTCTATGGCATTTGTACACCTTGGCATTCACAGCGAATATTCAATTACTGATTCTATCGTGCGTATTAAGCCGATGGTTAAAGCGGCGGCGGCTGACAATCAGCGCGCGCTGGCCTTGACCGATTTATCCAACCTTTATGCCACGGTAAAATTCTACCGTGCCTGCCTAGGCGCTGGTATCAAGCCTATTATCGGCAGCGAAGTCATCATGGAAAATGAAGACACACGACTGACCTTACTGGCGATGGACAATGAAGGTTATCAAAACATTACCCGTATTGTATCCCTTGGCTTTACCGAAGGGCGTGCCGATGATGCCAATCACGGTGTACCAGTGGTTAAGCGCAGTCATATTTTGGAACATGCGGCAGGCGTGATTGTATTATTTACCGAAAAATCTGATGTCGGCCAAGCATTGGTTAGCTCGATGCCAGAGAAGGCTGATGAACTGATTACCGAGTGGCAAGCACAGTTTGCTGATCGATTATATTTCGCCATCAAGCGCACCAGTCGCTCAGGCGAAGACGCCTTTATTCAGGCTGCTATTCATTCGGGTGCCAAACACCACATTTCTATCATCGCGCACAACGATGTGCGGTTTTTAGAGCAAGATGATTTTGATGCCCATGAGGCACGTGTCTGCATTGCAGGATCTTATGTATTGGCTGATCTCAATCGTCCGCAGACTTACTCTGATGAGCAGTACCTAAAGACTCAAGCTCAAATGGAGCAGCTATTTTCTGATATTCCACAGGTTATTGACAATACCTTACGCTTAGCCACCCGCTGTAATGTGACGTTGACACTAGGCATTAACGTCCTGCCCGACTTCCCTGTGCCTGAAGGTGAAACGATTGAATCGTTCTTTCGGGCAGAGTCTGTACGTGGTCTAAATAATCGCTTAGATAAGCTATTCCCTGTCGCCGAGCGTACTGAACATTGGAACGACTTTCGCCAGAGGTATGACGAACGCCTAGAATATGAGCTTGAGATTATCCTTTCAATGGGGTTTCCGGGTTATTTCTTAATCGTTATGGACTTTATCCGTTGGGCGAAAGCCAATGGCGTGCCTGTTGGACCGGGTCGTGGTTCTGGTGCTGGCTCGCTGGTCGCTTATGCGCTAAACATTACCGACCTTGACCCTATCCACTACGATCTATTATTCGAGCGCTTCTTGAACCCTGAACGCGTATCGATGCCCGATTTCGATATTGACTTTTGTATCGAAGGTCGTGACCGAGTCATTGATTATGTGGCACAAACTTATGGCCGTGACGCGGTCTCGCAGATTATTACCTTTGGTACGATGGCAGCAAAAGCCGTGGTGCGTGATGTAGCGCGGGTACAAAGCAAGTCATACTTTTTGGCCAATAAAATATCCAAACTAATTCCGAAAACACCCGGTATTACCCTCAGCCAAGCACTCGAACAAGAGCCACAGCTTAAAGACTTAATCTCTAATCCTGACAATATGGATTATGAAGATGCCATTGAGGTTTGGGAAATGGCACTCAAACTGGAAGGCGTCTGCCGAAATGTCGGTAAGCATGCTGGTGGTGTATTAATTGCCCCGCATAAAATCACTGACTTTAGTGCTATCTATTGTGATGATGAAGGACATCGCGTCAGTCAATTTGATAAAGATGACGTCGAGGCCGTTGGTCTGGTGAAGTTTGACTTTTTGGGTCTACGTAACTTAACCGTCATCAATGCTGCGGTTGAAAATATCAACTTGCGCCGTGCCAAAGAAGGCAAAGATGCATTGATCCTAGAAGATTTGCCGTTAGATGACAAAAAAGCTTATAAGCTATTGCAAGATGCCAAAACCACTGCTGTCTTTCAGTTAGAAAGCATGGGTATGAAAAAGTATCTGGCCAAATTACAACCGACCAACATCGAAGATGTTATCGCCATGTGTGCGCTATATCGTCCGGGGCCACTTGATGCCGGCATGGTAGAGATGTATATCGACCGTAAGCATGGTCGTGAGGAAGTCATCTATGACCACCCCAATCTTGAACCAATCTTAGAAAACACCAACGGCGTTATTGTCTATCAAGAACAAGTGATGCAGATATCACAGGTGATGGCAGGTTATAGCTTAGGCGGTGCTGATATGCTACGCCGTGCGATGGGTAAAAAGAAACCCGAAGAAATGGCCAAGCAGCGTGACATCTTCGTCACTGGTGCCACCGCGCAAGGCATCGATGAAGTCACCTCAGGTGGCGTATTTGATTTGATGGAAAAGTTTGCCGGTTATGGTTTTAACCGATCGCATTCTGCCGCTTATGGTGTCTTGGCTTATCAGACGGCTTATCTAAAGCAGTACTACCCTGCCGAATTTATGGCAGCGGTCTTAACTTCTGATATGAACAACACGGACAACGTTGTGTTCTTTATCAATGACTGCCGCGAAAACTTTGAATTGACCGTGGTTAATCCATCCGTGAATCGTAGTGAATGGCACTTTGTCGCTGACACGCCGACCAATATCATTTATGGTTTGGGCGCAATTAAAGGCGTGGGTGAAGGTGCGGTTGAGTCTATCGTGGATGCACGCCGCCGCGAAGGCCCTTTTAAAGACTTATATGACTTTTGTCGCCGTGTTGATATTAAGAAGGTCAATAAACGTACCCTTGAAGCATTGGTCAGTGCAGGCTGTTTTGATGACTTTGCCGCAACCTTACGACCTGACTTGCCAGCCGATGAAGCTTACGAGATTCGCGGTGCATTGATGAGTCAGTTGCCAAGCGCCGTACAGGCCGCTGAGCAAGACCGTCAAAACCGTGAAATAGGCATGATGGATTTGTTTGGTGAAATGGATGGTGTCGTCGCCGCACCGCCACTCGTTATGACACCAGAGCTAATCTGGGGTGACAAGCATCGCCTAAAAGCAGAAAAGAACACCTTGGGACTGTACTTAACAGGGCATCCAATCAATGAATACTTAGAAGAGCTCAAACGCTACACGTCAGGTGCTCGCCTCGATAAACTGACAGACACTGGCTATAACGGCAGCTGCTATTTTGCAGGGTTGATTATAGACATCGCTAACTTTGGTACTCGCAACGTCATTACCTTAGACGATGGTACCTCAAGGTTAGAAGTCAGCTGCTATGCAGAGCGCTTTAACCGCGTAAAAGACCAGTTAAAAGTCGACGAAGTGGTTATCATTAAAGGCAGCATTCGTGAGCGTGAGGGTCGTCTCTTTGCCCGTCTTGATAGTGCCATGAGTATGGTTGATGCACGCCTGCGTTGGCTCAAAAAAATAAGCATTAAAGTTCATGGTAGCGACATTAAGTTGCTCATGCATTTACAACCACTACTCAAGTCAGCACAAGCTGACATCATACCTACACCGCGCTTGGCTTATAATAGCGATCAGGATGAGCAAGACAGTAACAGTGGTAATGGCGCTTACGACCCTGAGATGGGTGGCAGTTTGTACGATGAAAACGGTAATGATTTACTGGCATTAGACAATGGCAGCACTACCGACCAAAATTATGCTAATAGTGCCTTAAGCAATACGGACACTTCTATTAATGATAATTGCCTACCGCTTGGGCTGAGCATTTATGAAGCGTTTGGTATTGCTAATGTGGGACTATCCGAGCATTGGCGAATCTACCCTAACGATGACAACTTACAGCAGTTAAAGACCATGATTAGTGAAGACAATTTACACTTTCATTATAGTTAAGATACTTAGCAGCTTTAAAAACCTATTATCATCAATCAAGGGCACGCTCAATACATCTTATAGTCTGTTCAATATAATTTGAATATAAGGAAGCTGAGCGAGGCTGACACCGTATTCAGTTTATAGAGGATTTGACTATAACCTTATTGCTTTAACTTTTAACAATTGGACATAACACCATGGAAAACAACCCAAATAACAATATGACTCAACAAACTGAAGAAATTATCAATCATGAGCAGTTTGAAGACATGCGTGACCTGCTCGAAGAAGACTTTGCCGACTTAATACAAGTGTATCTCATAGACAGTAAAAAACGTGTCGCAACGCTGCGAACCGCTCAGCAAGAAAACGATCATGCCAACGGTTATGAGACCGCTCATGCTCTAAAAGGTGCTAGTGCTAACTTGGGAACGACACAACTGGTCAAGCTTAGCAGTCAATTGCAAGAGTGCTGCCGTGAGCGCCGTATCGGTGAACAGGCCGCACTTATTGAAGACATCGCAGCCGCATTAGAATGCGCTGAACGAGAAATAAATTTAAGATTGGAGCAATAAATGCGTAGCGAGACTCCATCATCTGAAGCGTTACCATCTCTCTCAGAACCGTCAGCTCATAGCGTGAGTGATTACCTAGAGGCTGTGCAAGTCGTCATGGTCAATACGACTTTGCCTGCTAATATTGGCTCAGCAGCACGCGCAATGCACACTATGGGGCTCTCGCACCTAACGGTCGTTGAGCCCAAACTGCCGATTGATGACACCAGTGTCTCTCATGCCGCAGGTGGCAGTGAGCTGCTTTCATCAGCGACTATCACCCCAAATCTTGAGTCTGCTATTGCAGACTGCCAGCTCGTGTTCGCTGCCAGCAGTCGCAGCCGTCACTTGCCTCGACCTGTGGTCACACCCACGCAGGCAGCCAAGATCATGTTTGACTTTATGGATCAGCAAGACACAGCCATTCACGGTAAACCAAATATCGCGATATTGTTCGGTCGTGAGGATCGCGGCTTAACCAATGAAGAGTTGGCTTATGCAGATTATCATATTCAAATCGATGCCAATCCTGCTTATCCTGTATTGAATGTCGCCTCAGCAGTGCAAGTGATCGCCAGCTTTATCTTTGCTTACGCACAGACGCACACGAAAATGCCTGCTCATCATTCAAATACAGATGTCAGCACAACTGCTCAGCCAATGCTAGATATTCATTTGCGTCAGCAGTGGGACGAGCCAGCCATCACCCAGCAGCAGCTACTACAGCTCACTCAGCGTATGACTGACCTCATGGTTCAGCGTAATTTGGCAGATAGCGAACATCTAAAGTCATTGCCATCACGACTTTCTAGACTGGGTTCGCGTGTACAGCTTGATCAAAAAGAGTATCAATTACTAAGTGCATTGATTGCCAAACTGTCGAAAAACTAGATGTCTTATCTAGGGCGTGTCATCATTTAGATTGTGTGGCTTAAAATGAGAAAAATTGCAGTCAAACAAGGAAGAACTCGCCGTAAATATGAACATGTTGACAAGATTTCTGACGATGTTTGACAAAATTTAGCCATTTTAAGGCCACTAAATGTATCAATGTGCTAATTGATGACATGCCCTAGGACTGCTACCAAATATAAAATCGACACTCGCGAACTCATATTAATCGATGGGTTTGTGAGTATTTAATAGCTCATCACTATATTTTATCGTGTAAAACTGCTATAACTTGAAAGACCTGAGCGTAAGTAAAATCCAATATTTACGCAGACTTAACAACGATTAAAATCTAACAACTATAAATGAAAGAGATCGCTATTTCAGTAACGACACTCTACCGACAAATAGATAGGACGCTTTATGTCATTGCCAACCAAATTTTTAAAGACGCTTACCGGCATCAAAAAGGATTTAAAAGAAGATATCGATGCGGTATTCAAACGTGACCCTGCGGCGCGTAACAGTCTCGAAGTCATATTGACCTACCCTGGCATCCATGCGCTTATCTTACATCGCGGGGCGCACTGTCTCTGGAATAACGAACAAAAACTAGCGGCACGTGTAGTCTCTTATGGCTCGCGTATCATGACTGGCATTGAGATTCATCCTGCTGCCAAGATAGGTAGACGATTTTTTATTGATCATGGTGTCGGCGTCGTCATTGGTGAAACGGCCGAGATTGGCAACGATGTCACCTTATATCACGGCGTTACCCTTGGCGGTGTGTCATGGAATAATGGCAAACGCCATCCCACGCTAGAAGATGGTGTGACCGTTGGCGCTGGTGCAAAAGTATTAGGGCCATTCACAGTCGGTAAAAATGCCAAAATCGGCTCAAATGCGGTGGTGGTAAAACCCGTACCAGCAGGTGCTACGATGGTCGGTAATGCGGCCCGTATGATTTCCGATCATCATGATGAAAAAGGCAATCCAATTGCCGAAAAATCACAAGATGCTAAGCTCCAAGATACTAAGTCACAAGAAAAAACAGCAACCTCAAAACAAGCTACTGCACGCGATACAGCATTTCAGGCTTATGGTATCGATCCAACCTCACAAGATCCCGTTGCAGAAGCGTTTGCTAAAATGCTAGAACACATTCAGCAATCAGAAAACCGCCTCGATCAACTACAAGCCGCCATGTGCAAAATCGACCCTAGTTTTTGTAAAAAAGAATATGACAAACTGTGTTTAGAAGAGTTCGATGTGATTGGTAAAGATGAGGCTGATGACATAGCTACTGAGCAGAAGTAAATTTCATTTAATATACCGCAGCATCAGCGGCGTCTTCGACTCATGCTAATGATGATGCCTGCTGAATAATGTCTTTTAGCTCTTGAATCGTGAACTGCTTATCAGCATTGTTGATATAATCAATTAACTGCTGTCCTGACATCTCATTAATATTCATTATTTGTATCTCCCGTAGTCATTAGGTGCTGCCATTTTGTATGAGATAATAGGGTCTTCCCAAAAGTCTGATGCTGTCCAAGATGTTATGTCATTTTCACCTGAAGGTGTCGTGCCAATACTAACGACTAGTTCACAAATTTGCTGAATATCACTTTCAAGAGCTTCTGAGCAATAGAGCACCACAAACTGTTGTTCACGGTCAGGATCTATTGAATATATTTCATATGGTGGCGGCATAGGAAACCTCTCCTGCATAATCAATATAGAGCCATCTTTATTTAAGTAAACATACCAGTCTGATATTTCGTCTCTTCTCTCATGGTCTTCTAAAAATAAAAATAATTTCCATGCTTTTGTCGCACTGGGCTCTACTAAATTCATACTCCTCACAGCATTGTTATATTTTCTTAATGCATAATGTGGTGCTAGCCACTTTTCAGCTTCTGGTGAAGCGTAGAGTTCGTCTAAATCTTGTTCTGTAATGTCCCGATATATATATTTACTCATCTCGTTAATGTTCATTATAGATCTCTTCCTGTATCATTAGGCTCTGCCATTCTGTAAGTAACAATTGGATCAACCCAATAATCAGGTTCGGGTTTTCCTGTTAAGTAGACGCCCCCTTGGGTGGCAATATCAACCACCAACTCACAAATCTTTTGAATCGTATTTTCAAGCGATTTAGAATAAAAAAGAATAACGAACTCTTGCTCTCTATTGGGATACATAGGGTGTTTATCGTTTTCTAATGGCCATCTATCTTGCATAATTAACAAAGAACCATCTTTCTCTAAATACATAAACCACGCTGCTGTATCATAACGTTCGAAATTTTCTGAAAAACGAAACAACTTCCACTCTTCAGACGCTATAGGTTCTGCTATGCTTTCCTTTCCTTTCCAACATCGTAGTAGGTCTTTGGACCCTGATAGTATGGAATTAGCCATTTCTCAGCATCTCTCGAAGCATATAATTGATCGATATCTCGTTTGGTGATTTCTCTATAGATATAAGCACTCATCGTATTCTCTTTTAATCATTGGTTTAAAAGTGGTTAGGATTAACGAAAGTGCCGCTGCTTGCTTTCAATAAATGTATAAGTTCTACTCATAGCGATACGTTTTATCTCTTCAGGCAACCCCTTAAGATTGTTTCCCGTTAGCGTTTCTCCACCATAAATAAGCGCTTGCGTCATTACTTCTTTGATGTGAGGCAGGCTTTCCCGCAATATAGAAGAACAATAATATATGGATAGCTCATAACCCTCTGCTGTTTCAATCATAGTGCAGATACCCTTATTAAACAGATAAGCGTAACGTGGCGATTCTCCCTCTAGACCCGAAAAACCACCTAAACTAAAAATCATCTCGCCTGTTGCTTCAATGACAGCTATTCTCCAGCTAAAATCAATCATGCATCCAGCACCTTGTCTGCTAAAAAACATGCCATATAGCGCTTCTTTAACATCTGGTGAAGCGAAAAGTAAATCTAAGTCGTCGTCCGTAATTTCTCTAAATATAAAAGTCATTCAACCTTACCCTTCTGAAAAATATAATATAGAGATGAAAGATTCATAAAGAACTTAGCCCAAAACATCGATCCTACACCCTCGAAATTCAATCATTTAACTGTCAGTATTTTGACGCTATAGATTTCGATCATAATGCAGATACAATAATATCAGTCAGTGCTAACGACAGCACTTGTGAAACTGAAATCATTAAGTGGGAGGCTATTGAAAGTATATCTAAGACAAGAAAAAGAAAGGAGATAAGCTTAATGATTAATTTCGGTGAGCGTTTGGAGGGATTTTGATCACAGGCGGGTAATGAAGACGTCAGTGGTATTAGTACTAAAGTAGGTTGGCTACCGATTAAAAAATTACAAAGACAAACGGCATCAGATCATCTTAGGCTTTGGATGATTAGACCCGAACCACCAAACACAGAAATTGAGAACAACAGCTCTAAATAAATAAAAATCGCCGCAACTAGGGCGTGTCTTCATTTCAAAAATGGTGATAAAAATGAGATAAATTGCTGTCAAACAAGAAAAATAGCGTAGATAATATCGGGATATTAACCAGCTATTTGACGATGTTTGGCAAGATTTAGCCATTTTTAGCCCATTTAGATGACTATCGGGTGAATTGAAGACACGCCCTAGCTTTTATTTGACTATAAACCGTCGATATCAGCACCTAGATCTGATTAATATCGAGTCAAATATTACTTCAAAACATGAAGGATCATTAAATGGTGAACGTCATTCTATCAAAAGTATTAGTGCTCTCCACGATTACATTGCTATCAGTCTCTGCATATGCGACAACCTATCTGAAAAAAGACATTAGCGGTTATGGCGTTATTTATGATAATGATGGCGACACCAACTTGAGAGCGTTACCCAGTTTGGCTTCCGTTATAACTACCAAAGTAAAAAGCGGTACCCTCGTTTACTGCCATAATGAAGGTGGTAGATTTGGAGATTTTTGCTTTTCTACTACACCAAAAGGCGATGGTTATATTCATGCTTCTAGAATTAACGACTTGCAACAAGGAAATTCAGTATTAAGCACTGAAAATAATGAGATTCTTGCCAGTGACAACCTCAATGTTCACATTACCTATAAGAATAACGAATACCAAAGCATCTGTTTTAGCAGACCACACCAAATGACTTTGACCACAGTATCCTAAATGAATGGCCATACTAAGGGTGTTGAAAAAGGCACGCACATGGTTTATAGCGATACCACATCCAAAAAATTGTACTTAACAGCTAGCTATATTAATAAGCAGCACATTTACAATGTCATTTGGACGCTCAACCCTGATGATAGTATAGAGCGCTGGATCTACGCTGAACCGTTCTAGGATGTGTCATCAATATAAGATATCAATCCAAAACTAACTTAAGATCTAATCAAGAATAATCAGGGTAATTGAACATGACTAGATTACAATACGTTAGAACAAGCATTTTTAGCGCTTGTGCGATAAGTCTACTATTTCCTATGTCTAGCAATGCCATAGCAGCCCATAACGATAGCCCAAACCATTACATAGAAGTAGATATTGAGTCTTTAGTAACGAAATCTACTCTTGAGTGTGATTCTGTTTATAGACAGAATATCGCTGGTATTGCTTTTGCCTTGCAAGAAAGCACTGTGAATCGTATATCTCAGAATCAGTTTGCTATAGGTAATGACTACAAAATTAACGGCGTCAAACTAATAAGAACAACATACAAAAAATCTGAACAACAACGCACCGTAAATATGGATGTCGATTTTACTAAATTTGGGGTAAGAGTACTTCGTATTTCAAGCTTTGTGTATGATGGTGAAGCTGAAGGCTTTGGTTATTACTTTATTTTGAAAGGCAAGCCATCCATGAACAAAAACTTTTTAGAGAAAGAAAATATCGACATGGATTTAGCCATGAAGACAAAAGGTGGTAATACCCGCATACCTTGCGTCATAGCAGGCTAAAGTGTTCTCACCACGGTAAAGGGCTTTAATATGAAGCTATCACTTTTCATCATAGCCATATCTGACATCCCAATATACGTTGTCAGCTAATAACGCGTAAACTGCTTTCTCTGAATTGGTTAAGTTACTCATATTCTTTCCTCTATTTAGATGCCTTAGTAATTCGTTTGAATCTTTCAGATTGCTGACTTTCTAACTCAATTTTTTCAGACCATGTTATTTTTTTACCGTCTAATGGTCTCGGTACTGAACCCCAGTCTTTTATGCCAATTGGATATAAGATATTCCAACCTTTAAAAACTAATTTTTCACTATTTGAGTCAGGTTTGAAAAAGCCCTGCGAATTTATAGCTACAGTACAGCCGTTACCATAAGAAACACCTACTTCAGTACAATTCAAACTTTCATTAATTATTTTACTGTTTGTCATGCCTTTAGAACCTGTGACGTACCATTCTCCATCATATTTAGAGACAGACATAACATTATCAAAAAACACCGACTTACGCCCCACCCCCTCAAAGCCCGTATCCCAGCTAATCTCAACGTCGCTTGGTAAATAGTTAGAGCTTAGCGTAGCAGAGTCCCCTAATGCACCACCTGTCAAAAAGTAATGCCGCGTAATATGTACCCATATCATCTCACCATCGTGGAGCTTGACCTCTTCATCGTATTCGATAGTCATAGTTTTTGGCTGAAACCATGAGCTGCATGCAGATAGCGGTATCAGGCTTAAGGCAAGTAGCAGGGGTTTGAGGAAAGATTTTATGGTCATGTGATGTTTTCTCTAATAGTGAGAGTGATTTATCATTTTTGTTTACGCCGCTCGCATAGAACAATCTGACGCTAATGAGTCAAATTGATCTAACACCGTCTAACTTTCAGGCACGGGTGGCCAGTTGGTGTTGCTGAAGTCATATCCATCAATACCTTCATCTTTATAACCATATCTGACATCCCAGTAAACATTGTCGGCAAGCAAAGCATAAGTAGATTTTTGCGCATTGGTCAAATTACTCATAATTATTTACCTTGTTCAGAAAAAAGTTTTAAATTAATTGTTTGGTCTTTTTTAGACTTTCCGTATTGCATGTCTAACTTTTTTTGCCATGTTATTAGTTGTTTGTCTAAAGTTTCATCTTCAGTAAAACCATTCGAATATAAAATATTCATGGTCTTTAACTTATAAATTTCATCATCAGGCGATTTCAAAAATTTACCTGACGAATTAACTCTAACAAGACAGGCATCTCCATTAAAATAAAATTTGCCTACATCATTACAGCTAATAGATTGGTTGTATGAACCTTTTACATTCCTATCTGTTGCTCCATAGACATACCATTCGTTATTTAACTTCTCTATAGTTGTAATCTGTCTTTTAAAATAAACCGACTTTCGCCCCACCCCCTCAAAACCCGTATCCCAGCTAATCTCGACCTTGCTGGGCATATAAGCGCCACCTGTAGATGGTTCGCTAGTATAGAAATAATGCCGAGTAATATGCACCCATATCATCTCACCATTATGCAACTTAACTTCTTCATCATATTCGATGGTCATCGTTTTGGGCTTAAATAATGAGCTGCAAGATGATAACGGTAGTAAGCACAAAGCCAGTAGTACGGGTTTGAGGAAGGATTTTATGGTCATGTGATGTTTTCTCTAATAGTGAGAGTGATTTATTATTCTTGTTTACGCCGCCTGCATAGAATAATCTGATGCTAATGAGTTAAATTGACCTAACACCGTCCAACCCTCAGGCACAGGTGTCCAATTGGCGTTTACCAACGGTAAAATTAGTTAACTTGGGATTAACGACGACTGAATGTCCTAACGGCATATTTGCTACAGGATATTTGTCTTCATTCAAGGATTGAAGATGCTCGGAAGGGGATTTATCACAGTCAGACAAAGTAAACATCATGAGTATGATTGCTAAACTCATGATTGGTTTTATCTTCAGAAAATTAATGAGTTTTTGCATGAACGGAAGAATTTCAGAGATAATTAGTAACTAATACTAACAATTGTTTACATACGTGTATAGTTTTTTAGTTTGCGATTACTACACAGATGAAATTGATATTGTTTTAAAAAACGAGGATTTTCAAGCAAGAAGAATGTAGCAGGCTACTAACCATGGGGGTACAGATAATAAGCCAGTGAATTAGAGATGATTCTAAACTAACTCCTCAACCCCTGCGCGTTCATGCGCTTTAAACGGATAGCGATCGGCCATGATTAGCCATTCGGACTTGTGATCAGAAAACGAATTTTTGCTTAGGCTATTTTTATCAGTAACTACTTCTATCAACAGAATATCAATATCCATGGTGACTTTCTTGACTGACGTTTTTGCTACTGCCAAACGTTCTCTACCGCACTCACCTTCCATCTGCTTAAACAACGCTTGCAACTGTTGCAATGTCACAGGTTTTGCCAAACGTAAATAGACACACTGATTGGTATAGTCAGGTTTTGGTAGCTCGATAGTCGCTGTAAAGTCAGGATTTTGAAACGGCGTTGATAACTGTATCTCGCCTAGGGCTGCTAAATCCTTACGAACACGTGGCAAGTGCTTATCGGCTTGGTAATTACTACCCAGTGCCAACATCACCGCCGTCACAGACTGCGCTTGCAACTGTGACGGTACCTGCTTTTCTAGCGTTGCTAAATTCAGCTCAACTGACATTTTATGCATCATCGGCTTGGCTGTCATTAACTTCTTTGGCAGCTTCTTTAGTAGCTAGCTTGTCTGTTGACGCTGATGCATAGCGCGTGATTTGCACCCCAACGGCATCCGCTTGTGCAATAGCAGTCGGCTTCGCAACGCTCAGCGTAATTTTATGACAGGCGTATTTTGTGAGTAGCTTGTCAGCAATTTGACCTGCCAAATGCTCAAGCAGTTTCGCTTTAATCTCTTTACACCACTCGCTGACATCATCGCAGACTGCTTTATAGTTCAGTGCATCATTGACATCATCTGACACAGCAGCAGCGCTAATATCGGTTTCCAGCGCGATATCAATCAGCAGCGGTTGCGTAATCGCCCGCTCCCACTCGTAGACACCGATGACGGCCTCTACTTTTAAACCTTTTACAAATACCACATCAGATTCAGTATGAAACATGCTCTCATCCTTGCTTACTAAGTGTTTAATTAGAGTTTTGAACTTAGTTTTTTTAATTGGTTTGCTGCAGTGCTTCTTCACGCAAGCGCGCTGCTTTTAAGGCCTTGCTTGGGCGATGACGCCATAGGTCAATGCTGAATAATAGCAGACCTAACCAAATCAAGCCAAAGACCGCTAAACGATGTAAATCAAATGGCTCTTTATAATAAAATACAGCCAAAAAGAAAATAAAGGTCGGGGTCAGATAATTCATAAAGCTTAAAATACTAAAAGCGACCATCTTAGTCGATTTATTAAATAGCAATAATGGTATCAGTGTAATAGGACCTGCAATCATTAACAGCCAAATATCCGACGTAAACCAAAAGCTCAGTTGGCTACTGACCACATCAGACTGCCAAAACCACCAAAGAAAAATAGGGACGAGCATCGTGGTTTCGACAAACATCGCATCGACAGGCGTGAGCGGCGTTTGACGCTGAATCGTACCATAGGTACTGAAACTAAAGGCTAGCACAAGCGATAGCCACGGTAAACTACCGATCATAACCACTTGAATGACCACAGATAACAGTGCAAATCCAATAGCGACCCACTGCAAGCGTCGCAAGCGCTCCTTGAACAAAATCATCGATAGCGCGACACCAACGAGCGGGCCAATAAAGTAACCCAAACTCGCCTCAAGGATACGGTCATGATTGACCGCCCATACGTATGTGAGCCAGTTAGTCGCAATGATAATACCTGATATAAAAGTTAATGCGATCCATTTTGGATTTTGCTTCAGGGTATCTATCCATTGCCAGCGCTTGGTCACGACCACTACGATGAGTAAACATGCAAACGTCCAAACAATACGATGACCGATAATTTCTGTCGCATTGTAGGCAGCCAGTTGTTTAAAATAAAGGGGAAAAGCACCCCAAATACAGAAAGCGATAAGCGCGGTGATGATACCGCTTCTCGTCGTTTTGATAGGGACTACGGGTTTTTTGACAATATTTTGGGTGGTCATAATAAAATACAACGTGTTAGAGCAAAGCGCGATCTCACCTACTTCTATCAATCATATAAACATAGAAGCAGGTGCGCAGGGTTACTACAGATAAGGTAAAAAGTAAAAAAGCAATGCGTTGATACCAGTTTGGGCATCAACACATTGCTAACGATAAACGCTGTTTTAAAAAACTATTTTACGTAAAGCTCAATCAATAATCATACTAGGCATTAGTGCTATCAACTTGGATAGACATACCAATATGATTGGCCAATTCTGCAAATCCTGGGAAGCTGGTGTTAACGGTCTCCACCCCTTCGATAGTGATCTGCTCAGACGCACGTAAACTCGCAACCGCAAAACTCATGGCAATACGGTGGTCATGGTGCGAGATAATGTGACCACCACCGAATACAGGCTGGCTGTTATTGACTTCGTGGTTCTCGCTTTCTGTACCTTGACCTTCAATGCTCTTACCCTCAATAATTAGCCCATCATCCGTCACGGTACAATCAATACCGAGAGTATGCAATCCTTCAGCCATGACCGCAATACGATCAGATTCTTTAACACGCAACTCTTTGGCACCAGTCAATACCGTACGGCCTTTTGCACAGCTAGCAGCGATAAACAATACTGGGAACTCATCAATCGCCAACGGTACGAGATGCTCTGGTATCTCAATACCCACTAGGTTTGAACCACGAATCGTAATATCAGCGACTGGTTCGCCACCGACATGAGTCTCATTGCTCAAGCTAATATCAGCCTGCATCAGCTTTAAGATATCAATAATGCCCGTGCGGGTCGGATTGATACCCACTTGTGTTAAGGTCAACTCGCTACCTTGGCTAATCGCAGCAGCGACCATAAAGAATGCTGCTGAAGAAATATCAGCAGGCACAGCGATATCACCGCCTGTTAGCTGACCACCACCTGTGACACTGATACGATTACCTTCTACCGTCACTGGATAACCAAAGGCGGATAGCATACGCTCGGTATGGTCGCGGCTGACTTCAGGTTGGATAACAGTCGTTGTACCTTCGCTCCACAGTCCCGCCAGCAATAAGCAAGACTTGACCTGTGCAGACGCTACTGGCATATCATATTCAGCACCTTGCAGCGGCTTACCAACCGTCTCACGACCAGTAATGCTAAGTGGTGCGGTACCACTATGCCCTGTGCTTTGAATCACAGCACCCATGGCGCGAAGTGGTGCAGCCACACGTTCCATCGGACGTTTGTTTAAACTGGTATCACCTGTCAATACGCTATCAAATGACTGTGCCGCCAAGATACCTGATAGCAGACGCATACTGGTGCCTGAGTTGCCCATATATAACGGTGTCTTACTTGGTTTGAGTCCATTCATACCAACACCATGAATGGTCAATTTGCCGTTATCAGGCCCTTCAATCGTCACACCCATGTCACGAAATGCTTGCAAGGTCGCAAGTGCATCTTCCCCTTCCAAAAACCCAGTGACATGCGTGACACCTGTTGCAAGGCTGCCAAGCATGATACTGCGATGAGAGATAGATTTGTCACCAGGAATGGTAATGGTGCCTGAAACGGTATTGCTAGGAGTAATATTATAAGATGCTGACATGGCAGAAGTATCCGTATAAGGGGTGCTGGCTAACATATGGCCAAAATGTCGCCGTGCGGCTTGCGCTCGGCCTAAAAGTCCCATCAGGGCGGTTGAATCTTTATCAATGATAAGCTGACGCATGGTCTGTAGATAGACGCCATACTCATCAAGGGCGCTAACAATCGCGCTTTCGTTGGCAAAAAATATATCGTGCCACATTTTAGGATCGCTGGCAGCAATGCGGCTGAAATCACGGAACCCGCCCGCTGCATAGCGAAACATATCTAAATTATCATCATGACTGGCTAACTGCTCAACCAGATTAAAAGCGAGCAAATGCGGCAAATGACTGGTATGCGCTAAGATCGAATCATGATGCTCGGCTTCCATTGACATGACATTTGCACCCACTGATTCCCATAATAGTCGCAACTTAGCAATAGCTGCACTACTGGTCGTCGGTAGCTCACAGATAATGACACTATGATTGACAAATAAACTGGCGCGTCTGGCATGATATCCTGAATTCTCAGCACCAGCAATCGGATGCGCTGGCACTAGTCCCGTCGGTAGCGAACCAAACACCGATTTGGCGGCATCGATGATATTGACCTTGGTACTACAAACATCACTAATAATGCAATCAGTCGCCAGTTGTCCATTGTCCATCGCAGTTTTGATATCGACGAGCACTGCTTGTACAGCTTGTACTGGCACAGCGATGACGATCAGATCACTGCCAGCGACCACATCACTCAATGCTGAACTTCCCGCGTCTAGTAAGCCATGTTGAATGGCCTCCTCAATGCTTGGCGTGTGTCTATCAACAGCGACCAAACGCTCACTGAGACCATTGTCTTTGATGCCTTGAGCAAGACTGGCACCAATGAGTCCAAGTCCAATGACACAAACTTGCTCGAATCGTGGCATCTGCATATTGGTAAGCGATTTTTTATTATTTTGTTGACTGTCTTTTTGGCTATTCACGGCTTTTCTCATTGAACAAATTAACGTCCGTTTAGATATATCAGTGTCGAAAAAACTCACGTTCTCGTTATACATTTAAGGGTAGTTTGACTTACTTTAAAAATACACGAATAGTATTATTTAATCGTCAGTTAAAATAGAGCGTAACGTATCGATTAAGCGTAGATTGTCTTCTGCTAAACCAACAGTGATACGTAGCCAGTTATGTAGACCATAAGCAGCTAATGGACGGATGATAACACCCTGCTCTAGTAACGCTTCATGGATAGAAGCAGCAGTTATATCTTCCATCTCAACCTCTATTTTTACCATAATAAAGTTAGCATGTGACTTGATAAACCCTAACCCTAGCGCATCAAACTGCTTTTCCAACCAACGCATTTGCTCATCATTCATCAGACGCGTTCTTTCAATAAAGTCCTGATCCGCAAGTGCGGCGGCTGCGGCTGCCAAACCGATACGACTGACATTAAAGGGCTGACGAATACGGTTCAGTAGATCAGCAACGGCGACTGAGCTCAGAGCATAACCAACGCGCAAGCCAGCCAATCCATACGCTTTGGAAAAAGTACGGACGATGACGACATTATCAAACTCGTCGAGCAGCGCCCGATTGTTACTTTCAGGGCTGTACTCGATATAAGCTTCATCTAACACCACCAAGACTGAGCTTGGCACACTCGCCATAAACGCGTACAACTCTTTATGCGCAAGCTGAGTGCCTGTTGGGTTATTAGGATTGGCAATAAACACGAGCTTAGTATTAGGGTTGTCCTGAACCGCTTGGCTCATGGCTTTCAGATCATGACCAAAGCGCTGAGCAGGCACTTCCACATCCATAGCACCTTGCATCTTCGCTAACATCGAATACACCACAAAGGCATACTGACTATAAACGATCGCATCACCAGCACCAACAAAGCTACGCGCCAAGATATCAAGCAAATCATCAGAACCATTACCCAAGGTAATCTGGTCGACATTGACGTCATTAAAATCAGCCAATGCTTGCTTTAAATAATAGCCATTACCATCAGGATAACGTGCCAGCTGTCCTAGTTGCTCAGTAATTGCGAGCGTGACTTTCGGCGAGCACCCTACTGGATTCTCATTACTCGCAAGCTTCACCACATCTGAGATGCCGTATTCACGCGTTAATTCTTCTACTGGCTTGCCTGCCTGATAAGGTGCCAATGATAAAATACTGGCATAGGCAGGTACAAGCGGTGACAAGCTTGACTCTATCGACTGAGATGATTGCATGATTTATCCTTAGATGTGAGAACGCACCTATTATGGGTTAAGCCTGTGAATCTTAGTGGTGGCGACCAGTTGTTATACGCTATGACTGAAAGACAATAGCTTAAAGACAGTAGCGTATAACGATAGCGCTTATGAGATCTATAATACCGCTTTTGGATATGAGCCCAATACACGTAAATCTTTCACTAATGGACGGATATCATTGATGGCCGCACTGACATTTGGATTGTCAATATGACCGTCCATATCAATAAAGAAAACGTATGCCCACTTATTAGGACGTTCAGGACGTGTTTCGATACTGGTCATAGACACGCCATGATAAGACAATGGCTTGAGTATCTCGATTAGCGCGCCTGCTTTATCATGGGCAGAGACGACGATAGAGGTTTTGTCTTGTCCTGATGGCGCAATCGCTTCATGACCAATGATGAGGAAACGTGTGGTATTACTTGGATTGTCTTCGATGTTTGAGTAGAGCTTATGTAGGTCATACTCTGCCGCCGCTACATCGCCGGCAATCGCAGCTGAGTGCCATTCGTTTTTCAGACGACGCGCCGCTTCACCATTACTCGATACAGCAACACGCTCAACATTAGGGAAATTTACATCGAGCCAATGACGGCATTGTGCCAATGATTGCTGATGAGAATAGATACGACTTAACGCCTCTACCTTAGTGTGTTCAGCGACCAAGAAGTTCTGATGAATAGGCAGCTCAACTTCACCAATAATCTTTAAGGTAGACGATAAAAAGCCATCTAAAGTATGGTTGACCACACCCTCTGAAGAGTTTTCAACAGGTACCACACCATACATCGCTGTGCCCGCTTCCACTTCACGGAACACATCAGTAATGGTCGTCATCGGTACCGTGTCAGCAGCCTTGCCAAAATGTTTAAGCGCGGCAGCATGCGTAAAGGTGCCAACAGGACCCAAGAACGCAATGCGTTGCGGCGCTTCTAAATCCAAGCAAACTGACATGATTTCGCGGAATAAACGTGCCATCTTTTCATCAGCGATTGGGCCAGCGTTACGCTCCATGACAGCTTTTAGCACTTGAGCTTCGCGCTCAGGACGATAAAAAATAGGATTGCTACTTTCAGTCGCCGAGCTATTAGCAATATGATTTTTCTTAACTGCGGCCACTTGCTGAGCCAGCTTGGCACGGTTATTAATCAACGTCTGAATTTCACAGTCTACTGCATCGATGTTTTGACGAATATTATTCAAAAACTCTTTTTCAGTCGCGGTATCGCTAGTGCCTGCAATGCCCTGATTTAGGTTATCTATGTTTTGCTCTGGTGACTGCTCACTCATTACCGCCCATCCTTTTTCTAATATTATTACTGAGTTTTATAACTGTTAGGTACTACTAATATAAATACTAATATATTGGTTCTAAATACTTGGCATATCGTCAAAATTCATAAACGTTTAGGTAGTCGCTGTTAAGATATCGCTATTGAGATAAAGCATTCTAGCAATCATGCTTAGGATAAATGACATTCTATCAAATAATCTATCAAAAACACGTTAACTGCCTAAACCTGTCTAGCACTGTTGCGACAGGCTGACAATACATCAGCTAGCAAATGTAGCGGCCAAACCACTGACCCGCTCTACTATAACAAAAACTATGGTCAGTGCCCATGTGTAAATACGTGTAAACCCGTGAATATTAGCAAAGTTATAAGATATGACAGAAATGCACGGTCAAACTATGGGGCAATATTGGCTCAAAACTGTGTTACAGTTTAAAACCAACAACAGATAGCACTATAAATAAGAAAACAACCAATTAATGAATGGCATTATAAATTGAAAAATAGAGGATATTAGATGAACGCATTACAACAGCTTCGTACCATGACCACCATTGTCGCTGATACCGGAGACCTTACCGCCATTGCGCGTCTAAAACCTATCGATGCAACCACCAACCCAAGCTTAATCACCAAGGCACTCATCCATCCTGATAATCAAGGCATGCTATCAGAAACCATGAGCCGCCATAATGGCGATATAGATGCTGTGATTGATGCACTTACCATTCAGATTGGCTGTGATATTCTAGAACTCATCGAAGGCCGAGTATCTACCGAAGTCGATGCACGCTTGTCTTATGACACTCAAGCAACGATTGATAAAGCCTTAGCGTTTATGGACGCTTATCAAAAGGCAGGTATCAACTCAGACCGTGTGTTGATTAAGATGGCCGCGACTTGGCAGGGTATTGAAGCTGCTCGCTATCTTGAGACCCAAAATATCCACTGTAATCTGACACTATTGTTTGGACAGCACCAAGCGATTGCGTGTGCCGATGCTGGCGTGACATTGATATCACCGTTCGTGGGTCGTATCCTAGACTGGCAAAAACGCCAACAGAATCGCCAAAACGTGCCAGCCTCTGACGACATGGGCGTACAGTCAGTGAAGCGTATCTACCAATATTACAAACAGCATGACTATTACACCCAAGTCATGGGAGCAAGCTTCCGCTCAACAGAGCAGATACTGGCGCTAGCAGGTTGTGACCTATTAACCATTGCACCTAATCTCATTGATGAGCTTGCAGCGATGGACACTGAAGTCGTGCAGCAGCTGTCATCGAGCATGTCATTGGATATGGCAGATATGACCCGCGTGAGTTTGACGCACGAAGAGTTCAGTGCGGCCTATCAAAAAGATACGGTCACACAAGACTTACTACCAAAAGGTATCGATGGTTTTATCAATGCGCGTGATGAGCTTGCTAAGATGCTAGCGACTATACGTAGTTAAGACACGAAGTTAAAACACGAAGTTAAGATTCACAATCACTGATGCAGTCACTGGCGCAGCCACTAATAGCGATAATACTCTGCAAACTGTAACAACAGGCAATAAAAGAAAGTTGCCTGCTAATAGCAAGTTGGCTATTATGGCCCATTTCCAACAACCAGAAGCAAGGCTTGATTATGAAGCGGCTATCAATGTTATTAGTAAGCGGTGCTCTCGCAGTCAGTGCGCATGCAGTGGACTGGTCAAAAGTATCAGAGAGTCAAACTGGATCAATTTTTAGCTTAGACTTGGAATCTATCGAAGGCTCCGACATCAATATCATAGACGAAAAAGACGTCGAAAATATCACTGTGTCTATTCGTCGAACCTATCCTACACAAACGAATGAGCCGAAAGAAGATAACGCAAAAAAAGATAACGTCAAGAAAGACAAAGCAAAAAAAGACAACATTCATCATAGCGACCAGCAACTACTAATTTCTTGCAAAGATGCCAGTTACTACAGACGTGCCTATGTGAACTACGGAGCTAAGGATAAAGTATTGGCCTCTTGGCAGTCAGAAAAGCCAATACTAACCACCAAGGACTTTAAAACCACGACGCCCAATACAGTCGGACGGACACTAGTAGAACAAGCTTGTGAAAACTACGAGCAAGCCAAAGAAACCGCTTAAAATAAAAAAGCGCGCTGAATAATATCAGCGCGCTTTTTTATTTTAAATACCTAGGGCGTATTTTAGCCTGTAAATACTACTGCTAAGCTTTCAACACCGTATAAACAGGTACTGGAAATTCACCATGCAAATCAATCAAGTCTAGCAATACCAAAGCACCAACGACAGTATGTTCTGCTGAGCAGCACAGCTCATAAGCAGTGGTTAGCGTACCACCAGTCGCTAAGATATCATCAACCAGCAATACACGCTCAGGCGGCAAATTATTTTGCATTTCCAGCGTATCTTTACCATACTCTAAAGCATAGGCTTTATTCGCAACGGGTGGTGGCAGCTTACCGGGTTTACGTAGCAAAATCATACCCTTGCCCAAACGGCCTGCCAGCAAACTTGCAAACACAAACCCACGTGCTTCTACAGCCCCAAAACAATCTACCTCGTCCATCAACCCTTCTGGCAGTGCGGCAAGTAATGCATCAATGACCTCGTTGATATGACTGCGCAGTAACGGTGTAATATCATAAAAATCAATGCCAACTTTTGGGAAGTTTGGTACTGTGCGAATAACTTGCCAAAATGGATGATCGGTATTGAGCATATTAGACGGCTCGTTTTCGGTGTTTGTAGATGTAGCAGCGGCACTAGTGCTCATGGACAACCCTTAGCTTATATGGCTTAGACAATAACTGAATAGTAACTGGATGATACTGTATCAACGATAAATGATGGCTAATACGGTGAGTTTAGTGGCAGTCATTATAGCATAATCGATATTAGCATTGAGGCTAGGCTATCAGGCTTGTCGCTTATCAGTTTTGGGACAGAACCAATCTCTCTCTTGATAAAAGCAAAGCAATCTCAATATACAAGTGTAAACTTAACTACGAAAATCACGGTTATATGCTAAACTACGTGCGCTTTCGCAGTCTAATATAATGACTGTAATCCCAAATATAAGTGTCAATAGCGCACTGTAACACTAGTAATGATCGATAGGACTATTTATGAAACGTTATGAATGTATTGTCTGTGGCTGGATATATGATGAAGAGCTCGGCTGCCCAGAAGAAGGAATCACACCAGGTACCAAATGGGATGACATCCCTGATGACTGGACGTGCCCAGAGTGCGGTGTAGGAAAGCTTGATTTTGAGATGATTGAGCTGTAGTAGACGACTCGCTAATTAGGACACTTCATGACTATATCAAATGATATCAATAATGCCAAAGTAAGTGCCAAGCCATCTGCAAGCCTTGATGACAGCGTAGGGAGCTACCCTACTGCTGAGTGGCAAAAGTTTGGCGCGCATCAATGGTGCGACTCTGACTTGAGCAAACACCTGTATCAATCGATGATTAACATCGGTGATGGTATTGAACTCTGTGTCGAGGCTGGTGGCAATCCTAATAACCCACCACTGCTGATGATTATGGGGCTTGGCTCACAGATGATATTTTGGCCAGATAACTTCATTAAGCGCCTTATTGATGCGGGATTCTTTGTGATTCGTTTTGATAATCGTGATATTGGCTTGTCTTCTAAAGTTCAAATTGATGGTCTACCGCGTATCAGTCAACTAAAAATGATGATGCGTTTGCAAACAGGTCTGTCTAATAAAAGTACGCAAGTTGCTTATAATTTGACAGACATGGCAGAGGATACCGTGCGCTTAATTAAGGCACTGCAGTTGGGTAAAACACACATAATAGGCGCTTCTATGGGCGGTATGATTGCCCAAATCGTAGCGGCACGTTATCCAAGCCTAGTACAACGCATGGCATTGATGTTTACCACGACCAACCGTGCTTTTTTAAAGCCACCAAAACCAAAGCAGCTATACACACTCATTAATCGTCCTGAAAGCCATTCTGAGCGTGATATTGTGCGTCATAGCGTCTGGTTTATGAAAACCGTCGGCACACCCGGACATGTCAATGTGCGTATGGTGCGTGAAATTGCCAAAATTCGCTATCAACGCAATTTTCATCCGCTCGGTACGGTGCAACAACTCAACGCTATTTTGGCATCAGGTTCTATCAGCCGGTTTAGCAAACAAGTCAAAGCACCGACTATCGTGCTACATGGTAGCGCAGATGGCTTAATTCCTGCGTCACAGGGCCGAGTCGTTGCCAAGACCATTCCTAATGCCACGTTCCATCTAATCGAAGGCATGGCGCATGACATTCCTGAGTATTATCAGCCATATATGGTTGATTTGATTGGCTCGCACTTATTAGAAAAATAGTTTTTAAAACGCTAGTGGCTTAACTGCTTCACATAAAAAAGAGTGTAAAACCTATTATCAACTCATAGGCTTACACTCTTTTTTATTGCTAGAATACGACCTAAATATTTTACATGGGTCTTTAAACATAAGGGCAGCCTCTACTCACAACTGATACTAGTCCCTTCTTTATCAATGCACATTTTATTACCATTTTTTAGATTACCAATCCACGCCTTACCATCCGTAAATACAAACGCAGGCTTACCTTTGTAGCTGTCATTCTCAGACACACCGCTGTCAGAAAAACGAAACGGAATCACAAGCTCACCACCAAGACTGAGAAACCCCCAGTCTTTACCAATTCGTATGCCAGCTAAGCCTTCGGAAAATGACTGCACCTCATCAAACGAATACGTAATCATAATCACGTTATTATCATCAACAAAACCCCACTTACCATCTTGTTGGCTCGGCTGCAATGTCGTAAAACGATTGAGAGGTGCTGTCTTTGATTGGGCAAGACCGGATTTGGCAGAATTAGATTCTGATGAAGAGGGTCCATCATCATCTTTGCCATTTGGATCACTGGTCGTATTGCCGTTTTTATCCAACCAACTGATTGCTCGGCTTTTATTGACGCGAGCTACGCCACCTCGATAATCATCGATATCACTAATCGCTGCCGAAAATGGCACAATGGTTTTATTGGCGGTGTTAATTACTCCATAGTTACCATTTTTTTTCACGACTATACGGCCTTCCGAGACTCCTCTTGCCCAGCCTGCTGACTCACCTAATAGGTCATAAACGACTGGCACAACCTCACGACCCTGCATATTGATGTAACCAACTTTATTGCTGCGTTGTACGGGGATTAGGCCGCCAGCGATTTTATCTGCCTTGATCTCTTGATAACGTGATAAATCAACGACAGCTTTGCCTTTACTATTAATCAAAGCCACTGGCGCACCGAAATCTTTTATTGCCAAAAAATAACCGCTACTTGACGTACAAGAGACGTTTTTATAATAGCTCTTGGGCAATTTACAACTTGCAGCATGCGCGGGCATACCCATCACAATGGCCAATAAAGCTCCAAGACACAGGTAAAGCGCATATGTTGGAGATGACCATAAACGGACTAAAGCAGATAATGGTGAAAAAGACAAAGAACGTTGACGCATAAATAACCCTAAACTAAAAGTATGGTGGCGTTTTAAACCTTCACGACTGGCTGACAACTCACTTAGCACTAATATCGCACTTAATGCGATTAACACACTTAATATAGTGCCATCACCTAGTGAATATAGTAAGCCCATGCTAGGGCGTGTCATCGATTAGATTGTGAGGCTTAAAATGAGAGAAATTGTAGATAAACAAGGAAGAAATTGCCATTAATATGAATATATTGACAAAATTTCTAACGATGTTTAGCCATTTTAAGGCCACTAAATGTATTAATGTGCTAATTGATGACACGCCCTTATAACTTATGACTATTATAAACCCTCACATTGATAAATAGCGAATAGCTACCTAGTTTTAAGATTGCTAGCATGACAATGTCATAGTACAGCTATCCGAATAAAAACCTTAATCTATTTATTTCTAATATTTTTTTATGATTCTTGTTTTTCTTTAAAAATGTTTGCTAATTGCCTAGCAAGGCATTCATTTTTTAAGCCAAAACGTTTACAGTGAGACTTATATAAAATCGAGCATTACTCAAATTAGCTTGTCGTACTATTACCATCATTTTATTGTCTATAAATGATATCACTCCAACAACGTAACATCACTTTAGTCATAAGTATTAAAGTAAGGATAATTTATGGCAGTGACCTCTTCGCGCTCTGCATCTATCGGCTTGGTCATCGGCTGTATCATTTTTGGTTTGGGTAGTTTGATTGTGGCTCATGTGGATGTGGGCGGTTGGGCAATGGCCTTTTGGCGACTGGCCATCTCTGGTGTCATATTTACCGTACTGGCCAAACTAACAGGGCAACATTTGCCACGTTCAAGGCGTGCCATCATTTATGGTTTATTGTCAGGGGCGTTTTTGGGGTTAGATTTGGCGCTATGGCATGAGAGTATTTATGCGGTCGGACCTGGTATTTCAACCCTGCTTAATAGCTTACAGATTTTCTTTTTAGCCGCTATCGGATTTTTGTATTTTGCAGAGCGTCAGTCTATCTTGCAACTGATCAGCTTGTGCCTTGCCATGTTGGGTGTGGCCATGATTGGCAGCCCTGAGTTTGCACATAACACAGATGCCATTTGGGGCTTTGTGACGGGTATTCTATCAGGAGCTATGCTAGCTGCTTCTATGACCTTTATTCGCAAAACTCATGACACAGAACCCACACCCATATTTGTATTGATGCAATTGGTCAGTATTGGTGGCGTATTAGCCATGATTGTACCGATGTTCATATTTGATATGGGACACATATTACCCAATACCTGGTCTGAGATTGGGTGGATACTGATTTATGGAGCCGTCATGCAATGCTTGGCATGGGGCCTGATTGCTTACTCTATCCCTAAGATGTCACTGGCATTGACAGGATTGCTCCTATTGAGTGAACCAGTAGCCGCATTGATAATTGACTATAGCTGGCTAGACAAACCTATCAATACCTTGCAATGGAGCGGCGCATTATTGACCATGTTTGCCATTTATTTAGGATCGTTAAAGCCCAAACCACGTGCCCTACGCCGTTATCGGTTTTTTGCACGCTTTTATAAACGTAAGTATAAATAATCTTGGCAATTTTATCCAATAAAAAGCACCCATGCTATCGATAGCATGGGTGCTTTTTTAAAACTATCAGTTTAGTTCAGATATTCGATAAATACTCTGAAACTTAACCTATTATTTAGCTAACGATTTATTAGCAGCCTTCATCTCAGCACTTTGATTAAACAATGCATTTAATACGATAGCTGCCAACGTAGCTGTACCGATACCGCCCAAATCAAAACCACCTAGGTGTAAGCTGAAGTTACCTGTGCCCATGATGACAGTGACCGCAGCAATAATTAAGTTGCTGTTTTTGCTAAAATCAATATGATTGTCTATCCAGATTTTCACACCTGCAAGTGCAATTAAGCCAAACACGACGATGGACGCGCCGCCCAATAATGCCCCTGGTATCGTCTGAATGATGGCACCAAACTTTGGTGATAGCCCAAGTATGATGGCAACCACACCCGCTACAACAAATATCGTCGTGCTATATACTTTAGTCACTGCCATAACACCAATATTTTCGGCATAAGTGGTTACACCTGTACCACCAAATCCTGCTGAAAAAGTCGTCGCTAAACCATCTGCAAAAAATGCGCGACCCATATAAGGCGTTACACGAGCCTTGGTCATGCCTTCAACGGCTTTAAAATGCCCTAAGTTTTCAGCGACCAAAATAAAGGCCACAGGCGCAATAAGAATAATGGCATTTTTATCAAAACTAGGCGTATGAATCGTTGGTAAACCGAACCATGAAGCGGCTGCCACACTACTAAAATCAATCGGCGACCCAAAGCCTAGGACGTTAGTCATTACAAAATAGGCAAGATACGACAGTATCAGACCAACCAATAGTAGTAATCGACGCAACATACCACCTGTAAACACAGCCACACCACTAATCAATAGTACCGTCAATGTCGCCATCCAAGCGTCAAACTGATTACTAGACACTCCCTGAATAGTCACTGGTGCTAAATTAAGACCAATAATCATCACGATAGCACCAGTAACGATAGGTGGCATCAGACGCTCAATCCAGCCGGTGCCTGTTTTCATCACCAGCAGTCCAATCAACGAATAGATGATACCGCACGCCATAATGCCACCCAAAGCGACACTTAAATTATCATTGAACCCTGCACCTGCATACGCGGTAACAGCAATGACTGGACCGATGAAAGCGAAGCTTGAGCCCAAGTAACTTGGCATACGCCCGCCTGTGATCATAAAAAACATCACAGTACAGATACCTGACATCAAAATAGCCAAGTTAGGATCAAAACCCATTAGCAATGGCGCCAGTACCGTCGCCCCAAACATCGCAAACGTGTGCTGTACACCTAGCAATACACTTTTTGATGGTGGCAAGTATTCATTGATACCAACTGGATCACGATCCAAATCACCCTGATAAGAACGCCAAGTTGGAAACCAACGACCGTTTTCAAAATCTGGGTTTTTTGGATAGCTCATGGCTGCTGAATCAATACCTGCAGCTTCTAGTGCGTTGTGAGCCGATGGCTCTTGGGCGCTATTTTCTGAATGTGAGGAAGGGTCTTTTTGAGAGGGCATGCGCTTATCCTATGTGAGCTGAGCTAAAATAATAGGCGACAATAAATGATGGAATCAAAACTGAGTCAAATCGTGAATTCAATAGATAAAGAGATGGAGGTAAAGATGAATATAGTCGATTCAATTTAAAAGTAGTACAAGGCAACCGAGTGCAGATGTATATCAAATACTTCAAGCGAGGTTAACGCTGTCATGCTTTTATAGTGGAATGACTATAGCAAGCTTTACATCCTTTCATTTATAATATGTCGCCCTAATTCATTCATTTATGTTGCAATATGGCAAACCAAAAGTATTATTTGGTATGATGACCATGTTTTGCTAGATGTATCAGGTCGGATATGTTCTACTAAAAACGATTTCGGCCGTTATGTACTCAACGTACTTTATAGCGACAACCAACTTACAGGATGTTACACGGCAGTTGACTCCGAGCATGATAACGGAGTTTCAAAATAAATAAAAGTTATTATTCATTCACCAGTTGTACCCCTTTACGCTAATACTTTCATAGGTGTTGCCCTGCACACGTTTGCTTTCGGTGCATAAGGGTGGTGGCTGTCTATCATATTCTCAATAAAAGTGCCTAAAGCAATCAATACAACAGGCTAAAGCACTCAAAATTCTTGGTAACTTATTATGATCAGTGTTTTCGATTTATTTAAAATCGGCATAGGACCATCAAGCTCACATACCGTCGGGCCAATGCTTGCTGCAAATCTTTTTTTGGCTTCACTAAGTAAGCATCAAGAACTGACCACGGTTAAAACGATTGAAATTGAACTTTATGGGTCTTTGGCTGCGACGGGCAAAGGACATGCCACCGATACTGCCATCTTGCTAGGTCTGCTTGGACACGCTCCTAGCACCATTGATACACGCATGACCAGTAATTATTTATCGCCTATATTTTCTGACAAGACATTAAATATATCGGGTACTCATGCCATTAACTTTGATACGGAGCGCGATATTTATTGGTATGACGATACGGTGCTTTCTTATCATCCCAATGCCTTGATGCTTCGAGCCATATCGACAGACGGTACTCACTATCAGCAGACTTATTACTCAGTCGGCGGCGGATTTGTGATTAATGAAGAAGATGCCACCAATCCAGATGAAGATCATGCCAGCCCAACGATTGATGTGGTTCCTTACCCATTCAATAGCGCCGGAGAGCTTTTAGAGCAGTGCCGTCAGCATGGTCTAAGCATCAGCGATCTGGTACTGGCCAATGAGTGTCACTATCGCAATCAAATAGAAGTATTTGCCTATCTAGATTCTATTTGGGCTTCTATGCAGGATTGCGTGACACGCGGGTGTCAAAATAGCGGCATATTACCTGGTGGCCTAGATGTGAAACGTCGTGCTCAAGCCTTACATCTACAACTGTGCGCTGAAAAAAACCAACCTGTGACGAAAAACGATAAGCTTGCGGCAATGGATTGGATTGATCTGTACGCACTAGCTGTCAATGAAGAAAACGCCAATGGTGGTAATGTCGTGACCGCTCCTACCAATGGCGCTGCAGGTATTATTCCTGCTGTCATGCATTATTACCGTGACTTTCTATCAACTTACAGCATAGAAGGCGCTCGCAAGTTTTTATTGAATGCCACTGCTATCGGTAGCTTAATCAAACAAAACGCTTCTATATCTGGTGCTGAGGTCGGCTGTCAGGGTGAAGTTGGATCAGCCTGCGCGATGGCTGCATCGGCATTGGCTGAAATCCTAGGTGGCGATCCTGCTAAATGTCTCAATGCTGCCGAAATTGGCATTGAACATAATTTAGGTCTCACCTGCGATCCTGTTGGCGGACTAGTACAAGTGCCTTGTATCGAGCGCAATGCGATGGGTGCCGTAAAAGCTGTGAACGCAGCGCGCCTCGCTTGCCGCGGTAATGGACAGCACTTCGTTTCTTTAGATAAAGTAATCGAGACGATGAAAGTAACCGGTGCTGATATGCTTGATAAGTATAAAGAAACATCGCGTGGCGGACTTGCTGTCTATGCTGATAATCGTATTCCTACGGCAACCCGCGGCTTTACCGTTAATTACAGCCAGTGTTAAAGCTACTCCATGATTGATTAAAAAAAGACAATAAAAAAGGCCTCTAATTCGTTAGAGGCCTTTTTTATTGTCTTTTCTATAGAGAAGTTACAAAACATTCAGTAAACCAAGCAAGTTTTACTCAGCAGTTTTTGAGATAACTTTATTTAAGATCCAAACAGGCTGTACGACATCAGAGCCTTCTTCGGTCATTGCTTCTTGGCGTATATCGAGCATATAACGATAGTTAGGCTCATAAGTAAAGCCTTGGATGTTGCCGTTTAAAGTGGTGTAGTTTTTCTGATAATTTTGACGATACTGCAAGCACTGAGATTCAACCATAGAGCCATCAGTTGCCGTCAAATCACATACGGCTTTGCGCGGTGCAACTTCTACTTCAAAACTTGGAATATTAACCACTTTTACATTCATAGGCTGCCCTTCAACCACCATCGTACGTTCATTGTCCATGGTAGAACAACCAGAAAGCGCAAAAGTCGTCATCAATGCTGCGAGTGCTAATTTTTTCATTATAAAATCCTCAGTGAGTTGTTATTAATTATAAGTAGCTTATTTAAATTTATTTTTTTACATCTAATCTTTGTAATAGTTGGTCTTTGTAATAGCCAATCTTTTTAATAGTAAGTACGGCACTACAAGTACGTTATAAAGAAATACGTCATCAAAATTTATGAGCCCTGCCGTGTGTTGTTTACTAAAATTAGTATAAGGTGCGAGTCCTCTATCCCTCTATAACTGCTTTGTAAAGTAACGTCAGCTTTTGCAACTGATGTTAATGACACGTATTAACTAGTAGGGCAAATTGATACTGAGTAAGCGTCAGATAGCAAAAAGCCAGAGTGACTGTCACTCTGGCTCAATCGTAAACCTGTTCAACGATAATTTTACACCTAACAACTTCTAACTACGATAATCAGCATTTATCTTAACGTAATCATAAGATAGGTCGCAGGTATATACCGTATCACTGGCATCGCCACGTGCAAGATTAATGTGAATGGTAATCTCAGGACGACTCATGACTGCCTTGCCCGCCTCTTCCGTATAGCTAGGCGCAACACCACCACTTTGGCAAATCATCACATCATCCAGATACACATCGACCTGCTCTGTATCTAAATCTTCGATACCCGCATAACCAACCGCAGCCAATATACGACCCCAATTGGCATCACTGGCAAAGAACGCAGTCTTTACCAGTGGTGAATGCGCCACTGCGTACGCTACATCGCAGCATTCTTGCGTTGTCTGGCCACCAGTGACTTTCACTGTCATAAACTTAGTTGCACCCTCACCATCACGCACGATTAATTGCGCCAAACGCACAAACACTTCTGTCAACGCCGTGAATACTGACTGATAATGCGGATGTTCTGGGCTATCGATTACCTCTGAGCTAGCAGCGCCAGTAGCTATCAATACACAGCAATCATTGGTAGAGGTGTCACCGTCGACAGTGATGCGATTAAAAGACTGCTCATTGATGGCACTTAGCATCTCTTGTAACAAGTCAGCTGCGATATTGGCATCAGTCGCCACGTAACCCAACATGGTCGCCATGTTCGGGCGTATCATACCTGAGCCTTTTGACATACCCGTTATATGATAACTGATACCCGCTACATCAACTTTTTGGCTAGCAAGTTTTGGAATAGTATCCGTCGTACGAATCCCATTCGCGGCAGCAAGCCAACTGTCAGGGGCTAAAGTAGCAAGTGCATTGTCTAAGCCTGCGATCACTGCGTCGCTATTTAGTGGCTCACCAATGACGCCTGTAGAAAATGGCAATACAGTATTGCTATCTACACCAGCCTTATGAGCCAATGCAGCACAGATATCGACAGCACGACGCTTGCCATCAGCGCCCGTCCCTGCATTGGCATTGCCTGTATTGGTCACCAAGTAGCGAGGGCTGGCTTTAGCGAAGTGTTCGCGCAATACACGCACAGGTGCAGCACAAAAGGTGTTTTTCGTGGTTACTACCGCAGTGGTCGCAGCATCAGCTATCTCTATGACGACTAAATCATCACGGTCTTTATAGCGCACACCCGCTGCAGTCGCACTTAACTTGATACCTTCGATAGGATAGATCGTATTGGGTACTTCAATATTTCCGACAGCCATCATTACATCCTTATTGTTCAAGTCTTATTATGATTTATAGACTATGTTTTGATAAATACTATAGTCTGTTCAATATAATTTGGATACAAGGAAGCTGAGTGAAAGTACTAGAAACAATAGACTAAACGAAGCTGACACCGTATCCAATTTATAGAGGATTAACTATATAAACGTATTACTATTTTTTTAAGTCAAATGCCGACCAAATTGGTGCATGATCAGACGGTTTTTCCATAGCGCGCAGATCATAGCTGATACCTGCATCAACACATGCTTCAACTAGGTCTGCGGTACACAAAATATGGTCGATACGCAGTCCACGCTTAGGCTCGTCATTGAAACCACGACTGCGGTAATCAAACCAGCTATAGAGCTCAGTACTTTCTGGATAATGCAAACGATACGTATCTGTCAGCTCACGCGACATCAGTGCACTGTACCACTCACGCTCTTCTGGTAAAAATGAAGTCTTTCTGTTTTTGAGCCAGCGCTTGGCATTGACTTCACCGATGCCGATATCGATATCTTCTGGAGCGATATTCATATCGCCCATAATTACAAGCGAGCGGCCTTCTGCTTTTAACGTATCAATATAAGCCATCAAATCTGCGTAATAAGCACGCTTCATTGGAAACTTGGTCGGATGGTCTTGGCTTTCTCCTTGCGGAAAATAACCGTTAAGCACATCGACTTCACGGCCTTCAAACTCATAGCGGGCATGGATAAAACGCTTTTGTGCTTCTTCCTCTTCACCCGGAAAGCCTTTTTGCACAAAAATAGGCGCGACTTTAGACAAGAGTGCAACACCATAATGCGCCTTTTGACCGAAATACTCTACATGATAACCCAAGCTTTCTATGTTTTCTAAGGGAAACTGCTCGTCATGTACTTTGGTTTCTTGCAGCCCCATCACATCAGGATCGATGACGTCTCGCATAGCCTCAAGCTGATGTTGGCGAGCACGAATACCATTAATATTAAAACTGACAAAACGGGTCATAAATTATCCTATACTGATTGATGAAATACGGTGCTAATACGAATAGTTGAGAGGCAAAAGATACAAACCACTATAGTCGATTCAATTTAAAAGTAGTACAAGGCAACCGAGTGTCGATGTATATCAAATACTTCAAGCGAGGTTAACGCAGTAATATTTTTATAGTGGAATGACTATATGATAACAGACGGAGCGCAACCTAACTATTGCGTGTCCTGATATCTTAAGCTAGAGTAGCTCTTATTATTAACTGTTATTTCTATAATAGTTTTGAATGACGCTTTATTATCGTCAAAACCCTATTATTAAAAGCAGTATTGTTATTTATTCAAAAGGCAATACTAAGGCGTGTCTTCATTTTAAAGATGGTGATGAAAATGAGATAAATTGCCGTCAAACAAGAAAAATAGCTCAGATAATATCGGGATATTAACCAGCTATTTGATGATGTTTGACAAGATTTAGCCATTTTTAGCCCATTTAGATGACTATTGAGTGAATTGAAGACACGCCCTAACCTTTATTAAGCAAAAACTTTTAAGCCATTTCTATTTATTTATACTGATAAAAAATACTGAGCATGATTATGACAACCACTAACAGCAAAAACTCAACTGCCGCATTGACGCCATTATTTGCTAAAGATTATAACGTCTATATTAACCATACTGATGCCGGTGGTATAGTCTACCACGCCAATCACTTGGTGTTTTTTGAAAACTGCCGCCGTGATTGGTTTGGCCAAATTGGTTTGAATGGTTATTTTCTACAGACGGACAATGGTGATATACAGCACTTTGTCGTGAGTCAGGCAGACTTGCAATACAAACGAGCCATTCTCTTAGATGAAGTGATCAGCGTGCGTGTCGATAAAGTCGAATTAAAACCTGCCAGTATGATTTTCCATCAAAGCATCCATCGCCATATGGTAGGTAGCACCGCTACAGACAGCAGCAACAGTTTACTAAGTAGCGGTAAAATCGTTATCGCCTGTGTACAAAATCAAGTTCAAGCAGAGCCTATATCTAATGATAAATCAGATGCTACCGCTGCAAACAATGCACCCATGCGCCCTATCCGTGTACCACAAAAATTACGTAGTGCTATTGAGCAAGCTATTAGCGAGCAAATGGGTAGTCAATAATCCTAATAGATGAGCGTGCTCCATAATAAAGGTGTGGCTGATAAGGGTGAGTTTGAAGTTATGCTTACATTCGAAAATGTTTGGGTACACAGCAGACGTACAGCGACCTCATCTTCTTCTGACAATGCGTCCAACAATGTGTCTAATAATGTCACTAGCGTTCAAACAAACCCTTTTACACCATCTCATATTTATCAAAAATGGTCTGACAAATTAAGAAAAACAGTAAGGCCAGATCCTGTCTTACCTGCTGATAAGCGAGTATTGATAAATGGCATGACTGGTACATTGCTATCAGGACAAGTAACGGTGTTGACAGGGTCTTCTGGTAGTGGGAAATCTGTGTTGTTACGAGTATTAGCGGGGCTATTGCCAATGAGCAACGGTGACGTCTACCTAAACAATGATGATGCATCAAATGTCAGTGCGTCTCAGAGTATTCACGACACATTACCCACACAATGGCGCACGCAAGTTGCTCTGCTCGCACAGCATCCACAGTTGCTAGAAGGCAGTGTCATTGACAATCTAACAATGCCCTATCGCCTACAAGCTCATCAGCATCTCGATTTTGATATAGATTGGCACATCGCACAGCTCGAACGCTTGCAACGAAACGCTGATTTTTTACAGCAAGATACCTATCACTTATCAGGTGGTGAGCGGCAACTGGTCAATACCCTGCGCCTTTTACAGTTAAATCCACAGGTATTATTACTAGATGAGCCTACAGCCGCTCTAGACATTGACACTTCGGCACAGCTGGTACAACTACTACTGAACTGGCTACAACTAGATACGCAGCGCACATTACTATGGGTCACTCATGATACGCAAGATATCATGCCACTCGCCAATCATCATTGGCATATGCAATCAGGCGTATTAACTGAAGTGTTTTAATACCAGAACATAGTCAACACCTCATGTCATATCTTCACTGACTGGTTCTACCTAGTATTTATATTATAATATAGTCGGTGCAATATAATTTGGATACAAGAAAGCTGAGTGCAAGTGCTACAAATAGTAGACTAAGCGAGACTGACACCGTATCCAATTTATAGAGGATTAACTATAATGAGCACTTATGAGTGGTACGGATGATATACAAATGGTTCTGACTTATGGGGATGTCGCTTTAGCTAGTAGTCTAATTCTCATCGTACTTCTCGTATCATGGCGACTGCGCTTGCATCTGACTAAGATACTACTAACCGCTGCTATTCGTACCGTGGTTCAGCTTAGTTTCATTGGTTTGATATTGGCATGGATCTTTGCACGTGAACAATGGTATGAAGTACTCCTCATTTTAACCATCATGACCTTAATTGCAGGCAGCGCTGCCAAAAACCGGGTCAAGCGTCGCTATAAAGGCTTATTCACCGATACGTTTATCGCAGTCAGTACTTCAGCAGTATTCGTTACGGCAATCGCAATTCTTATTATTTTGAGGGTGCAGCCTTGGTACACTCCGCAATTCATCATTCCTATACTGGGCTTAATACTGGGCAACTCGCTCACTGCCATTTCTTTGACCAGCAACCAATTGATTGAATCCTTTCATGAGCAACGCGGGCGTATCGAGATGATGCTCAGCTTATCTGCGCGACCATTTGAAGCCGTACATGAGCCCATACGTGCAGCGATCATCAATGGCATGACGCCAACGTTAAACTCAATGTTAGTCGTTGGTATTGTCAGTTTACCGGGTATGATGACAGGTCAAATCCTTGCTGGCGCCGACCCTACTCAAGCAGTTCGCTATCAGATTGTAACCATGTTTTTGATATGTGTGAGTAGCACACTTGGCTGTACAATCAATGCATTGCTTATCTATCGACGTTTTTTTAATAAAAAACATCAGTTTATCCTACCTTAAATACTGCGGTATTAATGTCTAGTTATTAAAATTACCTCATTTTTTAAACACACCTCTATATATTTAATATTAGCTATATATTTGAGCTCAATTTATGTACTGACCAGTGCTGCAAACCAATATTTCCTTAAGCCACATTCGTGCTAATGTGTTGAATAGATATCTATTTATTTTTGGATACTTCAACCATATAAAATAGACTTTTTTATTATTAAGGCATCTGTTTTTTCAACGCTCTTAATGATAAATTATACTTTCTAAAAATCATTCTCTCGAATGATTTATTTTTTTGAATGATAGCTAGATTCCATTATACAACGATGAAACAAACCCATCAGTCAGTCAATCGATAAGAATTTATCACTCTCAACAGCAAACGATCACGTCAGTGCTGATGAGTGTCATTGACACGGATACGACTGCCACATCACAATTTTAAATAGTAAAACTCAAGGACGCTGACTATGACGCCGAATAAACCATGGCTTGCCCATTACCCTAATATTGTGCCTAAGACGATCAATCCCGATAGATACAACAGCATCATAGATCTATATGAAGAGTGCTTTGATCGCTTTCGTTTGCACCCTATGAGCATCTGTATGGGCGTGACTCATACTTATGGTGATGTTGATAAAGCCTCACTGGCAGTTGCGGCATGGTTACAATCACAAGGTATCCCTAAAGGCAGCGTCGTCGCACTAATGATGCCAAACGTTCCACAGTACTTGCCTACGATGATTGGTATCTTACGCGCAGGATATGTATGTACCCCTATTAATCCACTTTATACCGGTCGAGAATTGCGCCATCAATTGAATGATTCAGGTGCGCAGATTATTTTTGTGGTTGATAACTTTGCCCAAGCACTGGAGCAAGTCATTGATGAAACCAATATCAAGCGCATTGTCCTCTCAAGAATGGGCGATATGATGGGTCTCAAAGGTATCTTGGTCAATACAGTTATCCGTCAGGTCAAACGCCTCGTTCCTAAATATAAGCTGAACGACCCTAAGCACGAATTGACCAAATTCCCTGATGTGCTCAAAAAAGGTAAAGTTCTTCCGTTCCATAAACCAGCCATGCAATTAAGTCAAAAAGCATTTTTGCAGTACACAGGTGGAACGACTGGACTGTCTAAAGGTGCGATTTTGTCGCAGCGTAATATCGTTGCTGCGGCCTTGCAGTCAGAAGCATGGACTCGGCCAATTACCTCAGAGATTAATGAGGTTTATATCAATATGGTTATGGCCCTACCGCTATATCATATATTTGCATTTATGCTCAGTATGTTAGGCATGCGTTCGGGCTACACCTTTATATTGGTACCCAATCCACGTGATATACCAGGATTTGTCAAAACACTATCAAGGCAACCATTCCATATATTGCCAGCAGTTAATACTTTGTATAAAGGCTTACTTGATAATCCAAACTTTAAAAACTTAAATTTCAGTTCCCTGCGTCTCTCTCAAGCGGGTGGTATGGCTGCGACTGAGCAAACAGCTGCACGCTGGCTTGAAGTAACTGGCTGCCCTATGGTTGAAGGTTGGGGTATGACTGAAGGTGTGGCAGCAGGTACCGCTAACATTGTGACGGATCACAAATTTAATGGCACTATTGGTTTGCCGCTCCCGAGCGTTGATATCATTGTGGTCGATGATGAGGGCAATCGTCTTGCTATCAATGAAACGGGGGAGATGTGCATCAAAGGCCCCAATGTCACCTCTGGATACCTTAATAGAGACAGTAGCGAGGACTTTACCAATGATGGTTACTTCCGTACTGGTGATATTGTCAGCATGGATGAAAGAGGCTATATCACCCTACTTGATCGCAAAAAAGACATGATTTTAGTCTCAGGTTTTAACGTATTCCCGAATGAGATTGAATCTGTCATGTTGGATTGTAATGCTATCGTTGATTGCGCAGTCATTGGTATTCCAGATGAACATCAAGGCGAAGCCGTCAAGATTTATGTCGTTCCTGCTGATAAAAATGTCACCAAAAGTGATATTAAAGAATTTGCTCTAGATAATATGACTGGCTACAAATGTCCACGTTATATCGAGTTCATTGACGAGCTACCAAAAAGTAATGTCGGCAAAGTATTGCGTCAAAAACTACGTGAAAAACACATATCAGACAATCCGAAACCTTAGATAGAAGTTCTATAATAAGAAAGCGTTCTATATCAATATAGAGCGCTTTTTTGTGCAGAGCTAATAATTGTTATTAAAAAAATTGCAGAATTGTAACAATGACATCAAAGTAATTATGTAGCGAACTGTTTTACCAGAGAGATACTTGGTATAATAATTTAACAAATTTCTCGAAAATAAACCGTTTATCAGTTTTTTTAACCGTTTATCTCAGTATTAGTTACAACATATATTGTTATTTTTATCAAATTTAAGTATAAACTATCAAGTTCTTGTATTGTCATAACGAAATCAATTGTAGTTATGTTAATGTATTACCAAAATAAGTTACTTCACTTTTTTTGGCAGTAAAGAAATAACCCGCCGTTTAATCTACTCAGATTCTTACCTTTTGCGGTTAAATCAATTTGTAGTTAAAAACTTTATACATGTAAAGGCCACCGTATTCTAGCAGTCTGTGAATCACTATGATGTCACTCGACAATTTATTGCTATTTTAGCGATAATATATTGTTGACACGGATGTGACTACTTTTTTATAGAACCTTAACTTATTTCAACACTTAGGGACTTCAAGTATGACAGTAGATAAACCTTGGCTTGCTCAATATCCAAAAAACGTACCCAAAACCATTAACCCTGATCAATATACCAGTCTTATAGAACTGTATGAGGAATGTTTTGAGCGATTCCGTATGCATCCTATGACCATCTGTATGGGTGTTACTCATACTTATGGCGATGTTGATAAAGCCTCAATGGCGGTTGCGGCATGGTTACAAGCACAAGGCATTCCTAAAGGCAGCGTTGTGGCATTGATGATGCCAAACGTTCCACAATACTTGCCTACGATGATTGGTATTTTGCGCGCAGGATACGTGTGTACGCCTATTAATCCACTTTATACTGGTCGTGAACTGCGCCATCAGTTGAATGATTCGGGCGCTCAGGTTATTTTTGTGGTTGACAACTTTGCCCAAGCACTTGAGCAAGTCATCGAAGAGACCAATATCAAGCGCATTGTCCTCTCAAAAATGGGCGATATGATGGGTCTTAAAGGTATCTTGGTCAATACGGTTATCCGTCAAGTTAAACGACTTGTTCCTAAATATAATCTTAATGATCCTAAGTACCATGTTACTAAGTTTCCTGAAGTACTCAAAAAAGGTAAGCACCTACCTGTTCAGTCACCAAAAGCCACCATGCAACAAAAAGCCATTCTGCAGTATACGGGCGGAACGACTGGACTGTCTAAAGGTGCTGTTTTAACTCAACGTAACATCGTTGCTGCTGCCATGCAGTCAGAAGCATGGTACCGCCCCGTGACCTCAGATATTAATGAAGTCTATATCAATATGGTGATGGCCCTACCGCTATATCATATATTTGCGTTTATGCTAAGTCTGCTCGGTATGCGCTCTGGCTACACCTTTATATTGATACCCAATCCGCGCGATATGCCAGGGTTCATCAAAACTTTATCAAAGCAACCGTTCCATATTTTCCCTGCGGTAAATACCCTATTTAAAGGTTTGCTCGATCAGCCAAACTTTAAAGATTTGAACTTTAGCTCATTACGTATCACTCAAGCGGGCGGTATGGCTGCGACTGAACAGACAGCAGCACGCTGGCTTGAAGTGACTGGCTGTCCTATGGTTGAAGGTTGGGGTATGACTGAAGGGGTAGCTGCAGGTACTGCCAACGTCATCACTGACCGTAAATTCAACGGCACTATTGGCATACCAGTCCCTAGTGTTGATGTCATCGTAGTCGATGATAACGGCAAACGCATGGGGCTGAATGAAGCGGGTGAAATGTGCATTAAGGGCCCTAATGTCACTTCAGGCTATTTCAACAAAGACAGTAGCAATGACTTTACCAGTGATGGTTATTTCCGCACTGGCGATATTATTAGCATGGATGAAAAAGGCTATATCACCCTACTCGATCGCAAAAAAGACATGGTGCTAGTCTCAGGGTTCAACGTATTCCCGAACGAAATTGAATCTGTCATGCTAGATTGCAAAGCTATCGTTGATTGCGCAGTCATTGGTATTCCTGATGCACATCAAGGCGAAGCCGTTAAAATTTATGTCGTTCCTGCTGATAATAATGTCACTAAAAATGATATTAAAGAGTTTGCATTGGAAAACCTCACTGGTTATAAGTGTCCACGCCATATTGAGTTTGTAAGTGAACTGCCAAAGAGTGCTGTTGGTAAAGTCTTACGTCAGAAATTGCGTGAAAAACATATATCAGACAACCCTCAAACTCTTTAATTTTTAAGCGCTGTACACTTAAAGGTGGAAAGAATAAAAAAAGCCCTTTACCTAATTAGGTAAAGGGCTTTTTTTATTCTTCTGTAATATGTTTACTTTAGGGCGTGTCATCAATTAGATTGTGAGGCTTAAAATGAGAAAAATTGTAGATAAACAAGGAATAAATTGCCGTTAATATGAACATATTGGCAAAATTACTGACGATGTTTAGCAAAACTTAGCCATTTTAAGACCACTAAATCTAATTGATGACACGCACTAGCTACTTATTTACTTTATTAATCACCTGTAGTGGCATATGCTTCATCGCCTGTCCCACGATCGACCATGGCAAACTTGGTACACAAGCTTCGTCAACACCAGCTTCAATCGCCGCAACGATTGCCTTGGTACCTGTATCGGAATCTACTTCAAACGGTAATGGCTTCGCATTTTCATTGATTTCAGTACGAATATAGCCTGGGTAAATAGTAGAAACCTTGATAGGTAATTTAGTTAGTAGCATATCAGCACGAATGCCTTCTGCTAAGTGTGCCAAGCCAGCTTTACTAGCACCATAGGCTGTCAAGTGCTTGGGCATTCCACGAATGGCTGACATGCTTGATATGACCACTAGATGGCCACTACTCTGTGCCCGAAAAATATTCATGGCGGCTTCACATTGCGCCAACGCTGAGATAAAATTAATCTCAACCGTACGGCGGTTCGTCTCAAAACGACCTTTACCAATCCGGCGACTTTCGCCAATACCTGCATTCACAACCACTTTATCGATATGACCAAAATCCGTAGTGAACGCATCAAACACCTCAAATATGGCATCATAGTCACTGACATCTAAAGCTCGGTACTCAACACGAATATTAGGATATTCCGCTACTAGTTCTGACTGTAAGCTCTCTAAGCGATCAGTACGACGAGCACATATCGCAAGGTTGTAGCCAAGCTTAGCGAAGAGTCTGGCCATCCCCTCACCCAAACCTGAACTCGCACCCGTGATGAGCACGGTTTTATCATGTCCAACCTGCTGCTTATTTAATTTTCGTAAATAACGTGATGGCTGAACGGCACCGATTATCTCATCTTTACGTTGTTTAGCGCTTTTAGTGACTAAATTTATCAATCTATTTTGCATGGACAGTCCTTTTCATATCGACATGAGATCAAAACAATAATCTATCATATCGCAAATTTATAGGTTGATTTTGTCAGTGATCAAAATAAATTTATAGTATTCAACAATTACGACGGCTAATCTTAATCGAATAAAAGGTGGCTAACTATTTTAAGTAACTGCTTTACCTTGCTTTTAACTCTATTTACTGGTTGCTAGCTTAACGCCACGTCACAAAAGAATTACCATCAGAGAATAAATGACTATATTCATTGAGTGACATCAAGCGAGTACTTTGATCTTTGAATGTGACCGAGGTTACCCCAGTATTGACCAAGCTTTTATTCAACTGATAAGCCGTCTGACTGCCTTGCTTGAGCAGCTGTGCAGTGATAGCTGCAATGACACCACCTGAGGTGAATACCAACACAGTACTGTCACGATTTAACCCTAAGCTTGCTACTTGTGCGCGTACCTGTTCAAGCGCTTGCTGTGCACGGTCATTAAACTGCGGCCAGCTTTCAATATAGTCCTGATCGTTATCGCCACCATGCCAGCGCTGCATTGCCTGATCAAATAACTCAGCCAAACGCGTGGCTGGCACCTCTGATTTAGCCACCTCAGCCGTGATTGCACCTTTATTGATGAAGTCAGGATCAGATTTAATGAATACATCTTTGTGATTAAACTCATCAAATTGCGGCAGAATATAACTATCAGGCTCATTTATATTTATGATAGGCAACACAGGCATACCATTGCTCTCATTAGAAGAAATAGACAGTTCATAGCGTGCCAAAAAATGCCGTGCAGAGTCTTGTTGTCTTACCAAGCTACCAGTAAATATCGCATCGATACGGCGCTGTGTGGCTGCATAATGCTGACCTAACATTTGCGCCTGAATACAACCCAGCTCTGAGAGCTGATCATAGTTCTCTTGCCCAAAAGACGCTTGACCATGACGTGCTAAAAGTATGGTTGTCATAAATTATTACCTTTTATCATATTTGCTAAAGTACGGTTTTCTGAATGCTTAAGCTTCAGGAGAATGAGGTGCTTTTGCAAAATAACCTTTCGGTAAAATACTTTTGACAACTTGTTGAACAGTGCTTGGTAACTGCTCGATAGCAGCAGCATCTACGCTTATGTCTTCTAAATTTGGCTGGACGTACTCATTAAACAGCGCCTCACCTTCGTATTGCGCAATTAATTTAAGACATTTAGCATGCATCACGTGTATGGCAAGCCACGCATCTTTGAAAGCAGAATTGGTCGTTTGCTTATGGTAATAACGATAATAAATCTGTTGGATAATACCTGACAAGCGGAACAAGCCGAATACTTCATAGAAAGTCCAGTTGTCTATTTCCAAACCCGATTGTTCGAGATAATAAGCAACCACTTCGTCACGTGTCATCATGCCTTCTAAATGGGTGGGCTGACGACGGAATTGCTGCATCACGACATTGTCATCTTCTTCAATCCAATAAGCCAATGCACTACCCAAATCCATCAATGGATCACCAAGGGTGGCCATCTCCCAGTCAAGAACGCCGATGACTTTGGTGGGGTTAGCCACATCAAGTATCACATTATCAAAACGCCAATCATTATGAATAATACAGGTTTTACTATCAGCAGGTGTGTGCTTGGCAAGCCATTCTCTGACTAACGCAAAGCTGGGTACATTGGGGGTTTTTGCTTTGACATAACGCTTGTCCCAACCACTTACCTGACGCGCGCAATAGCCATCGCCTCGACCCAAATTCACCAAATCAGGGTGCTCGGTATAATCCATTTGATGTAGTTCAACCAAGGCATCTAGGACATTGGTACAAAGTAGACGAGTTTGCTCCGGATCTAGATCGATACCCTCTGGTAATTCTGCACGAGGAATAATGCCTTCCATGCGCTCCATCACGTAAAAATCTGAACCGATAACGGCTTCATCGGTACACAGAGCAATCATCTCTGGTACATAAGGGTATGCTTCTTTTAAAGCTTTTTGAACGGTATGCTCACGCACCATGTCATGGGCAGATTTGGCTTTAGTGCCTTTTGGTGGACGACGCAGTATCAAATCTTGGTTTTTGTCGTTGCCTTCGTACTGTAAACGATAGGTCCAGTTTGATGCACCACCTGAGAACTGAGTGACGGTAGGCTCGCCTACTACATCGATACCTTGGCTTCGAAGCCATTCACTAACTGCTTGTGCATCGAGCTCTTCGCCCTCACGTACCATGCCGCCTTGGTCTAGTACTTTATTATCAGTTGCCATGAGATATTCCTTATCATGTGGTCTTTTATTTTTATAACAAATATGCGAGCTAGTTCTCAATTCAATTTATCTTATGCTTATTACCATTTTTGAAATGAGGATACGCCCTAGTGATAAAACATCAGTAGTGATGAAAAATTCACTACTAAGTCGTTAATAGTGAATTTTCAATTAGCATTACGATTGGCTTATTTCTAATAAAGGTTGCATGAGCAAATTAAGACTGACTCACACAACCGTTTGTTAAGATAAAGCTTAAGCTTTATCAGATTTAGTCGAACGGCTAAAGCCCTGACGTTTGAGTTCTAGTTTGGCAATCATGGTTTTGTGTACTTCATCAGGACCGTCTGCCAAACGTAGCACACGTGCTTGCGCATAGAAATTCGGTAGTAATGTGTCTTGACAGACGCCCATACCACCATGAATCTGAATCGCCATATCGACGACTTCTTGTAATACAGTTGGTGCCACGACTTTGATAGCAGAGATTTCAGTCAATGCTGCTTTGGTGCCATGCGCATCCATCTTCTGTGCAGCATATAAGGTCATCAAACGAGCTTGATCAATCTTAATACGGGCTTCAGCGATACGCTCAAAGTTACCACCTAATTGTAGCAATGGCTTACCAAAGGCAGTACGTGACATGCCGCGCTTAACTGCTAACTCTAGAGACTTTTCAGCAGCACCGATACAACGCATGCAATGATGAATACGACCTGGCCCTAAACGACCTTGTGCAATCTCGAAGCCCTTACCTGGTCCACCAATAAAGTGGCTGACTGGCACGCGCACATTTTCAAAACTAATCTCACCATGTCCGTGCGGTGCATCATAATCACCAAATACTTTGAGCATACGTTTGATATTCACACCCGGTGTATTGACTGGTACCAGCACCATTGAATGTTGATGATGACGGTCTGCGGTCTCATCAGCGGTATATGCCATGACAATTAGAATATCAACCGCAGGATCGCCAAGACCAGATGACCACCATTTGCTACCGTTTATGACAATCTCATCGCCATCGACTACAGCGGTTGCTTCCATATTGGTTGCATCACTTGATGCCACATCAGGCTCAGTCATACAAAACACAGAGCGCGTCTTACCTTCTAGAATTGGTGTCAGCCACTTGTCTTGCTGCTCTTGAGTACCGTAGCGCCACAATAGCTCCATATTACCGCTGTCAGGCGCATTACAGTTGAATACATGGGGCGCAAGCAAACTGCGACCCGTTAACTCTGCGATAGGCGCGTAATCAGTTACCGAAAGCCCTGCACCTAACGTATCATCAGGCAAGAATAAATTCCACAAGCCAGCTTCACGGGCCTGTTTACGTAGGCTTTCGTAAGCTTCAGGCCACTCCCAGTTTTCCCAATTACCATCAGGATTTTTCTTATGACACTCTTCCCAAAATTGCGCTTCGATTGGCTCAATGTGCGTTTCAATGAACGCTTTGACTTTGGCATGCATGGCTTGACCATGTTCTGTTGCGGTAAACATTAAATTATCGTTAGACATAAATGACTTCCTTTTCTTTATTGATTGTCTAAATCAAGTGTTGATAAAAAGCTCCATGAGAACCTTATAGTCGATTCAATTTAAAAGTAGTAAAAGGCAACCTAGTGAAGATGTATATGTGATACTTCAAGCGAGGTTAATGCAGTAATACTTTTATAGTGAAATGACTATAGTGCACGTACGTATACTGTTTTCTGTATGCTACATTTATATCACAGCAATTATCAATAAACAGCAAAAAGGCGCGACCAGCTAGGCCACGCCTTTTACAAAATACAAACAATGTATAAAGAACCATTTGAACTCTAAAATATTAGAGGTTCGCTATCATAATGATATCTAACCTTATTTTAGAATATTTAAGCGACTATTTAAATCAAAACGCGCAAGTGCATCAGGCAGTTTATCAACTGCTATACTCAACGTTGCCTCAGCTGCTTGCGCCAATCCTAGCTTTTCAGCGAGTGTTGGTTTTTGACGTGAATGTAGTGCGTACACTTCACTGTCTTCCATGCGCTCTAAAATATAGCTGTCTGAGGTTTGCAAGCTATCAATCAAATTAAGTTTTAGCGCATCTTCGCCATACCAATGCTCTCCAGTGGCCACTTTTGCCACATCGAGTGTTGGACGGTAGTTATTGACAAAGTGTTTGAATAGCTCGTGCGTCTGCTCTAGTTCTTCTTGATATTTGGCACGATCTTCAGCATCGTTCTCACCAAAGACAGTAACTGTGCGCTTGTAGTCGCCAGCAGTAAACATCTCATAATCGACGTCATGGTTTTTTAGCCATTTATGGAAGTTTGGTAATTGTGAGACCACACCAATTGAGCCAATGATGGCAAACGGTGCCGCCACTACCTTATCTGCGACACAAGCCATCATATAGCCACCGCTCGCTGCGACTTTGTCCACACAGACAGTTAACTTTAGACCAGCGTCTTTTAAGCGAACCAATTGCGCTGCGGCTAAGCCATAACCATGCACCACACCACCACCTGACTCAAGGCGTACGACGACTTCATCACCTTTATTTGCCGTGCTGATAAGCGTGCTGATTTCTTCGCGTAGATGCTTGACCGCTGTTGCTTTGATATCACCATCAAAATCAAGGACAAAAACTTGTGCTTTATCATCCGCATGTTTTTTCTTATTTTTGGTTTTTACCTTTAGCGCCTGCTTGGCTTTCTTAGCCATTGTTTTTTTGAACTGCTTAAGCGCCGCTTTACCTTGCGTGGCTTCCATTAAGTCTTCACGGCGTTGCTCTTGGTTTTTATTTAGATGAATGACGCGCAATTCAACAGGGTTTTTGGCAGGATGAAAAAGCATGAACAGTATTCCTTACATGATTAAGATAACTTTAATAAGATCAATAGTAATAGGATCAATAGAATTTTATAAGTGAGCCTGATATAGGCACAGTCACTCAGGTTTTCAAGCAAAATGACAATTTTTAACCCAATACAAATGTTTGGGCACAAATACATCTGATACCTAAGCATTCCTATACTTCGATTAGACTCAGCTGGTTGTATAACAAGGGCAGATTAGGCATAATACGCGTTTACATTAAATTTTCTGCAGTCGACGTGATGACCATTTGTCTTAATCGCGTTGTTTGTGCGTTTTTTTAGCGAATAGCTTGAATCGCGCAGTAATGGCTGCATTATTGTATTTCGAATTGGGCTGACAACTGGATAACTATATTATGACGCATAGCGAATACCGAGACGAATATTGCGGAGCTGTAACCGAAAGCTTAATTGAGCAAACCATTAGTGTCGTAGGCTGGGTACATCGTCGTCGCGATCACGGTGGCGTGATTTTTTTAGACATGCGTGACCGCGCTGGTATCTTGCAGGTAGTCGTCGATCCTGATACCCCAGAAGCTTTTGCTACTGCTGATGCGGTACGTCCTGAATATGTGCTAAAAATCACTGGTCGTGTACGTCGCCGTTATGAAGGCACTGAAAACGCTACTATGACCAGTGGTCAAATCGAGCTATTAGGCAAAGAGATTGAAGTACTGGCCAAATCTGAAACACCACCATTCCCGTTGAACGATGAGAAGACTACCGTATCAGAAGATTTGCGTCTTAAGTATCGCTATCTCGATATGCGCCGTCCGCAAATGCAAGAACGTATGGTGTTCCGTGCCAAAGCGACTTCAACAATTCGTCGTTATTTAGACGATCATGGTTTCTTAGATGTTGAAACACCTATTCTGACTCGTGCGACGCCAGAAGGTGCGCGTGATTATCTAGTACCATCGCGTACTCGCCCAGGTAACTTTTTTGCATTGCCACAGTCGCCACAGCTGTTTAAACAGTTACTAATGGTGTCAGGTTTTGACCGTTATTATCAAATCGCTAAATGCTTCCGTGATGAAGACTTACGTGCTGATCGTCAGCCTGAATTTACTCAGGTGGATATTGAGACTTCTTTCTTAAATGAAGAAGAAATCATGAACATCAACGAAGGCCTTATCAAGCACTTGTTTAAGACCATGATGGACGTTGAGTTTGAACAATTCCCACGTATGACTTACGCAGAGGCTATGCGTGATTATGCATCAGACAAGCCTGACTTACGTATTCCACTAAAATTGGTCGACGTTGCAGATTTGATGAAAGATGTCGATTTTAAAGTATTCGCAGGTCCTGCTAACGATCCTAAAGGTCGTGTGGCTGCCCTACGTATCCCTGGCGGCGCTTCATTAAGCCGTAAGCAAATCGATGCTTATACCAAGTTTGTTGGTATCTATGGCGCACGCGGTTTGGCTTATATCAAAGTTAATGACGCTAGCAGCATCAACAACGGTGTGGACAAAGAATCTGGCCTACAGTCTCCAATCATCAAAAACATGACTGATGATGTGCTTGTCAGCCTAATCGAGCGTACTGCTGCAGAAGATGGCGATATTATCTTCTTTGGTGCCGATAAAGCCAGTGTTGTGAACGATGCAATTGGTGCACTACGTCAAAAAATCGGTCTCGATCTTGAAATGACTACCTGCCAGTGGGCGCCACTTTGGGTCACTGACTTCCCAATGTTTGAAGAGACTGACGATGGTCGTTGGACATCAATGCATCATCCATTCACCAAGCCTAAAGGTTCAGTTGATGAGTTGAAAAACAACCCAGAATCTGCCCTTTCTATCGCTTATGACATGGTATTGAATGGTACAGAAGTTGGCGGTGGTAGCTTACGTATCAATACTTACGATATGCAGCAAGCCGTATTAGAAGCTTTAGGTATCGGCGAGCAAGAAGCTGAAGACAAGTTTGGTTTCTTACTTGATGCATTGAAATTCGGTGCACCACCACATGGTGGCTTAGCATTTGGCTTGGATCGTTTGATTATGTTGATGGTAGGCGCTGACTCTATCCGTGACGTAATTGCCTTCCCAAAAACCAAAACTGCTGAATGCCCACTAACTCAAGCACCTGCTGGTGTTGATGGTAAGCAACTGCGTGAACTTGGTATCCGTGTGCGTGAAAAAGCACAGGCTGACAACAATCAACCTGCACAGTAAATAGTTAAGATAATGTTTAGTTCTTTGCTATCTAACTGGTTACGTGATTTATCACCGTGTGAATGGTCATGAATCCGTATCATATTTTCAGAATCGTGCCATTGTCTGTATTGCAGATGCTGGCACGTTTTGTTGCGTGGGTGATTATAAAGATACCCAGCTTAAGTATTATGCGTACTGTCAGTACCAACATGGCGCTGATTGCCCCTGAATTATCCACTACGCAAAAACAAGCGTTAACCAAAGAAATCATCTATCACCAGTGTTTAACCAGTATTGAATCGATCAAAAGCTGGGCAATGTCTCCTGAATGGAGTATCGCTCAAATTCGTGATGTCCATAATAAAGAGATTTTATTAGAAGGACTTGCTAACCCTAACGGTATGCTTGCAATCGTCCCACATCTCGGTACATGGGAGATGATGAATGCTTGGCTTAACCAGTTTGGTTCGCCGACCATCATGTATAAGCCCGTCAAGGGCAATATTACCAATGACTTCGTCTTACAAGGTCGTTCACGGCTCAATGCCACGTTAGTTCCTACTGATGGTAGCGGCGTCAAAGCTGTCTTTAAAACGCTTAAGCAAGGTGGTTTTAGTATTGTGCTTCCTGACCATGTACCTGACCCATCGGGCGGTGTGGTTGTACCCTTTTTTGGGGTAGAAACATTGACCAGTACGCTGGCCTCAAAACTCGCTAGCAAAACCAAATGTGCGCTAGTCGGCATATCTTGTATTCGCCGTAAAGATGGTCATGGGTTTGATATCTATTGTTATAAACTCGATGACCCAGCACTCTACGACCGCAATGCCGAAACAGCTGCTCATGCGCTGAACCAAGCCATGCAACAGATGATTGAGAGCAAATGTAGTCACTATATGTGGGGCTATCGACGTTTCAAGCGCATTCCCTCATTGGGAAATCCTTATAACGCCAATGAAGAAACTTTGGCGAAATTCATTCGCAATAATAAGCAGTCTATTCATCATGATCATAACGCTAGTGATACGGCCAAATCCAATAGCAATGAGTAATAACCGTACAATCAGTTAAGCGTTTAGAGAGGTGGTGAATCGTAGTCGTGCTAATATTAGCTAACTTTTAAATCTTTTATTTTATTAACCATTTTTTATTGAAATCAATATGAGTGCATTATGGCAACTGACGTAACGAAGACCTCATCGACAGACCACACGAAAGCAAAGCTTAAAGTTGCTGATCAGCGTTATGTTATCTGTATGAAATGGGGTGATAAATACGGTCCTGAATACGTCAATCGCCTTTATAATATGGTCAGCCGCCACCTTACCTTAGATTTTCAAATGGTCTGTCTCACCGATGATAGTACGGGCATTGATCCTGCTATTACGTGCCACCCTATCCCAGAGATGGATCTACCAGCGGGTCCTGAGCGTGGTTGGAAAAAACTCACGACGTTTAAACCAGAGCTGTATGACCTTAAAGGGGTCGCGCTGTTTCTAGACATTGATATTGTGATTGTCGATAATATCGATGCTTTTTTCACTTATGAAGCTGCGCATAGAGACAGTGTTGTGATTATTCGTGATTGGAAAAAGCCATGGCGAATGATTGGTAACAGCTCCGTGTATCGCTTTAACATCGGTATGGGCACTTATCCTGATTTGCTTGCAAACTTTGAGCGAAACTTCGACACCATTAGGCAGAAAGTACGCCACGAGCAAGCTTATCTATCCAACTATTTGCGTGAGCATCATCATTTAGAGTACTGGGATAAAACCTGGTGTGTCAGCTTCAAGTACCAGTGCATTGCCCCCATTCCATTCAATTTTGTGCGTACACCTACTCTGCCTGATAACGCAAAGATTGTTATCTTTCATGGTGAGATTAATCCACCAGATGCCATCAACGGTAGTGGCGGCAAATGGTATCGTCATGTTAAGCCAAGTCCTTGGCTAAAAGATTATTGGCGATAGGCTCGAAAAGAGGATAACCCATGAAGTCAGATAATGAAAAACAAATAGATATCGTCATTGCTTGGGTTGATGGTAATGATCCAGTGCTTAAACAAAAAAGAGCACAATATCAAAAAACAACGAGCGCTGCCTCTGACGCCGTCAGCTCAACACGATTCGCTAGTAATGATGAGATTTATTACAACATTGCTTCTATCTTAAAATACGTTCCTTTTTGTCGCTATATTTATGTGGTTACAGACCAACAGCAGCCAGCACTTATCTCTGAATTTGCCAATCAAGGTATTTGTGCTAAAGATAAAATACGTATTGTCGATCATAAAGAAATATTTTCTGGATATGAGCAATTTTTGCCGACCTTCAACACCAGATCTATTGAAACCATGCTATGGAATATCTCAGGTCTATCTGACTACTTTATATACATGAATGATGATTTTTTCTTTAATCAGCCTGCGATTCAGGAAGATTTTTTAGACAATGACAATATTGTTATTTATGGACATTGGAGAAAAAGCGCTCTTTTACAAGCCAAGCTAAACTATCGGAAATCTCTACAAAAATTATCGGGTAAAGCCGTTCAACCCAAACATACCGTTGCTCAGATGTTAAGTGCCAAAGCGCTTGGGATGAATCAGTTTTTTGAGGTTCACCATTATCCACATGTCGTTGATAAGAATGTTTTAAAGAGCTATCTACTAGACAACCCTCAGTTGCTGAACGAGCAGATTAGGTATAAATTTAGAGACGTGGCTCAAGTTAACCCCATAACGCTAATGAATCATTTAAAGATTCAGAATAACGAAACCTCTCTTAAACCACCGATATCCGTTAACTACCTCAAAAATGAAAATAGTGTTGAAGGTTTTTTAGCTGATTTGCACAAAGAATCAATCAAATATGGCTGCATACAAAGCTTAGACTTGCTCAATTCAGGCTCATGCAAAAAAATTAGCGATGCTATGATTCATAAATTTTCAGCGTATCTGCCGCCATCACTATTACAAGCTGCTAACTAATAAATGCTAGGGCGTGTCATCAATTAGATTGTGAGGCTTAAAATGAGAAAAATTGTAGATAAACGAGGAAGAAATTGCCGTTAATATGAACATATTGACAAAATTTCTGACGATGTTTAGCAAAATTTAGCCATTTTAGGGCCACTAAATGTATTAATGTGCTAATTGATGACACGCCCTAGATAGCAGTCGATAAAATAATAAACAAAATATAATATTGGGATTTTTATGAAAATAACAGTGGTAGGTACAGGCTATGTCGGTTTATCTAATGCTATGTTGCTTGCTCAGCACAATGACGTTGTAGCTGTTGATATCATCGCTGAAAGAGTCGATCTGCTTAATGCCAAGCAGTCGCCTATTGAAGACACAGAGATTGAAGATTTTTTACTGAATAAAAATATTAACTTTACCGCTACATTAGATGCTAAATCTGCTTATAAAGATGCTGATTTCATTATCGTTGCCACTCCTACTGATTACGACTCAAAAACCAATTACTTTAATACCAAAAGTGTAGAAAACGTCATTGAGGAAGTGCTTAGTGTCAATGAAACTGCGTTAATCATCATAAAATCTACCGTCCCTGTTGGATACACCAACGAAGTTAAAGAACGTTTTTCAACAGATAATATTGTCTTTTCTCCTGAGTTTCTGCGAGAAGGTAAAGCGCTCTATGACAATCTTTACCCTTCTAGAATCATCGTTGGTGAGCAATCTGAACGTGCCAAGCAATTTGCAAACTTACTTCTTGAAGGCGCCTTAAAAAAAGAAGTTCCTCAGCTGTTTACAGAGTCTACCGAAGCCGAAGCCATTAAGTTATTTTCTAACACCTATCTAGCGATGCGTGTTGCCTATTTTAATGAGCTAGATACCTATGCCCAGACCTTTGGACTGGATACCAAGCAGATTATAGAAGGCATTGGCTTAGATCCTCGTATTGGCAACCACTATAATAACCCATCATTTGGCTATGGTGGCTACTGCCTGCCCAAAGACACCAAACAGCTATTGGCAAATTATGATGAAGTGCCGAGCAATCTTATTAGAGCCATCGTTGATTCAAATAGTACCCGTAAAGACTTCATTGCGGATAAAATCATCGAAAGAAAGCCCAGAATTGTGGGTATTCATCGACTGGTTATGAAAAGTGGCTCAGACAATTTTAGAGCCTCCGCTATTCAAGGCATCATGAAACGTATTAAAGCAAAGGGTATCGAAGTCGTTGTTTACGAACCTGTATTGAAAGAAAATAACTTCTTTAACTCGCGAGTTATTCAAGATTTAGAAGCATTCAAATCAATGAGTGACGTCATTGTAGCAAACCGCCTATCTACTGATATAGAAGATGTAGCGGATAAAGTATTCACAAGAGACTTATTCGGGAGCGACTGATGAATATATTAGTCACTGGTGCGGCAGGTTTTATCGGTTTTCACTTAATCAAGGCGCTCTTAAAAATAGAGTCGACTGATCAAAACCATTTCATCGTTGGTATCGATAACATCAACGATTATTATGACGTCAATCTAAAAGCAGAACGTCTAAAAATATTAAGTGACTTATCAGAGCCAGAGAATTTTACATTCATTAAATTGGATCTTGCTGATCGCGAAGCCATATCTGGACTTTTTTCAACCTATCAATTCGATACGGTTATTAATTTGGGTGCACAAGCAGGTGTCCGCTACTCTATAGAAAACCCACACGCCTATGTTGATTCAAATGTGGTTGGGTTTGTGAACATCCTCGAAGGCTGTCGTCACCATGCTATCAAGCATCTGATTTATGCAAGCTCTAGCTCTGTCTATGGTATGAACATCAAGCAGCCATTTACAACTTCTGACTGTGTTGATTTCCCTATTAGCTTGTATGCTGCCACAAAAAAATCAAATGAGCTCATGGCACACAGCTATAGTCATCTATATAACATTCCAACGACAGGACTACGGTTCTTTACGGTTTATGGCCCTTACGGTCGACCCGATATGGCATATTTCTCTTTTACTAAAAGAATACTGGCTGGCGACCCAATTGATGTCTTCAACAATGGCGATATGCAGCGTGATTTCACTTATATTGATGACATCGTAAAAGGTGTCATTCGAATAATAGACAAAGTTCCCTCTCCCCAGCATTCCACTATCACGACGACATCAGCCCCCTATAAGATTTATAATATTGGCAATAATCAACCTGTAACTTTACGCCGTTTTATCACTGCTATTGAAAGCGCTTGTGGCAAAAAAGCTCAAGAGAACTTGTTACCCATGCAAGCAGGCGATGTACCGATCACTTACGCAGATATAGACGACTTGGTAGATGATATTGATTTTAAACCTGAGACTAGCATCGAGGATGGGATTGAAAAGTTTGTCACTTGGTATAAACAATATTATTCAGTATGATTAGGTAACTTTCAGTTTGATTAGGGATCTTTCACAAACAATGTAAGCACCTATGTTTCGGACATTTAGGCTCTAATCGCATCATACCTTAATCGCATCATACCTTTTTAAAGGATTTTAGTGACATGACCACATCTACAAACTGGCAAAGAAAACTGCTATTAATATTTCGAAGTGAAAAAAGATTGAATGCGGGTAAAGTTTTTAAAAATTATGATGGCAAAAGCTTTGATGAGATGAAAGCAACAACCATTACTGAAGCATTGTGCGATATTGAAGCGCTAACAGATGAGCGTAAAAGTACAGACTTAGAGATCCATTTAAATAACCTAAAGCATCAATCGTTGGGTGAGTCTGAGCTCTGTTTTTATCACAATACGCTTGTTATATTGATGCGGCGCAAATACAAAACAGATAAAACCTTTGCTGAATTTGAGAGACTTTGGAAGGCAGAAAGCGATTATTTATTAGAGCATCTCTCATTACGTTGGATAGTTTCTGCTTGCGATACTTTCATCGACTATTCAGATGATACTAATAGAGCTGCAATCCTGATGAACGTCATTACTCTAATGAATACGTTGAGAGTGCATGAAACCAGAAGTTTTTTACAGTCAAGTGCTAATGCTGAACCTATGCCTCTACTGGATGAAAAAACTGATCAACTTTATGCTGGGGATTTACCCTTATATGACGGGCTTACCTATTTTCGTATAGGTACAGACGATAGCTTAAGAAATATGCGCAAACGCTATAGTAAATTCCTTAAAGTCGACAAATTAGCGACAACTATACTATTGGCTGTATTCGAAAAACTACAAAATAATCAAAGTGCGTTTGCCACGCTACGGCAATTACACAGAGATGATTGGTCTAAATGGTGGTTGGATTAGGCTTTCTCACCTATATTCTCACAATTAGAAGCGAACTCAATATATTTTTTTGCTATCGTGATAGGTAGCAATGCCTCATTAAATTCAGAATGAAATTGCTCTGAATTTTTCATTGCTAAGCTTAATTTAGCAGCAATCGCATCTATATCTCTCATTGGCATTAAGTTGTTTTGAGGTAGTAACTCACTTGGACCTGAGGGACAGTCAGTACTAATAACTGGTGTGCCCAACACTTGGGACTCTGCAATTACCAAAGCAAAACCTTCCCAATCAGAAGTTAGTACTTTAAATCTTGCATGTTTTATATAAGGGAAAGGGTTTTCATGGAAACCTAAAAAAACCACCTTATCCTCTAAGTTGAGTTCAACTACCAATTGCTCTATATCACTCTTAAGTTTACCTTTACCTAAAAGCAATAAAGGTAGAGACTGATCTGTCTTAGCATAAGCTCTCAAGAGTACATCATGACGTTTTGCTTCTTTAAAGCTACCCACATGAATAATATAATTCTCATACTCAGGAACGAACGCGTCACCTAGTTTTCGAATACAGTCTCTATCTATTGGATTGTGAATGGCTATCGTTGGTGTAATATCACCAAAATTTTCTAAAAAATCTTTCTGAACGCCATTGCTTACGCAGGCACAAGGATTTTTTGAGTAAATCTTAGTAAAGTTTTCTTTTTTCTGATGACCGATATCAGCCTGTTGAAACTTATACAATAAAGATAAAGTATTATGAATCACATATACAATATTGGGCAAACGACTATAACTAAAAACGCTGTCTGAGCGATCAAGATTGGATAAAATCACATCAGGCTGACCAATTTTTTTTGTGATATAGCGATCTACAGTACGAGCAAAAAACTTATCTCGACGCTGTGCTCCTGGTATCTTTTTATAAAGCCTGAATTTTAGAACATGATAAATAAGGTTCGGATTAAGGTCATACTCTACCCGAGGCTTGAATCTTAAAACATGTACTTCATATCCCAACTCATAAAAGCCCTGCCCTAATGTAAGTACAACACGCTCAGCGCCACCACCTTGTAGGCAGTTGATGACTAAAAGTATTTTTTTCTTATTTTCTCTAGGTAAATTATTGATTATGCTCGTGGCATTATTAGTCATTTTAAACTTTCTTAAAAGTGAGTGTTTTGAGTATAAAGAGGATTTGACAGTATCACTTTATGACATCTAGTCTTTGAGAGAATTTTAGATATTTCTCAGCTATTTTAACTGGAAGCAGTGACTCATCAAACGGGGTATGGAACTGTTGTGGATTGCTCATTGCCTGACGCATTTTTTCAGCAATGGCTTCAACATCTCCCATCGGCATCAAGTTGCTTTCAGGTAGCAGCTCACTCGGGCCTGACGGACAGTTGGTGCTTATAACTGGCGTACCTAGCACTAAAGCTTCAGCAATGACTAAAGCAAAACCTTCCCAGTCAGAAGTCAGTACCTTAAATTGTGCATGTTTGATATAAGGAAAAGGATTTTCGTGAAAGCCTAAAAACACCACCTTATTTTCTAGTTTCAACGCTGTGACTAAATTCTCTATCTCATTTTTATGCTTGCCTTGGCCTAAGAGCAACAATGGCATAGATTGATCAGTTTTTGCGTAGGCTTTTACCAATACATCATGACGCTTCGCATCTTTGAAGCTTCCCACATGAATTATATAGTTCTGATATTCAGGAACAAAAGCATTGGCCTGTTTTTGGATATTGTCTCTATCAATTGGATTGTGGATGGCCGCCGTTGGTGTGATATTGCCAAAGCTTTTGATAAAATCCTTTTCAGCACCCTCACTCACACATACACAAGGATGTTTAGAATAAATCTCGACCATTTTTCTTTTTAATTGCTCAGCATCTTGATTTTTATTGAATTTGTAGAGCAGCGATACGGTGTTATGAATAATATAAGTGATATTCGGTAGCTTACTATTACTCAAGATACTATCCGCACGATCAAGATTAGAAAGTATCATGTCAGGCTGACCGATATTTTGTGAAACATACTTATCGACAGAACGCGCAAAAAGCTTATCACGCCTTTCAGATCCTGGTATGAGCTTGTAAGGTTTAAATTTGAGCACATGATAATGAAGGTCTGGGCTCAACTCATACTCTACCAAGGGTTTAAATCGTAGAACATGTACTTCGTAGCCCAATTCATAAAACCCTTGACCTAACGTTAATACCACACGTTCCGCACCGCCGCCTTGTAAGCAATTAATAACAAGTAACACTATTTTTTTGTGCTGTTTCATAAACTACGACCTATCGAGTGATATCTTTATCCACTTAAAGAAACTTACAGTTATTTGATCGAAAAATCAGCGCTTAAAGAGTCTCGAAAACAGTGATTTGGAAGCACTCGGGCGAGTGACTTTATTACCACTGTAGCCTTGTTGAGATTTTTTTGGAAAACTACCGAAAGGTTCAACTCGATAACTGTCTAAATGATATCCAGCGGCAAGCGCTTCATGATAATACTTATCAAAAAAGTCGACCAAATCTTGTCTTGGATGTGGCATTATTTCACCATCGAACCAATGCTCGAACCCTTCCTCGCTCACTCTGGGTAACGAATATTTGTGACTGAACTGCGTTCCCATATCCGAGTAATGTAAGACCTTGATGTCCTCTATCGCTAAGTCTTCACCATCTATACAGTTATAGCTATTTTGATAAGACTCAATCAGCTGAGTATTTTTCTTAAATACCGCCATCATTTCTTTATGACTTTTAGGATCTTGTTTGAGTTTTTCGATAGGTAAAATGACAGACTTTGCAGCTTCACAATCCCACACGCAAGTACATAACCGAGTCATATCAGCATTCGTTTTAGCCGCTACTATGGCCTGTCCTTCGATAGGATGCTGCCATAATTTTGCCAAATCATCTAAAACAACGACATCAGCATCCATATAGATCGCACGTCCAGAATAATTGCAATACGCTGGAATCGCCCATCTAAAACCTGAAAAAGGCGTTGACCACTTGGTGGTATCCCAGCCTTTACCAGTCTCAGGGTTAGAATACCAATAACTATCAGGGTCACGTGAGAGCTGCATCCACACTATTTCCACTGGCACACTGGTATGTTTATGGATACTATAATCTAGAACCATCATCTGTTCTAGATCACAGTTATTTGGGTCACAGCCCACAAAGACTCTGATGATATCGTTTGTTTTCATAGTTCTATCCGTTCACTGGAGAATACTCTAACCCTAGTCATTTACAAGGCTATAAAACATCAGTATTAATTACGTCTAATGTGATAATACTCACTTATAAAGTTAAGCCTATTCTTTCCAATACTTTTCAATCCATCCTACTGGCAAGATAAAGTGGCGTAAATGTCGTAAGGGGCGTTTCAAATTTTTAGGTTCTGCCAGTCTTTTGAGATGATCTTTAGCATTATTAGCCGCATTTTTATTATACATGCCATCAATTGCATGCGTAGGGTATAAATCACCAGGGAAAATAACCAGACGAGCACCTTTAGGAATCTTTGGCTCTTTAAAGTAATTGAACGGAAATGGCTGACGACATTTACGTCTAAAGTGTGCCACCCATGCCTTTGGAAACAGCTTCACACCACCTGGTGCGTTACGAGTGACAAAACGCTGCTCGAAACGATACTCATCAGCGATACCTTGTGGATCCGCCTTGAATTTTTCTTGTAGTGAAACAAGCGAACCTATCTGGAATCTGAAACACGAAGTCTGTCCCAAACGCTCTAATGGGTTGCTCGGGTTATAAGATAAAATAACATCGTCCGGCTTGCCATACTCAAAGAAAGGATCGAGGCTATCGACAATAATCACATCCAAATCTACAAACAGTACTGTACCGGTTAAATCGCCAAGCTTTTCACCCCATAAACGAGATTTTGGCCACTTACCTAGTGTATTGGTTGGCATAGTGACATCTAATGGTGGCAATGCTTGGCATTCGATCTCTGGACGTACATCGGTGGTATCATCTGTAAAGCAAACAAAACGAAATGGCGGCGTAATATTACGAGACACCATGCCATATAGTTTGTTGGCATAATCAGCCCCGTACTTTGTACCCCATTTAATACAAATGATTTGTTTGATGTTTTTATTATCTGCTGTATCAGAATCTATTGGCATTGACTGCTCACTTTAACGGTATGAATAAATATGATGGCTATATTAGCATAAAAAAAAGACTGGACAATTATGTTCAGCCTTTTTAGTTTTTCAAAGTAACAGCATTGTATCAGTCAATAAAGCTTAACCAATCCATATATTGCTCATTGCGACCGTGTACTACATCAAAGTATAAAGTTTGTAGCTTTTCAGTCAAAGGTCCGCGGCCACCGTTACCGACCGTGCGATCATCATATTCGCGAATAGGTGTCACTTCAGCAGCAGTACCTGTCATAAATATCTCATCCGCTAAGTAAAACTCATCGCGAGTAATACGGCGTTCAACCACTTTGATACCTAGATCATCAGCAAACTGAATGATAGTGCGGCGAGTGATACCATCTAACGCACCACCAGCGAGATCCGGCGTATGCAATACGCCATCTTTTACTAAGAACAAGTTCTCGCCTGCACCTTGGCAAACATAGCCTTGTGAATCCATCAAGATAGCTTCGTCATAACCATTACGAGTGACTTCTTGATTGGCCATGATAGACACTGGATAGTTACTTGATGCTTTAGCCTTACACATCGTCACATTGGTCATATGATGTGTGAATGAAGACGTTTTCACACGGATACCGTTTTTGATACCTTCGTCACCCAAATAAGCACCCCAATGCCAAGCAGCAACCATCGCATTGATACTGTTATCACGCGAAGACAGACCTAGCTTTTCTGCACCGACCCAAATTAATGGACGAATATACGCTTCTGCCAAGTTGTTTTGTTTAACCACATCTTTATGTGCTTGCTCTAAAGTAGCTGCATCGAATGGTACGTCCATTTGAAAAATTTTTGCAGAGCCTAACAAGCGCTCGGTATGCTCTTTTAGACGAAAAATAGCAGTACGATTATCAGCAGTTTGGTAAGCACGCACACCTTCAAATACAGCCATGCCATAATGCAAACTGTGTGTCAGTACGTGAACTTTAGCATCTGGCTGCTCAATCATTGTGCCATTCATCCAAAGCTTACCGTCTTGTGTTGCCATGTTCATTTTGTAGTCCTTATGCTAGCGCTAACGTCTAACTTTTTTAGGTAAATTATATTTAATAGTATTTATCGACATCATATGATAACACCACTGCGTCAAATTTCATTGCTAAAATTCAGCATTATTGTCACCAATAAATGATGAAGAATTGCCAGTAATATCACGATGTGTGACCGATTATATCACTGGCAGTCCTAGCAAATGAACTCTTTTGGTTTGGACCTAGTAGGCTATTATTTATAGTTAAAAAACTGGAGATTCATACTACTCTTCATCTGCTGTATCTACACCCATCAAATGCTTCCATTGGTCTTGTACCAATGCCCGTGTTTCTTTCCATAATGACTCGTCAACCAACAATGATTGCTCTGACAATGCCAGTTGATGGGTAGCTGCACGAATTCTTAGATAAGCATCTGTCAAATCTTGACAGACTTGCGCCTCCCAAATGCCAAGTAAGGCAACTTCCTCGAAGATACGGACGTTGTCACTCCATTTGGTCAAACTTGGATGCTCGTGCGAGTAAGCCAATACCGCAAATTGTGCTAAAAACTCAATATCGATTATTCCGCCCGCATCTTGTTTGAGATGGAACTTACCAGATTTCTGCTGCCATTGATTGGTTCCTAGATGCTTTTGCATCTTGATACGCATACTGGTGACTTCCGTTCGTACCTGCTCTAGCGTACGCGGCAATGCTAGTACATTTCGGCGAATATCACAAAAGCGTGCTGTGACTCGTTTATCGCCACAAATCGCCCGCGCGCGCACCAATGCTTGATGCTCCCATGACCAGGCTTTATCTAGTTGGTACGTCTCAAAAGCGTCACATGACACCACCATCATGCCTGCATTACCTGATGGGCGCAGACGCATATCAATCTCGTAAGCACGGCCATCTCGAGTTTGGGTATTGAGATAGTTCATTAATTTTTGTACCAAGCGCGCGGCAAACTTCATTCCACTGACAGACTTTTCGCCCGTGGTCATGCCCTGCTCTTTTATCTTGTGTAAAAACACCAAATCCAAGTCAGAAGAATACGACAGCTCCAGCCCACCAAGTTTGCCGTAACCAATAATAGCAAAGCCACAATCCGCTTCGGTCACAGGATCGCCATCTTGACCAATAGGATAACCATAACGTCTGACAATTTCTGCAAACGCCCGCTCTAACACCGCTTCTAGTACCACCGCAGCGATATAAGTTAAAGAATCAGACACCTTCATAATCGGACGCGCAGCCAATATATCACTAGCCGCTACTGCCAGTATCTGGTTCTTTTTAAACAGCCGTACAACGCTGAGCAGCTTCTCTTCGTCATTGGGCTCTACGCGTAGTAATTGTTGACGTAGAATGTCACGCAGCTCACGCTTATCAGGCAAATGATGATAGCGCTGCTGTAAAAAAGTATCTAACAGTACAGGATAGTGAGCCAGCTCTTTTGCAATCCAAGGACTGGCTGACAGCATCGGAATCAACTCAATCGTTGCATTGGGGTTTTCTGCAATCATCACGAGATAGATAGAACGACGGCAAATCGCTTCGAGTAATGAGATCAGACGAGGCAAAGCCGTATTAGCAAGTTGCTGCTGGTCTTGATGTGCCAACAGCGCGTGGACGATGACAGGATACGCATCATCTAAACGTTCTCTGGCTTCATCACTTAAATTGGCAACCAGTTTTGACTGCCAAAAATTCTCTAACAGATCACGGTTTTTTTCTGTGAGTACGGTATCCAATCGTGCAATCTGCTCATCAAGATCTTTTGGCTCGAGGCTAGCATCTTCTTGATCCGGCACTTGACGTTCGGTGACCATACGCTCGAATGGGACGTTTACATTATTTCGATGCTGATTGAGCGTGCTGAGTAGCGCAGCCCAATCCTCAAATCCAAGGGTGATAGCCAGATTATATTGCCACTGCGTATCATGTGGTAAGCGCTGGGTCTGCTGATCGTTAATCGCCTGAATCGCATGTTCAAGCCGGCGCAAAAATCGATAGGCAGCTTGTAGTTGCTTATAGGTCGAGAGCTCTAGATATTTAAGTTGATATAACACCTTCATCGCGTCCAGACAGGATTTAATCTGTAGCTGAGGATGCCTACCGCCATAAATCAATTGAAACGCTTGTACGATGAACTCAATATCTCTGATACCACCTGCACCAAGCTTGATATTGTCTAAATCTTCACGCTGTGCCACTTGGTTTTGAATAAGAGATTTCATCTCTCTCAATGCTGAAAAAGCACTGTAATCGACATAGTAGCGAAAGACGAATGGCTTGATGAGCGCTTGTAACTCATCATAGAATGGCTGCTCTAACTGCCCGACTACGCGAGCTTTTAGCCAAGCAAAACGTTCCCACGCACGGCCATGTTGAGAAAAGTATTTTTGTAGTGCCGACAAGTGAATGGCTAAGTCGCTACCATCGCCCCACGGACGCAGGCGCATATCAACGCGAAAGACAAAACCATCTGCTGTTTTATGATCCAATAGCTTGATAATACCTTGACCCAGTCGAGTCATAAAGCGCTTGTTGTCTATGCTCCGAGTGCCTTTGGCCTTATCACCATTGGTTTCACCTAACGCCTGATGGACAAAAATCAAATCGATATCACTTGAGAGATTCAGCTCGTGGGCACCAAGTTTACCCATGGCCATGATGGCCATATCATCAATTTGCACATTACCTTTAGCATCAATAAAAGTTGGTTCACCATACTGCTCAATCAAATGCTGATAGGTATAATCCTTGGCAAAAGAGATACAACCCCCTGCAAACTCAGAAAGCTCATCAGTCAACTGCTCAAGTGAGATCAGCTGTAAGGCATCTTGCCAGATCCAACGCATCATTAGCAAAGTACGCAAATCACGTAGTCCTTTCATTACCTTGGCTTCATCAGCGATCTGATAGTTCTCATCCAAAGTATAGTCTTGTATCAGATCGTCAATTTGCTGGCGCGTTAGGGTCTGATCTAATGGATAGCTGCGCAAAAAAGTTTGACATGAGACCGTACGGCTTTCCCAAATCTGATAAGCAAACTCACTCGCCGTCTGCAATACTTGCAGCTGCTCTACTGTAGGCTGACTATCTGTACCATGGGTCTCGCGTGAAGGCATAGCAGGTAACATAGGTAAATAAACTCCTTGCATGGAATGATAAGACTACGTGAACCTAGCGCATAATATTAGCGTTTTTTCTTACGAGGTAGTCACCGAATCTGACAACCATACTAATATATGCCAGTATTTATGATAAAACCACTTTTAATCACACTGACGCACTTTGCTTTTGAGCGCTTTATGGTAGCATAAACACCTTTAGCATTGACGATCGACAAGAATCCTTATGACAACCATGCCCCCTTTACTTTTGATTACCGCTGATCCCAGTCATCCACTGGGCTCTCTAGCGCTACGTTATGCTCGTGCTTATCTTAAAAATACCTCAAACGAAGAAAACACGAATAGCAGCGAAACGTTAAATGTCTTTTTTTATGGAGATGCTGCCCATACTGCCAACCGCCTACGCTGGCAGTCAGCAGAGCAAGTTAATTTGACCAAAGAGTGGCAAAATCTTGCCGAGCAGTATCAGTTATCGCTACCCGTCTGCGTTAGTACTGCTCTCAGTCGAGGGATTAGTGACACGGATAACAGCTCACGCCATCAGCTTAGTGGTGATAATCTTGCGAAAGAATTTTCGCTGGTCGGACTGAGTGAGCTTGCGATGATGATGCAAGAAGACTGCCGCCTGATTCAATTTTAACAACGCATCGTTTTGAGATATTTTGGCTTGGAAGATATGATTGCAAAGACAGCAATCGTCACGCAAGTAATCAGATTAGGATTTAACCATGAAACTATTAATTCAGTTGCACACGCCGACTGAAATGGCCAGCTATGAGGGCTGCGCGCTTGCGCTAACGCTAGCGACCTTTGGGCATGACGTACAACTATATTTGGATGCCCCTGTCTTTGGCCTATTGATGCAGTCTGAATCGCGTTTGCATGGCATGATTCAATCACTGGAGCTGTACGACATGCCAGCGGCTTGGCTGCCTGATGATGTCTTCAGTGGATGGGTCACAGGTATGCTGCCAGCAGATCTGGCGTCACAACTGACCTTGATACCAGAAGTCGTGAACTCACAAGACTTTGAGCAGATACTGACCTTTTAACTGATCAGATAGGAAGAACCAAATGGCAACGTTATATCAATTGCACAGTCCGATGGATACACTGAGACGCGGTATTGACGAGATGTCACGTACATGGCGCACTGGTGACAGTATTTTGCTGCTAGGCACTACTGTTGCCTTTATCGACTGGTTGGACGCTTATTTGGGCGATATTGAGATTGAGGGTATTGCTGGTATTTATGCACTAGCCGATGATGTCTCGCAACTGACGACCAATACGACTCTCAAGCTTAATTTAGAGGCCAAATTGAGTAGAATATTGACAGATAACGAGTGGGTCGAGCTGACTCAAAATACACAATTTGATAAAGTCGTGACCATTGCCTTATGAATAATAATAATGCCACTACCCCTGCTATGACGCCTAGTAATACTGAAATCAGTGTTGAATTAGATCAAGACGGTCATCTGTGTGATCATACTATCTGGACACCTGATATCGCACAACAACTGGCCGACACATTAGACGTCCAGTTGGAAGCTGAGCATTTGCAGATTTTACAACAAGTACGTGCGTTTTTTGCTAAATTCAATCATGCGCCAGCCACGCGCCCATTGATTAAATGGCTACAAAAAACCTTGCCTGAGCACGATATCAGTAATCAAAAACTACAGCAGCTATTCAAAACAGGGTTGGTCGCCCGCCATGTCAATCGCCTGTCAGGTCTACCTAAGCCACCCAACTGTTTGTAACAAATAATTAGCTGCTATATCAAGTCGCTCTGAACGTCATTCTGAACAAAGCGACCTACTAAAAAGACCTATTACTGGGATAATTTTTTTCGCTTACTGTGTTGATGCAAAGATAAGCTATCAAATACTGATATTTATCCCAATAGTACATCATTAAAGGTATAGCTCATTAGCGTGGTGCTACACCTTGATCTAAATATGGATACCTTGCTGTATATTCAGTATTTCACTAGTCAGAAAAAACCACGCTATTTGGGATCATACACCGTCAAGGTCTCATAGCCGACACTACGTCCTTCATCGCCAGCGAAGCCTTGCTGACGCCATATCTCATACAGACATATCGCAACACTGTTAGATAAGTTTAGACTGCGCGAATCAGCCAGCATAGGTAATCTCAACCAATTATCAGCGCCAATATCTTCGCGTATATCATCTGCTAGACCTGCCGTTTCAGAACCAAATACCAATGCAATATTGGGCATTTTCTTAGCTGTCTGAGCACTATTCAAATTTTCACTAGCCTGCAACCCACTAAAGTCATAATCGTAAAATGGTTTGCTCAGCTTAGTAGTCAATGCTGTGACCACATAGCAATCGGCAACGTTCAATGCCTCTCTTGCGGCTGCCCAGTCATCATGTACTTGCAGATGTGCGTATTCATGATAATCCAAGCCTGCACGGCGTAGCTTTTTGTCATCGAGCTCAAACCCTAAAGGTCTGACCAAGTGCAGCTGTGCCCCGCTATTGGCACACAAACGAATGATATTGCCAGTATTACTGGGCATTTTAGGGGCTACCAACACAATATGGATGGTCATACTAACTCCGTCAGTGGACAAAACTTATTATTTGTATTTATCATCGATAAGTAATCGAAAGTTACAGTTTACTGCCAATAATTACATTTTGATACTGTGCACCGTTTTTAACTTTCACTATGATGTCTGTAACGGATAAAGAGATAGTTATTACTTATAATTATCTCTCTATCTAATAAACCTTCAGTGAGTGTTAAGCATTACGCTTGGCATCGCTGTTATTATTTATAACAATCCATTTATTTTTTGAGGATACTATTATGAAAAAAGTAATCATCGCATCTTTGACCGCTATGTTTGTACTAACTGGTTGCAACACTTTTAAAGGTCTAGGCCAAGACGTATCAAGCGCTGGCAATGCTGTAACTGGTGGCGCACAAGACGTACAAGATAAAATCTAAGGTTTGATTTTTTTAGATTTTAGTAAAGGCTTATCATTTATTTGGTAAGCCTTTTTTTATTCCTTTATTTGATACTTATCCTACACTACTACTTTATTCTGAAAAGCTATAACAATACAGTGCTATAAAAACTCTCGTAATATCTGATTGAGATAACGCTGTCCTAATTCTGTTGGCTGTAACCGCTCAGCACTGTCTGTCAATAAACCTTGAGCCACGAGCTTATCTACTGATGGTGCAATACTATTAGCGCTTAGTCCGGTTCTTTCTTGAAACAGTGACCAAGCTACCCCGCCATGTAGGCGCAGCGCATTTAGCATAAACTCACTGACCAGCTCATCACTGTCAATTTCTTGCCAGCCCACCATCTTCGGTGTATTTTGGCTGACAGTAGATTGCTCATTAGCATCTAAATGCCCTACATAATCCTTAGGCAATCGCGACTTGCTAAAACGATAAATACCAGATTGTATTAACAACTCGCTCTTTAACGTTTTATTCGTTTCTGCTGTTTCGCTCGCTTTGTGATGCATCGTCGCTTTATGACTAATTGTCACTTTGCCATGCGCACCAGCCCCAATGGCCAAATAATCCCCAAATTGCCAATAATTGACATTATGACGACACGGCTGATCGGATGCGCCTGCCCAAGCGGACACTTCATAATTGTTGTAGCCCAATTGCTGCAATAGCGCCTGACCTGCTTGTTCAATATCTGCCAAATTGTCTTCGTCTGGCAAAATAGGCTGACTACGATAAAACACGGTATTGGGCTCAATCGTCAGCTGATACCAAGAGATATGTGTCGCCCCTGCATCGTGAGCCATTTGAATATCATCCAACGCTTCGCTCATCGTTTGTTGTGGCAACCCATGCATCAAATCAACATTGACGCGCTCAAAACCAGCAGCGCGTGCAGCGTGAATGGCAGACAGTGCTTGAGCAGGATCGTGTATGCGTCCAAGCGTGGTCAACTTATCAGCAGCAAAGCTCTGTACACCTATAGATAAACGATTGATACCGACCTCTAGGTATTGAGCAAAGGGCGCATGCTCTAGAGTGCCAGGATTGGCTTCCATGGTCACTTCTATATCATCAGCGAATGTAAAAGTATTACGCAAGCTAGTAAACAGTCGACGATACTGTGCAATAGGTAATAGCGATGGCGTGCCTCCGCCGATAAATATTGAACTGATCTCGCGCCCTTGGGCTAGTGATTGCTGCATGTTTGCATCTAACAGCAATGCATCTACGTATTCGTCATACATCGATATCTGACTGTCTATCGGTAGCTCATGAGAGTTAAAGTCGCAGTAAGGGCATTTTTTTACACACCACGGTATATGAATATATAACGCTAGTGGAATGCCACTCATTTCTATTGCACTGGTAGTAGATTCATTAGAGGTATCAGTGTGCTGTAAATCGTTAACGATATTGATATTTGACATAAAAGGATTTATCTATAAATGCGTTGCTGCTGTCATTAGCAGAAAGTAGCGCTAGGATAACGCCTAAATTCAGTAAAAAAAAGACTCTCTTAAAGAAAATCACTGCAATAACAAAACCAGTAACAAACACTCATGTTAACTACATCTTCTTATTGGCAAAATAGCTACTACTGTCGTCGGTTAACGGCTGGTGAATATTCAACACCCCCTAATAAAACCATAATAATTAACAGGATAAAAATATGGCTTACTGGTTGATGAAATCTAATCCAAAGTTTTTTGGCATTGAGGATTTACAACGTCTAAAAACGGATCGTTGGGATGGCGTACGTAATTATCGTGCCCGCAACTTTATGCGCGATGACATGAAAGTCGGTGACCAAGTAATTTTTTATCACTCTAGCGCCAAACCATCAGGCGTGGCTGGCATCATGACGATTAGCAAAGCGGGCTACCCTGATCCCACCCAGTTCCATCCTGAACACCGTCACTACGATCCTATTGCAACCGAAGATGAGCCACGCTGGTATATGGTAGACGTCGAATTTGAGCAGGCCTTTACCGATGTCATACCACTACTAGATCTTAAGTTTTTGCCAGCGCTTGAAGATTCATTGTTACTCAGAAAAGGCTGTCAGCAGTTGACGGTCATTCCGCTAGAGCCAAAGCATTGGCAAGCAATTATGGATATGGCAGAGACACTGGATCTCATATAAAAGGTCATATTTTCTTTCTTTATATTTCTTTATAGTTGTCTTGTATCCGCCATCATTGCTCGCCTTTGAAACATTGACATTATAGCCCAGCTTCTTTACCATCTTATTTATTTATGACCTGTTAATCCCCCCTTTGGATTGACGGGTTATTTTTATTTTAGTGCCGTCACTTTTTTTCATACTCTATTTATCTACTTATGCAACATTATAGGCTTGCTCATATTATTTATCGGAGTATTATCGTCGGCACTACTCTCATCTCATTGTTTCGTTTTATCTCCCTGTCTCGCTATTAGGGTCTGTTGAACATTCAAATGTGGTGCTGGCAGTCACTATTTTTTAGACAATATGCAGTGAAATTTTTGACACCTAGTCATTCTAGGTTAAACAATTTCGCCATGTATTGGCAAAAAATAGTACTACCCTGAAGGGCTGATGCTAAAATCACCCCAAACGTTGTTGCAAGCCTAGCTAAGGTCTCGACATTATCGTCGACTTGCGCCTAGTTTGGTGCAATTTTAGCAATCAGCAGCCCTAATATTTGAATGTTCAACAGACCCTGGTTTATTGATGGCAGGTTTTGCTCGTTCCTAATAAATACCGTAAAGAATAAAAAGTTGCTCACTATGGTTTTCCCATTATCCTTTAGAGATTTTAAAAGCTACAGCTTACGTTTAGGTGTGCTCGCACTACCTATCTTGATTACCCAATTTTGCCAAGCGGCACTTGGGGTAGTCGATGCCATCATGGCAGGTCAAGTCTCTGCACTCGATTTGGCTGCTGTTGCCGTTGGTTCCGGTATTTGGCTACCACTATTCTTATTAGCCACTGGTATTTTGATTGCTACCACACCGCTCATTGGTGAGGCAATCGGTCAAAACAAGCATGACCAAGTACCTCATATCACGCAGCAATCCTTATGGACTGCTGGTGTCATTGGTATTATTGGCTTTATTGTGGTTAATTTAGCCCCAAACGTACTTGGAATCATGGGGGTGCCTGAAAACATCCAACCAATCGCCACGCAGTATTTGCATGGTGTCTCGTTTGGTTTCCCTGCACTAGCCGTCTATGCCGTACTACGCAGTTATTGCGAAGCGCTTGGACGCCCTGAGCCTGTCACCGTCATTAGTATCATTGGTCTACTGGCAGATATTCCGCTTAACTATATTTTCATTCATGGTTTATTCGGCATGCCTGAGATGGGCGGCGCAGGCTGCGGTATCGCGACGGCCTTAGTATTATGGATAAATGTATTACTACTTGCTGCTTATACCAGCTTCACTAAACGACAGCAGTTTGCCAGCACACGGTTCTTTTATGGCTTTGCCAGTCCCAATCGTGAACAGATCAAAAAACTGCTGAAATTGGGTATTCCAATTGGTATCTCGATATTTTTTGAAGCAAGCCTATTTAGCTTAGGTGCCCTAGTTATCAGTCCCTTAGGTGAGATAGCAACCGCATCGCATCAAGTAGCATTGGCGGTAACCTCGCAGCTATTTATGATACCCATATCAGTCGCCATGGCGCTGACTATTATGATATCCAATCGCTTCGGCGAAAAAAACCTACTGGCATTACGACAAGTACAAGCCACAGGGCTGATTTGGACCGTATTGATTGCATTGACTTGTATGCTTGGCATATGGCTGTTTAGACCACAACTGGCAGCAGCATTTACTGACAATCCGGTGGTCAGAGCACAAGCCATGCACTTGCTCATCTTTGCATTGGCTTATCAGTTATTTGATGGCTGGCAAGTCAACATTGCCGGGATATTGCGCGGCATGCAAGACACGACCATACCAATGTGGGTCACGCTATTCTGCTATTGGTTAGTCGCTCTACCGCTCGGTATTTACTTGGTGCGTTTCACTGACGTTGGCGCCCAAGGGTTTTGGATGGCATTAATCACAGGGTTGTTTTTATCGTCTATTCTACTGACGCTGCGACTGCGTTATCAACAGAGACGCTTAACGGCGAAATGGGCTTAATAGACTATCTAAACCATGTTTATCTAACGTATAGTTGATTCCAAATATTTTCGATACAAGGAAGCCGAGTGCAAGCTATACATTAGTATGGTTAGTGAGGAGGACGATATAGCGAATTTATATGTATTTGACTATAGTATCTCGTAACCATCACTGGCGCTATATGGTTACATAGACTATGATAAATCATTGAGCATTTCTTACGCATAACATATGCATACGTCATAATATGTAAAAAATCTCAGTTAACAACTGTACATCGATTGCTCATTGACGTGAATATAGGTATCATTAGCAATTATCTGCACAATATTTAGTTACACTATTTCTCGAATTTAGTACAAGGCAAAATTAAAACTATGGATATTGAAAAAATACGCACTCTGATCGCACTCATGGAAGAAAGTGAACTGGTTAATCTAGAAATCAGCTCAGACGACGAACACATTAGTTTGACTCGTCACTATGATGCCCCTGCACCAACGATGATGGCTGCTCCTACTGCGAGCGCGGCTCCCATTGCTGCCGAAGCAAAACCTGCGGTAAAAGCCGGTAGCGTTGAGACATCACCAATGGTTGGCGTTTACTATTCAGCGCCTAGCCCTAATGACCCACCTTTCATCAAGGTTGGACAAAAGGTACAGGCTGGTGACACGCTCGGTATCATTGAAGCCATGAAAATCATGAATCCGCTTGAGGCAACTCAAAGTGGCGTCATTGACGAAATCTTAGTCGATAACTCTGAAGTAGTACAGTTTGGCCAACCTATCGTACGCTACAAAGCATAACGATAACTTTCGCCACACTTTATCTCATTATGATTGAGACCTCGTTACCATTTGGCATCTGAGTTTGAGTTATAGTGCATTAACTATAATAGCTTAGCGTCACGATGCCAAAATAACGACTCTATCAATGACTGCCGCTTCGACAAGGATGACCCCATGATAAAAAAACTGCTCATCGCCAATAGAGGTGAGATTGCCCTACGTATCGTTCGAGCTTGTAAAGCGCTTGGCATAGAGACCGTCGGTGTCTACTCCACGGCTGATGCCAACTTGATGCACCTGCGTTTTGTTGATGAGGCAATCTGTATTGGCAAACCTAATGCCAATCAAAGCTATCTTGATATCAATACTATTCTAACCGCTGCTGAAATCACTGGTGCCGATGCCATTCATCCTGGCTATGGTTTTTTATCAGAGAATGCTGAATTCGCTGAACAAGTTGAAGAAGCTGGTTTGACCTTTGTTGGTCCTAATGCTGATCATATCCGCTTAATGGGCAATAAAGTTTCTGCTATTAATGCCATGAAAAAAGCGGGTGTGCCTACCGTACCTGGTTCTGTTGGTGCTGTGACACTACATAACGCTGAAGAACAAGCGCGCAATATCGGCTTTCCCCTATTGATCAAAGCAGCTTCTGGCGGCGGTGGTCGCGGTATGCGTGTCGTTGAGCGCTTTGAAGAAGTGATCGGACAAGTACAAGCCGCCAAACAAGAAGCTGAGCTGTGGTTTGGCGATGATACGGTCTATATGGAACGCTATCTACAAAACCCGCGCCACGTAGAAGTACAGGTACTTGGTGACGGTAATGGTAACGCTATCCATCTATATGACCGTGATTGCTCATTGCAACGTCGTCATCAAAAAGTGCTAGAAGAAGCCCCTGCACCAGATATCCCTGACGACGTACGCGAGCCTATTTTAAGAGCCTGTGTCAAAGCATGCGAGCTCGTAAAATATCGCGGAGCAGGTACATTCGAATTTTTATTTGAAAACAACGAGTTCTTCTTTATTGAAATGAATACTCGTGTACAGGTCGAACATCCTGTGACCGAAATGATTACTGGTATTGATGTTGTCGTTGAGCAGCTTAAGATTGCAGCTGGTTATGGCTTGTCTTATCGTCAAAGCGAAATTGAAATCCAAGGCCATGCGATTGAATGTCGTATCAATGCTGAAGATGCTGCGACCTTTGTTCCTTGCCCTGGCACCGTTAGTCAATTGTTTGCGCCAAGTGGCTCAGGTGTGCGTTTTGACTCGCATCTATATCCTGGGTATGAGATACCGACTTATTATGATTCATTGATCGGTAAGCTTATTTGCCATGGCCAAACACGTCAGCAAGCGATATCTAAAACGTTGCATGCACTCGATGAATTAGTGATTGAAGGTATCAAAACCAATATACCGCTACATCGTGATGTGATTTTGGCAGATGATAACTTTGTTCATGAAGCGCAAAATATTCATTATCTAGAAAGAGAGCTTTTGACTGCGAATAAAGAAAAAGCTAAACCATAAGCTATTTCACTGATTCAGTACCTAAAAAACCGCTATCTAAATAGATAGCGGTTTTTTTATTTGTATAAGTAATAGAGTTAGGCGAAGTGCTAGATGATGATGCATATAGCCATATGTAGAAATCGATGAGCGGTGTTCGATAGCGGTGATAGATGATAAACACCTGACCTCTATGGCAACACTTTATGAAAATTCATAAAACACTCTTTTCCTTCAGGGTCTGCACACCACTGCATCTGATTACCATCGTGATTCAAAAAAGCAATCAAGGCTTCGCCAGTCTGATCAACTTGATTACCAGAGCAGTCTATTTCATTATTGTCAGAGACTGTTCTAATCGCAATGACTGGTAGCCCTTCCTCTCGGTGCGTTACCAAATAACGACTATAGGTCCGCTCTTTACCACTCACTGCCCACATCTCATTATCAGCCCCAAAATTATACAGCTCACGGCACTGATTTGGCTTTTTCGCAGATGCGTTCAATGTTGTATTCATATTAGGCTTGATATCAAAAACACGATTTTCACTTTGTGAGAAAATACCGCCCTCTGTACTAGCCATTACTTTAGGCTCGGTACTCTCTGCCTGTTGGGGAGATTTCAGCGTGTCTTGCTCGGCTTTGGCTTCTTTTGTCATCGTAATTGGACTATCTAAGTCGATCTCCCATTGTCCTGCAATAGCTGGACTAATATGGGTAGTAATGGTCGGCTTAGTGATAATTTCACCATTCGCTGGCACTGAAGCCAGAATAGATGCCAATGTCACTGAAGCAAAGGATAGAGGTTCCATGATTAACCTTATGTTTATATTAATATAATAATAGGTACTATATACATTAGCGTAAGTCTTAGACACCAAAAACACAAGTAATATTATGCTATTGGTCTTAGCACGCTAAGCAGCTCAAATATAGATTGTGTTGCGGTAGCACGCTCTAAAATGGCTTTTCTTTTTTTATGCAAAAAAATAACACCATCACTTTACTTGCTATAAATAAGCAAGAAGCGATGATGTTATCTTAAACTTAATGCTTTTTAGTATTAAGCAGTAGTCACAGTGCCAAGTGCTTGAGCAAAGGCTGATAATGCACCTTTTAGCATGGCTGACACAGTGCTACTACAAGTACCGATACCTGAGTAAACCTCACCATCGACATTTAGCTGAATGTAAGCTGCTGCGTTGGCATTGGTTTTGTTATCACGATTGGTGTCATCGTCGATGCCATCACCGTTATTGTGCTGCGGATTGATCGCATGTTCAGCATAATTGATAACATGTATCGACTTGCCTGTATGCTGAGCAAGACCATCGATGAATGATGACAATGGACCGTTACCCGTACCATCAATATTGATGGTTTCACCATTCATTTGTACTTGACCGTCAAAGCACACTTCGCCCGCTTTATTATTGACACTATAATCTAATAGCTCAAACTCACCTTGCTGTAGATAGGTGTTTTCAAAGGTCTGTAAAATCTCGTCATTTTGCAATTCGCGTGCTGCACTTTCAGCTTGCTTTTGTACCACACCGCTAAAGTCAATTTGCATCCAACGCGGTAAGTTAAAGCCATAATTACGCTGCAAGATATAAGCGACTCCGCCCTTGCCCGACTGACTATTGATACGTACGACGTCTTGATAGCTACGGCCGATATGCGCCGGATCAATCGGCAAATAAGCCACATCCCACACGTTGTCTGTTTCGTCTTGATGCTTTTCATTATAGTCGAGAGATTTTTTGATGGCATCTTGATGCGAACCACTGAATGCCGTAAATACTAGCTCACCAACATAAGGATGACGCGGATGCAAAGGCAAATTATTACATTCGCTAACGACCTGAACAATTTCGCTCATATTACTAAAATCAAGCTCTGGGTCGATACCTTGGCTAAACAAGTTCATCGCCATGACCATGATATCCATGTTACCGGTACGCTCGCCATTACCCAATAATGTCCCTTCGATGCGATCCGCACCAGCCAATACACCAAGCTCAGCAGCCGCAACCGCACAGCCTCGGTCATTATGCGTATGCAAGCTGACAATCACATGCTCACGCTGGGCAAGATGACGGCAAAAATACTCAACTTGATCAGCAAAGACGTTAGGCATAGAGGCTTCAACCGTTGCTGGCAAGTTAAAGATTACTTCCTGCCCATGTTGTGGTTGCCATACGTCACAGACTGCGTCACAAACTTCTACTGCATATTCAGTCTCTGTTTGGCTAAAGCTTTCTGGTGAATATTGAAAGACCCACTCTGTCTCAGGATATTTCGCTGCATATTGCTGCAATAGCTTGGCACCGGTGATAGCAATCTCTTTAATCTCAGCTTTGTCTTTGCCATAGACTTTTTCACGTTGAATGCGGCATGTTGAGTTATACACGTGAACCACAGCACGTTTCGCACCTTTTAATGACTCAAACGTACGAGCAATCAAATGCTCACGAGCTTGTACCAAAACTTGCAAAGTCACATCGTCAGGCACATGGTTTTCTTCGATAAGTTTACGAGCGAAATCAAACTCCACTTGCGCAGCTGAAGGAAAGCCAATTTCGATCTCTTTAAAACCCACATCGACTAGGGTTTCAAAAAAGCGCATTTTTTGTTCGATAGTCATCGGATCAATCAGTGCTTGGTTACCATCACGCAGATCCACACTTGCCCATATCGGCGATTTCTCAATTGTTTTGCTCGGCCAAGTACGATCTGGCAACGATGGTGCAAATGCAAATGGACGATACTTTTTATAATCAAAAGCGGCATTTTTGGGTGTAACCTTTGCAGTCGTAGCGGCTACAGTGCGTGTGGCTTGGTTAGACATAATCAATCCTTAAAAAGTATGGGAATTTATGTTGTAGCTAGATGGTTGATGACTAGGTCAATCTTTCTCATACGAGATAACCAATGTTTATGTCATTATAATATCAAAGTTTGCAAGATAGAAATCGGCTTTCTTTTATTAAATTTTAGGTTTTTTTAGTGGAAAAGCTTACATTTATAAGTATAATTAGATGAATCCACTAATAAGGCCATAAATTATGCCAAACAGCCCTTTTGATAGCACATCTTTGGCAGATATAGATGAGACTGATAGACAGTTATTACGCTTATTACAGACTCAGGCACGCATGAGTATCACGGAGCTTGCTGAGCACGTGAACCTTTCAGCCACGCCTTGTGCTCGCCGTATTAAACGCTTAGAGGATGCTGGCGTTATCACTGGCTATTACACCAAAACGGATGCGCAAAAGCTTGGTTACCCGCTGGCCGTATTCATTGCTATCAGTATGGATCGTCATACTGCCGAGCGTTTTGAACAGTTTGAATCCAAAATACAGAGCTTCGATGAAGTCATTAGCTGCAGCATTGTCACTGGACGTTCTGAAGACTATCTCATTAAAGTGAGAGTACGTGACATGGCACATTACGAAGAGTTTTTATTGCACAGATTGAATCGTATCGAAGGCGTTGCCCAAGTACATACCAGTTTTGAGTTACGAGAGGTGTTTAGCCGTAGTGTGGTGTAGACGATCTACGCGATCGTTGACGACTGCCGACGGAACAATATTAATAGTACCAATCCAATCATCAATCCAACAGCAGCAACAAGTTGAAGTATTGGAAAGTGAGAAAAAGCAATTAGCAGCCACAAACGACAAGTAGAATACTTTGCTGAAAGAAGCTGCAAAATTACTCAGATTGTAAGCCTTGACAGGGGTATGGAACGTTAGAAACCTACCAACACTAATAACAATGTGGCAGAATCAGCATTAACTACCCATTTAATTGTTTAATGTATTCTCTTACACATTCCTTTTATTTCTGGACAATCTAATACGAATGGCTGTAGATTAAAATCTTCACCTACATACCACATAAATCTAAATTCTTTTTGATCTGCATATGGGGATGAAGGCTTAACAAAGCCCATTGGACCAGGAGGTCTATTCAATCCGGTATAAGTACGATCTTTATATATAACATTACCCATAGCAGCTTCTTTGATAGTAGTTATTTCGTGAACTCTCTTTGAAACAGCGATAAAGAATCTTCTTGGATGTTTAATCTCAACACAGTATTTACCAAAAGTGTCGCTGAGTATTTCAGGTGAAAACTCAGTAGTAGTACACAAGACATATGCATCTTTAATAAAGGTTGTATTAGTACAATTATCAATACTAACATTGGTGCAATCTGCGCCAATAACTATACTAGCTCGTCTAGCTTTTTCAACGAAATGAGGGTCGTCACTTCCTCCAACTATATAACCTGTATGGTAGGTTTGATAACCTTCCTCTCTATCCCCTTGTTTTGCATCTTCATAACCTCTGCATACTTCTAATGTACTCAGGTATATTTTGCCTTGGATGAAATCCTCTGCCTGCCATTCTTCAGAAAAAAACCTATAAACAGGACCTGTATAGTCATCTAGGATGAATACATCTTTGGGTAAAACGATAGTTAAGCTATTTTTCTTTTTTTGTTTTGCCTTAATTTTCTGTTTTCTTCGTTCTTTCTTTAGATTGCTCGTTGAGCTACTTCTCTTACCCATCTAGTAGATCCTTTGATGTTGTTGTCTCTGTTTTCTCTTACCCTAGCATTTGCACACGCTGATCGCTAAACATATCCATATCAGGTGCAAGCGTACGCATAAAGCGATCAAAATACAGCATCTGCTTAGTCAATAAGGCAAAATCACGTGGGAAATGAATACCATGACGCTTACCTACTTCCACAATCTCAAGCATCATTTGATTGAGCTCATCGGCTTGTTCTTTACTATTAAAAGGTACACCACTCGTAAAGGCTCTATCCTCTGCCATGATGGTCTTCATCATACGCTGTAGATCATCACCCAGTGCCACCACATCGACCTGATTGCCACCATGCGTCATCTCCATATCAATCATATGACGCGCCATTGCTTGATAGTCACTGTCTTGCATGGCTTGCATCATGCCCATACACGCACGCCAGCTTTCCGCTTTTAGCTTACCTACGATACCAAAGTCTAAAAATCCAATGCGGCCATCAGTCAATAACATCAAATTGCCCGCATGCAAATCCGCATGAAAACTATTGCACAGCATCAAACTAGCAAACCATGTGTTCAATGTATCTGCCATAACTTGTGCAGGATCAGCACAGTACTGACGCATGAGCGACTCATCGACCATAGAGACACCATACAAGCGACTCATGGTCAGTACACGCTTAGTGGTCAACGCTTCATATACGGTCGGAGCCACCACACGAGTATTGCCTGATACGGCTAAGAACTGCTGAAAGTCACGGATATTCTGCGCTTCAGCGATAAAATCTGTTTCTGCTAGCATACGCAGACGAATCTCATCGATAATTGGCGCAATACTGGCAAACTTCATCGATGGCATAAGGATTTCAAGTAATTTGGTCACGCCATGCAATACGCCCAAATCCGTCTGCATGATGGTCTCAACGTTAGGCTTTTGCACCTTTAACACCACTTCATCGCCATTGTGCAAGCGTGCAGCATGCACTTGGGCAATAGACGCTGAAGCCAATGGCTCTGAGTCGATATGGGCAAACTTGTCATCCAGCGTCATGCCGTCAGCCGCCAACTCTTCTTTTAGCACCTGCTCGATATAAGCATAAGACAAGGGCGTGGTTTGATCTAAGCAGCTTTGAAAAGCTTTTACGTATTCACGTGGAAATAAAGACGGCGTGCTAGCGATGAATTGGCCAATCTTGATATAAGTCGTACCTAATTGCTCGAACGTTTCTTTTAATAGCATCGCGTCGGGCTTTTCCCCTCTCGCGACTCTGAGCGCTGACAGGCCTGCCACACTCGCCGTTTGGCGAACACGATTGACAACATTGAACGTATGTTTTAATAAATGCGGACGGTGAATTTTCATAAGAAACAACTATGGTCATAAAAAGGATGTGGGAAAATAGACGGTAATATGTGCAGATGAGCCAAGTAGCCACCAACTCATATCTATTGATTAATGACTGCTACAGACAGGACACTCTGCATCTTGGCGATAGCCCATTAGCCGTTGTTGCATTTGGCTACCATCCCATATGAGCAGCTTATTTGTCAGTGGATTTTTGGTTAATCCAAGGTATTGCAGGGCGGCATTGGCTTGCAAATTTCCCATAATCGCAGTCGTGCTAGCAAGCACACCTGAGTTGGCACAAGTACGCTCATCAGACTCTGTATCGCTCACCACTGAACCAAACACGCAATGATAGCAGCCAGTATTTAACTGTGGCTCATACAAAGCTAACTGTCCTTGCATCGCAATTGCAGACGCAGATAATAACGGAATCTGATAACGCACACTAATACGATTGATCACATCACGTGTGGCAAAATTATCAGTACAGTCTAAGAGCAAATCAGGCTTATCGGTCGCTATATCGAGCAATTCATAAGCATTGTCTTCATTCAAACGCGCCACCGTACCGCGAGCAGTGATTAAGGGATTGGTCTTCTCTAACATCTGCGCCGCTGCGATCGCTTTAGGCTTACCGATATCTTCAGGTAAAAACAATGTCTGACGCTGTAAGTTACTGGCTTCAATCTCATCGTCATCAATTAGATGAATATACCCAAGCCCTGCACGCACTAGCGTCTCAGAAGCAGGACAACCTAGGCCTCCTGCGCCTATCATGACCACACGAGACGACTTCAAGCGTATCTGAGCATCAATATCCCAGCCATCGAGTAATATCTGCCGTGCATAACGCAGCAGCTCATCATCCGATAGCTGCGCTGTCTCTAATGAATATGCCATATTTAACCCTTATCTACTACAGTCTCAAATCTATTCTCAAACAAAAAAACTGTCTATTAAATTTGCCCTAGCGTCACACGATCATTATCACCGTAGTCTTTTACCGTATGAACAGACTCAAAGCCATTATCCAGAAACAGCTGTCGAATAGCCACTCCTTGGTCAAAACCATGTTCAATCGCTAACAACCCACCTACACGCAAGTATTGCGAAGCTGTCTGGACGATATGCTCTATATCAGACAGACCTTGATTGGGGGAACTTAATGCGCTAATAGGTTCAGCGATTAAACGAGCCAAATGCTCATCTTCCTCATCGATATAAGGAGGATTGGACACAATCACATCGAATCGCTGACTGTCATCAGTAGGCAGACTGTCGTACCAACTGCTTTGTATAAACTCAATATTGGCAACATTATTGCTCACGGCATTGTGCTGAGCAACGTTAAGCGCCTCTGACGATAAATCAACCGCCACGACTTGCCAATTAGCTTGCTTAAGTTCATGGGCAAGACTAATAGCGATACAACCTGACCCTGTACCCAAGTCAAGCAAGCGCTTTGGTCGACTATCACCTGCACGATTTGATTGCGTATTTATCCAACCTAATACTTGCTCAATCAACACTTCAGTATCAGGTCTAGGAATTAACGTATGCTCATTAACAGTAAACGTCAGCGACCAAAACTCCTGTTGACCCGTCAAATACGCAAGCGGTATTCCTGCCTGCATCTTGGCAACACCTGCATTGAATTGCTCAAATTCGCTGTCTGTTAGCTGATAACCTTCATCTGTCATCAACGCTATCGCAGGCTTATCAACGACATACAACAGCCAGTCCGTTAGCCAAAATGACGGTAGCTTGCTGTTCTCAGCCTCATTCATCCATTGCTGGATGTGCTGCTTTATCTGACGAATATTTGATGCGGTCATATATAGTTCTTAAAAATAACGTACATAGCGAATAATAAGATAAAAACCAGATACAACCACCGCTCTGAAACACGTGGCCGCTCTTTGGTATCACTTAAGTTTGGATTAGACTTGGATAACTTATCCCCCATACCATTACTACTGTTTCCATCACTGTTGTCATCATCGCCATAAATGTCATCGTTGTCGCCAATGACGATATGCTTATCGACATAGTAAATCAGCGCCAGAATCGGAATACCTATTGCAAAGGTAAAAATGAAGAAAAATGGATAGCCCATATTATCGACGATAGCACCCGAGTATCCGCCCATTACTTTAGGAATCAACGTCATGAGTGATGAAAAGATAGCATACTGTACCGCTGTAAAACGAATGGAGGTCAACGCTGATAAAAAAGCAATAAATACCGCACTGGCCAGTCCTGCTGCTAAGTTATCAAATATGACCGCAACATACATAAACGGCAAACTGCCTGGATTGTAAGTGAGTAGCACAAATAACAAATTGGTCACACACGCCAGAATTGCGCCAATCATCATGGCATGCATCATACGGAAACGCTGTGCTAATAGCCCACCCAAGAACCCACCCGCAATCGCCATAATCACGCCGACGAGTTTCACTGCGTTGGCGATATCAGTCTTACTAAAACCCATGTCCTGATAAAAGACGTTGGAGATCACGCCTGCCACAATATCTGAAATACGGTATAAACCAATGAGTGCCAATAATAAAAACGCCTTTTTACCATAGCGTCTAAAGAAATCTAAAATAGGCTCAACCCAAGTGGCCATCGCCACTTCTTTTTTGACCAACCCTACTTGTACGAGCGCATAGCCTGCAGCCATTGCCACACCCAAGCTTATCAGCAGATGTAATGTTTCTACAAAGAAGCTAGAAAACGCGCCTTCGAACTCTGGAAATAATGGTCCAATCAAGACATAAGCCATGACAAATGCAACGACAGAGAATACAAACAGCAATACCAATCTTACGTAATCTTCGCGAGTTTCAGCAACTAATGGGGCTTTATTAATAATTTTAGGTTGGTTGATAATGAAGTACAGCAGCAATAAAGGCGCACAAGCGACCAAGGCCAAAAAGTAAAATTTAATCGTTGGCATTGCCATTAATGGTATTAGCGCTAAGGTACTGCTAAATACTTTATTAACCAAGATATTGATTAAATATATCAAACTAAAAATCAATCCCGGTATTAGTAGTAAACCAGAATAAATCAGGAATACCTTAAGATTGCTCTTCTGCTTTTTGTGTTGCAACGTCTCAGCCGTTGGCTCATAGCTGGCAAACGTGGTCAATACCCCTAACGTCATGACACCTGCCATGATGTAATAAGTATTACGCCATGCCTCATAACTATAAAAAGTCTCATTCGAGCCAAAAAAGTCAGCCAAATATAAAGCGCCTGCCCCAGCGACAATCATACCGATGCGATAGCCTGAGACATAGATAGAAGATAAAATCGACTGCATCGATGGCGGTGCCAACTCAATACGGTAAGCATCAATCACGATATCTTGTGTGGCAGAAGAGAAGCCCAATAGCACCGCAGCACCTGCCATGTAAACTAAAACGTCTTCACTAACAGGGTTTACATTTGCCATCAAAAAGATGGCCAATATGATAAGCAGCTGCGATACCACCATCCAACTACGGCGTCGACCCAACCACTTGGTTAGAAATGGCACAGGAAGCGCATCGATTAATGGCGCCCAGATAAACTTAAACGAATAGCCAAGTGCTGCCCAACTAAACATGGTCACGACGCTACGATCAATACCAGCTTCTCTGAGCCATAATGATAAGCTTGAGAAAATAAGCAGTATGGGAATACCCGCTGAAAAGCCCAAAAATAACATGATAATGACACGGGGGTCTAAATAAGCTTTTGCAGCCTCTCCCCATGATTTTTTGACAGCCGGTTGATTGGGTGGCACAGATTTGACAGCAGACATAGTAGCTCACTAGCACTTAAGAAAAAGAACACAACCGCGCACAATTTTTATCAATCATTACTATCCACAATTGCTATCGTTTATTGATAACAAGGATCGATAAAAATTGCTCAACGTTGTACAAATACGACCATTACAACAAAATTCAATTATGGTACTTGAGAACGCTTACCTTGACTAGACATTCTAATAATATTTTTGAATTAACCATCCTTCATGCTTACTCGTGAAACTTAATTTATAGCCTAGCATTCGCTCTCATTTTAGAAGCATGTGCAGAGATAATATAGCCCTACTCAACGAGTGCATAGTTACTTCTCTCTATAAAAATCCTACTAACCAAATAAAATAGACACTCTCGTCGGTTCGCATCATATTCATTTCAATTGATATTAATTGTTGTTGAGCATTCAAAGTCTATAGAGCTATCATGCTTTAATTCAATCCTATTCGATCACTAGCATCTGATAGCGACCTGCATAGAGCCTTTTTTATCAATCAGTCTTATCACACATATATACCTATTACCTTGCAATCATTATCAATATAAAAAATAAATCACAACACTATCAATGATTGATAATATAAAACCTTATATTTGTATAAATTGGTTTTGTAAATCGATAATTATTCTATATGCTATATATTATGGATTACGCCCATGGACGATAATAAATAACACACACGATGACCCTTTACCTAACGACTGCTGAGGAGCTACCTGATGACTGACTCAAACTCAACACCAAATACTGCAAGCAACACCACTTATGAAAAAGGCGATGGCACTGGACCAACTATTCATAGTGAAAATGCAGATAAATCACACGAGCCAAAACGCCCTAGCATGGGTGGCTGCCCAGTTATGCATCAAGCACATACTACCACTGCATCTGCTGCAACAGATTGGTGGCCAAACGCTCTAAACCTAGATATCTTACATCAGCAAGATTACAAAACAGACCCAATGGGGGCGGATTTTGATTACTCTGAAGCATTCAAACAGCTAGACTTAGAAGCAGTCAAAACTGATCTAAAAAACCTAATGACAGAATCACAAGAGTGGTGGCCAGCAGATTGGGGACACTATGGTGGCTTGATGATTCGTATGGCTTGGCATTCGGCTGGTACGTATCGCCGCGCTGACGGCCGTGGTGGTTCTAATACTGGTAATCAACGCTTTGCCCCTCTAAACAGCTGGCCGGACAACGTCAACTTGGACAAAGCACGTCGTCTATTATGGCCAGTCAAGAAAAAATACGGCAATAAACTGTCTTGGGCAGATTTGATGATCCTAGCAGGTAACATGGCTTATGAATCTATGGGCTTCAAGACTTTAGGTTTTGCTGGTGGACGTGCTGATATCTGGCATCCAGAAAAAGATATCTACTGGGGTTCTGAGCGTGAATGGCTTGCCGCTACCAAAAACCGTTACGACAATGATGAAGAACGTGAATCATTAGAGAATCCTTTAGCCGCTGTGCAAATGGGCTTGATCTACGTCAATCCAGAAGGCGTTGATGGTAATCCTGATCCAATCAAAACGGCACAAGACATCCGTACTACGTTTGGTCGTATGTCGATGAATGATGAAGAGACGGTTGCTTTGACAGCGGGTGGTCACACCGTTGGTAAGTGTCACGGTAATGGTGATGCAACGATACTAGAAGATGAGCCAGAAGGTGCTGACATCAAAGAGCAAGGCCTAGGCTGGCGCAACCCTAAAGGTACAGGTAATGCTGGCGATACAGTTTCAAGTGGTATCGAGGGCGCATGGACCACGAATCCAACCGAATGGAACTATGAGTATTTTGACCTATTGCTCAATCACGAGTGGGCATTAACGAAGAGCCCAGCCGGTGCGTGGCAATGGGAGCCAGTCGATATTAAAGAAGAAGATCGTCCTTTAGATGCGCATGACCCAAGTGTACGCCGTAACCCAATCATGACTGATGCTGATATGGCGATGATTAAAGATCCTATTTATCGTGAAATTTCAGAGAATTTCCACAATAACCCAGAGTACTTCGACGAAGTATTTGCAAGAGCTTGGTTTAAACTAACCCATCGCGATTTGGGACCAAAATCTCGCTACTTAGGTGCAGATGTACCATCAGAAGACTTCACGTGGCAGGATCCAATTCCAGAAGGTAACGCTGATCTGAGTGCTGATGATATCGATCGCCTAAAAGCACAGATATTGGACAGTGGTATTGATCATCGCGAGCTTATTATTACCGCATGGGATAGCGCTCGTACGTTCCGCGCTTCGGATTATCGTGGCGGTGCCAATGGTGCACGCATTCGTTTAGCGCCGCAAAAAGACTGGTTGGGTAATGAGCCTGAGCAATTAAATCGCGTACTTGCAGCACTTACGACTATCCAAACGAACTTTGATAAAGAAGTAAGCATAGCGGATCTAATCGTATTGGCTGGTAATACCGCCATTGAAAAAGCCGCAGCGAGTGCAGGTGTTGAGATTGAAGTACCATTCAATGCTGGTCGCGGTGATGCTAGCGACGAGATGACTGAAGCCGAAAGCTTCTCTGATCTTGAACCGTTACATGATGGCTATCGCAACTGGATTAAAGGCAGCTACGTGGTATCTCCTGAAGAGATGCTATTAGACCGTACGCAGCTAATGGGTCTAACGGCTCCTGAAATGGTGGTATTGATCGGTGGCATGCGTGTCCTTGATACCAACTATGCTCAGAACCAACAAGGCGTCTTCACTGAGCGTGCAGGTACGCTTAGCAATGACTTCTTCGTGAACCTGACTGACATGAGCTACACTTGGAATCCTGTTAAAACCGATAACAATGAAGCCACGACACTATACGAATTGCGTGAGCGCGCTACTGGCAACGTGAAGTGGCAAGCCAGCCGTGTCGACCTCGTGTTTGGGTCTAACTCTATCTTACGCGCTTATGCTGAGCTCTATGCACAAGATGATAACTTAGAAAAATTCGTTAAAGACTTCGTTAATGCTTGGAATAAAGTCATGAATGCGGATCGTTTTAGCTAAGACTCACTGAAGGTAACATCATTATTTAAGTTGTAAACTAAGACAGTCATCGAAAGGTGGCTGTTTTTTTATGTTTATAGCATATTGTCTCAGGGTATGCCCTCATTTCAAGGGTCAACAACTCGCTGACAAAAGACGGTATAAATACTTTTAGAGACTCTAAAAAATTTCCAATATACCTTGTTTATACTTATATTCCAAAAAAATATAAATAGATAACTATTTAGTATATACAAGAATAACCACTTTGTTTTACACTGTTCTCTTACTATACATTGATAGATTTTTATTTTATGTATACGGACAGGGTTTGTATATTTATATAACAGGACTAAGTTATGGCAATCGATGTAGTGGTCAATCAGCGACATTTACAGATTCAGCTCAAGCAGCTGGAAACAGTATGGCATACAGTGATTAATGGCTATAACTTAAGTCAAGCGGCGACCGTGCTACATACCAGCCAATCAAGTCTGTCAAAGCATATTGCGGCGCTTGAAAACCAGCTAAAGACCGAGGTTTTTGTGCGTCAAGGCAAACGCCTGACAGGTCTTACGACCATGGGCACAGCGCTCATGCCTCACATTGAGTCTATCTTCGCTGAAATTCGTACCATTGAAAATCTTAGTCTTGATTTTAATAACCCAAATATCGGCACGTTGACTATTGCCACCACTCACACGCAGGCTCGCTATGTATTGCCGCAAGTGGTAAAAGAGTTTAAAGAGCGTTTTCCTAAGGTCAATCTAATCCTACAGCAGGCAGATCCAGAGACCATCGCCCAAATGGTCATTCGTGGTCAAGCCGATATTGGTATCGCAACCGAGTCTTTGCTGCACAATAACTATCTACGCTGTTATCGCTATTATGATTGGACGCATCGGGTCATCGTACCAAGCGACCATGAACTTGCCAATAAAGAGTCTATTGATTTACCGACTCTGGCTAGCTATCCGATAGTCACTTATCACGGCGGCTTTACAGGGCGCGGCGCGATTGATAAGACTTTCGACGAGGCAGGATTAGAGCCAGATATCGTGCTAGCAGCACTTGATGCTGATGTTATTAGCACGTATGTCGGTCTTGGTTTAGGCATTGGTATTATCGCCGAGATGGCGTTTGAGCCGAGTCATTATCAGAACTTGACCGCGATTCCAGTCGATCATTTTGGTCGCTTTACCAGTTGGATGGCAGTACGTGACGATGCCGAAATTCGCCAATATGGACGTGCTTTTATGGAATTATGCCAAAAGCAATTTAGTTAAAAGCTACCTTAGCTAAAAAGCCTTTTAAATTCAAAAGACAAATTGGCTAACATTTCTATCCATACAAAATTCAACCGCACCCTCGTCACTAGATAAGGGTGCGGTTTGCTTTTCATACTGCCATTTCTGTTAGAAACTTACTCTCAATCTTCTCCTATTGTATTCACATCACATTATTAATATTTGTTATCGTCTCCATCTCTGACCTTTATATTCAGTAGAACTGCCCCATCATGTTAAAGGTCAAGCACTCAACGTTTTTTATAAGCAGCCTATAAGACTGTCAGAAAAACGATGTATGCTTTTAAACTGACCAAACAGGTGATTTATGAGTAAAACCATTCCCTTATCTTTTTTAGACCTCGCACCCGTACCTCAAGGCAAAACTATCGCTGAAGGTATTGCCCAGACCGTTGACACTGCACAGCAAGCAGAAAAATTCGGTCTAAACCGCTACTGGATGGCCGAGCATCACAACATGCCCGGTATTGCTAGTGCAGCAACTTCAGTACTATTGGCTCATATTGGCAGTCAAACCAAGCGTATACGTATCGGTGCAGGCGGTGTCATGCTACCCAACCATGCGCCGCTCGTCATTGCTGAGCAATTCGGCACTTTGCAAGCATTGTATGGCGATCGTGTAGACTTAGGTCTGGGCCGTGCACCCGGTACTGATGGTGCGACTTTTCAGGCGTTACGCAGACAAATGAAAGATGCGGAGCGCTTCCCGCAAGACGTACAAGAGCTGATGTACTTTTTAGGCAATGATACAGATGGCAGTGCTGTGCAAGCGTTCCCAGGAGCAAAATCAAACATTCCTATTTGGATATTAGGCTCGTCTCTCTTTGGTGCGACGCTAGCTGCACATTTTGGGCTGCCTTATGTATTTGCCTCTCACTTTGCCCCGCAAATGCTTGAGCAAGCGATTACCGCTTATCGTGAGCAGTTCAAGCCATCCGCTTATTTAGACAAGCCTTATGTCATGCTAGCCGCGAACTTGTTACTGGCAGATGATGATGCGACTGCACAGTATCACTTTACCTCAGCGCAGCAAAGCTTTGTACGCTTGCGCCGTGGTGAAACAGGTCAAATGCCAAAGCCTACTCACGATATGGATAGCATCTGGAGTCAAGCAGAAAAAATGATGGTAGATAATGCATTGTCAGTATCGTTCATCGGCTCTGTCGAAACCGTCAAACCAAAACTTGCTGCATTTCTCGCACAATATGAGCCAGATGAGCTGATTGTGACTGCCAACATCTACGATCAGGCAGCTCGTTTGCGTTCACTTGAACTTACATCTGAGCTAAATTTGTTTACTTTACAATGATATAGGACAATTGCATAATTATTGATAAACCCTAATAAGACAAGTGCTATGGAAACTTCTACTTTGATTGGTTCATCGATATTTTTGTACATTGTCGCGTTCCTTGCTGTGATGGTCGTTGGCGGTTATTTGACGTACCGCACTAGCCCAAAACGCAAACAGCGTAGAGAAGACAAACGCAATAAAGACAATTTGAATTCATAAAAAAAGCCTCCTTCTCTTATTTGAAAAGGAGGCTTTTTTAATTTCGCGAATCATCATTTATCATTTTAAATGATAAGCAGTTTTACCAATCTACTGAAGAACCTAGACTCTGTTGTTGGGCTTGTTTTGCCACATATAATGCAACTGCCGCATCGAAACTGGCTGCACCGACCGATTTAAATAGCGTAATACCTTTATCGCTCTTAACACTTTCTTGTTTTAATGCTGCTGTGACTAGCGCTTGCAAATCACCGCTCAGGTCATCCCATACCCACGTACAGTCATCGCTGTCATGCGCCTGAATTAAGTCACCCGCTTCGTGATGGCTGCCAGCCAAATCATCCACGATGACCATCTTACTATTGGCAATCACATCATTACTTATCTCTTTCATCGAAGGCTGATAGGCCCCGACTGCATTGATATGTACTTCAGATTTGATTTGATCAATACTAAATAAACCTTTAGTGGCTCGGGTTGCTACGTTAATAATATCGGCATCACGGACGGCATCGTCTAACGCTTCACAGACCTGAATGTCTACATTCCATTGGGCATAATCACGGGCAAAACGCGTTTTAAACTGCTGCGCTCCTTCATGATTTCTATTCCATAAATACACCGTTTTAATCTCTGGACGTACCGTTAGCACCGCATGCAATTGCTCATAGGCCATACCGCCACAACCAACCACTGCGACACTATGGCAATCGGCTTTTGCCATATACTTGGTCGCGATACCTGACAATGCGGCGGTACGTACCTGCGTAATATAGATGCCGTCCATAACTGCTAGTATAGCGCCAGTATCGTTATTTGATACGGTAACAATAGCTGTGGTCGTTGGCATATCACGACTGGGATTATCAGGACAGATAGTCACTAACTTTACGACCGTGTATTCGTTCTCACCATCATACATCGTGGCTGGCATAGATAGATGTGATCCTGAACGATGACTATCAGAATCAGTAAAGGTACTTATCACCAAACGCTCAGGGGATTTAATCCAATTAGGATGTGCTGCTTGCTGATGTAACAATGTCTCAATTGCATCAATGGCTGCCTGCATATTAAGGTGTTCCGTCACGACTTCTTTATTTAACAATTGCACTTTTAGTGCTCCTACTTATGAATTTATTATTTAACTCGTGTGTCATCTTATAGCCCCAAAACAGAGCTTACATCATACCCAATCCGCGTAAAGTTGCCGCGCCAATTGCCATGCCAAACATACCAACGACGGTGGTAAACGCTAGAATATTGGCCGCGAGTATGTCATTGCCACCCATCGCTTTTGCCATCACGTAACTGGCCGCGGCGGTTGGGGATGCCACCATCAAAAACAGCACGCCCATGTGTACGCTAGATAGACCAAATGCCAAGCCAATGGCGATAGCAACGATTGGCGCAATGACGATACGTCCTATACTGGCCTGCATAGACAGTCCTGATGGATGTAACATGGACTTCATGTCGATGCTCGCACCTGCGCAAATAAGTGCTAATGGCAAGGCCACTGCTGCCAATAAATCACCGGTCGTATGAATGACGCCAGTAATAGGCGGCAATGGCAGCGCTTTATAAACAAAAGCACTGACCAAAGCTAGAATCAGCGGATTGGTCAATAGTTTTTTGACTATCATAATACTGCGACTGGACCACGTATCATTTACACTTTTAGACACACGGCTGAGGGTAATCACGGCTAAGATATTAAACAATATCGTGACGACTCCCATGTAGACGGCCCCGATACTCAAACCTCGCTCTCCGTAGGCATTGGCAACCGTGGCTAACCCTATAATCGCCATATTGCTACGGAACACACCTTGCACAAATACGCCTTGGTCAGCAGGTTTGCTCACAAAATACTTGGCGTAGACTTCTGCTCCAATAAATAAGAGGAACGTCACTAAGATACCAGCGATAATCAATGTGATTTGCTTGGCATAATCGACATCACTGTCGACCACACTGAAAAACAGCAGGCAAGGTAAGCAGTAATTAAAGACAAAACTAGAGGCTTGATCGATAAACGTCTTACTCGCTTCGCCACGCCTTTGCATAAAAAAACCCAACCACATTAAGGCAAGGTTGGGTAAGACGATAGTAATAGCAAATACAATAGCATCAATCATAAATAGGCTCAGTTCGATGACAAGCCCATCATAATATGGACATCAGCGAGATAAATTAACAAGTAATGAGAAAGTTTCTGACCTAGTATAGAGACAAAGTAGCAAGTAAGACAAGGTTACATGCTCCTTTCTTTCGAAACCAACTGTAATCCTAACAAACAAAAGCCCGTAACGAGATGTCGTTACGGGCTTTTGCTTATTGTAAGTACTTTGTTATGAAAGGCTTTGTTAGGCTGTCATCAAAAATTAATACGGCTATTATGAATCTAGCGCAGCCTTCGCTTTTTTCTGTTTTTTAACCGTCATGGCTAACAGTTGAATGGCAGCAGGCGTAACACCACTCACTCGTCCGGCTTGGGCTAAAGTCGAAGGACGGACTTGCGTGAGTTTTTGCACAATCTCATTTGATAATCCAGATACGACACTATAGTCAAAGTCCATCGGTAGTGCGGTATTTTCGAGACGTTTCATTTGATCGATGTCTTCTTGCTGGCGATCGATATAGCCTGCATATTTGACAGAAATCTCTATCTGCTCGCCCACTTGTGTATCGACCTGCGAATCAGTAATAGCAGCGATATCAGCAAAATGTATCTGCGGACGCTTGAGCAAATCAAAGGCTGTCGCTTCTTTGCTAAGCACCTCTCCTGTTTGCTCTGTCACTTTTTTGCCTAGCGCATTAGCAGGGGTTGCCCACATGTCTTTTAGGCGTGAAGTCTCTGTCGTAATCGCTTCCATTTTTTCTTGATAAGCCTGCCAACGCACATCGTCAACCAAGCCAAGCTTGCGACCCGTTTCAGTCAAGCGTTGATCCGCATTGTCTTCACGTAACAATAGACGATACTCTGCGCGGCTCGTGAACATACGATACGGCTCAGTCGTACCATGGGTAATCAAATCGTCAACCAACACGCCAAGATACGCTTCATCACGGCGCGGTGTCCACACGTCAAATTCACTATTATTAGTGGTCACCAATGCGGCGTTTGTACCTGCCAATAAACCCTGTACGCCCGCTTCTTCATAACCTGTCGTACCATTGATCTGACCGGCAAAGTACAAGCCATCAATAGATTTGGTTTCGAGCGTTGGTTTTAGGTTTTGTGGATCAAAGTAATCATACTCAATAGCATAACCTGGACGGGTAATGTGCGCGTTCTCTAACCCTTTCATACTATGAATAAACTCTAACTGCACATCAAATGGCAAGCTGGTTGAGATACCATTTGGATAGAGCTCATGCGTGGTTAGACCTTCTGGCTCAATAAATATCTGATGGCTGTCTTTGTCTGCAAAGCGATGGATCTTGTCTTCAATAGATGGGCAATAACGTGGACCCACGCCTTCGATTTTGCCAGAGAACATCGGCGAACGATCTAAATTCTCACGGATAATGTCATGAGTACGCGCATTGGTATGCGTGATATAGCAGTTGACCTGCTCTGGATGCATAGAGACGTCACCCATATAGCTCATGACTGGTAACGGTGTGTCACCCGGCTGTACGGTCATCACACTAAAGTCAACGCTACGCGCATCAATACGTGCTGGTGTACCTGTCTTTAGACGACCGACTGGTAGCTTAAGCTCACGCAAACGATCTGCCAACTTGATAGACGGCTGATCCCCTGCACGTCCACCTTTGGAATTCTCTAGGCCGATATGAATCACACCACCCAAGAAAGTCCCTGAAGTCAGTACCACTGTTTCAGTCTTAAAGATAATACCAGTAGAGGTAACCACTGCCGTTGCACGACCATTCTCTACCAAGATATCATCAGCGGCTTGCTGAAATAGATCAAGGTTTGGCTGGTTTTCTAGCGTATGACGGATAGAGGCTTTATAAAGAATACGATCCGCTTGCGCACGTGTGGCACGAACGGCAGCACCTTTACGGCTGTTTAGCACGCGAAACTGGATACCAGCTTTGTCTGTTGCTAGCGCCATCGCACCACCTAATGCATCAATCTCACGCACCAGATGTGATTTACCGATACCACCAATCGCAGGATTACAGCTCATCTGTCCGAGTGTCTCAATGTTATGCGTCAACAGCAAGGTCTGCGCGCCCATACGTGCGGCCGCCAAAGCAGCTTCTGTGCCAGCATGACCGCCACCGATTACTATCACGTCGTAATGTTTTGGGTATTGCATGTGTGCCTCACTTGACTCATAACGCTGCCGATTACCCTATTTTATTATCAAACCGTGTGATTATAAAATAGTATGGCAATCGGCAAATAAACGTCAGTCGAATTTATAAAAAAGACAACGACTCAGATAAGTCGTTGGTAATTGGGTAGATAACCTATCATTATAACAATTTTTTGATGCTTAAAAAACGTCATAGCAAAAACTATTCATATTAAGGTCTACTATAAAAATTATTTCCCAGGGCTCAGCGGTACGATCTGATCGAATTGACCACTAGACAGCATATGATGGCTACCATAGCCTTCTGGATTGATCTGCAGATACGCATTCATTTGACCAATCGCATCGCCGTCATCACTGGCTAAAATCTGCTCTTTAATCAGTTCAACAGGCGGTAATAGTAAGTTTTTAAGCAATGCCAAGCGCTGTTGGTTATCACCTTTATTGGCCACCAACTCAATCAGCTGGCGCGCGTCAATTGGTAGATCTGGTGTGTTTTGAGCCAGTAACGCCAAATGATAAGCACCTGCCGTATCTTGATCGGCGACAATGCGCTGTTCGATAGCAACATACGTCGCTTCTGTCGCGCCGCCTGCCACACTAAGCTGATGGATACATTTCAGTGCTGAGTTGGACTCACTACTGGCAATTTCGATGATACGTGTCGATTCATTTTTTAAATGCTCGCGGCGTTTCTCTATTGCTGCTTGCTCAGCAGATACCGGTTCAGCCAATTGTTGTTCTGTTGGTTGATTGCTCATAATATTCTCTCACTATTTATGTTTTTATAATATTTGCTGTTGAGCCATATATGGGGGCAAGACTGACAAAAACAATAAAAGCCCGAGCGACCAATTAAGGACTGACTCGAGCTTTTATTGTTAATAACTTACCAGCTTGATAATAAAAAAGCTTAGATAAGTGTTTTTAGCATTAAGCAGCTGGGCTGTTTGCTTCAACCAATGGCTTTAGCTCACCTGATTGATACATCTGCAAGATGATGTCTGATCCGCCCATCAACTCACCGTCGATCCATAATTGTGGAAACGTCGGCCAATTCGCCACTTTTGGTAAAGTTGCACGAATTTCTGGGTTTTCTAAAATATTTACAAAGGCAAATGGGCGACCGATCTGAGTAAGAACTTCAATCGATTTAGCAGAAAAGCCACATTGTGGAAACTGCGGTGTGCCTTTCATATAAATAATAACTTTATTGTCACGGATTTGATCACGGATCAATTGTTCAACGTCGTTTGCAGCAGTGTTTGGGGTTTGCTCAGTCATAAAAGCTCCTATTGATAAAGCGGTTCATTGAAAACAGTGATTAATATTACAAAATAATTGAGTAAAGAGACGGCTGATACATGGGGCAATCAACACGATATTACAAGTATGATTATATATCGGTTAAACATCAACTCTATGAGGCACTAATAATACCACGGCATTGGCCATGATGCCCTCTTGACGACCTGTAAAGCCTAACTTTTCAGTCGTGGTGGCTTTCACACTGATATTGCTAATATCCGTTTGCAAATCACTGGCGATATTTTCACGCATTGCCTGACTGTGCGGCGCCAGCTTTGGACGTTCGCACATCACAGTAATATCCGCATTGCCTAACCGATATCCTGCCTCTTGTACTTTGCCATAGACGTAGCGTAACAAGACTCGCGAATCTAAACCTGCATGTGCCGCATCGGTATCAGGGAAATGCTGACCGATATCACCAAGCGCCAATGCGCCAAGCAGTGCATCAGCGAGCGCATGTAACACCACATCACCGTCAGAATGTGCAAGCAAACTGTGAGTATGCTCAATGGGCACGCCTGCTAATATGACATATTGCTGCTGCTGACCATTATTATGGAAAGCATGAACATCGATACCTTGTCCAATTTTTATCATTAGTATTCCAAATAAAATAAAGGCGATTAAAATAATTTAAAACTACTATCTGAATTTTCAAAGCAGTTTTACGAGCAGTAAGATGCCATAGGTCGCCACCCGTTTCAATTAACTGGTATAATATGACGCTTATTTTATCATAATACCAAATCTGAAAGATGAGATGACAGTGTCAATGTGGTCAACTTACTAAATCTAGTAACTTTAGTAAGCAGCACCAGCTTATATGGTCATATCAAATTTTGAATTAAGGTATAAATAGTTGAGCCGTCTTATGTCAGCCATCCCAAATACATCAAGCACACCCGTTTCTGATTCTTTCAGCGCCCAGCGTACTTTGACGCTTGCCGATATTGATAATCCTAGCACCAAGCATGTGATTGTCGGTATGTCAGGTGGTGTTGATTCTTCTGTGTCTGCCGTCCTACTCCAACAAGCAGGGTTTAAGGTAGAAGGCCTGTTTATGAAGAACTGGGAAGAAGATGACGGTACGGAATACTGTACGGCGATGGATGATTTGGCAGACGCGCAAGCCGTGTGTGACAAAATCGGCATGAAGCTGCACACGGCCAATTTTGCGATGGAATACTGGGATCGTGTTTTTGAGCACTTTTTAGCGGAATATAAAGCCGGTCGCACCCCAAACCCTGATATTTTATGCAACAAAGAAATCAAGTTCAAAGCATTCTTAGACTATGCCTTGACCCTTGGTGCTGATTACATCGCTACTGGTCACTATACGCGACGCAGTGTAAATTATACCAATGCCGATGGGGATGAAGTTGCTCAGCTCTTACGTGGCTTGGATAATAACAAAGATCAAAGCTACTTCTTACATGCTGTCGGCGGCGATAAAATTGCCAAGACATTGTTCCCAGTCGGTGAGCTCGAAAAACCTGTCGTGCGCCAGATTGCAGAAGAGCATGATTTAGCGACAGCTAAAAAGAAAGACTCTACTGGTATTTGCTTCATTGGCGAGCGCCGTTTCAAGGACTTTTTACAGCAATACTTACCTGCCCAAAAAGGCGATATCGTGACCGACGATGGACATACCATCGGCACTCATGATGGCCTGATGTATTACACCTTAGGCCAACGTGGCGGTATTGGTATTGGCGGTGTCAAAGATCGTCCTGAAGAGCCTTGGTTTGTATTGGCAAAAGACCTAGACAAAAACCGTTTGATTGTCGGTCAAGGTCACGAACATCCAATGATGCTCAGTAATGAGCTGACGGCTTATAAAATGGATTGGGTCGACGGCCTGCCACCTGCGGAAGTGTTTACCACAGAGGGCCTACTCTGTATGGCAAAAGCACGCTATCGCCAGCCAGATCAAGCGTGTCGTGTATTTGCAACAAGTGCTGACGGAAACGATGTTCGTGTGGTGTTTTACGAGCCACAACGTGCCGTCACTCCAGGTCAGTCAGCCGTATTTTATATCAATGAAGTTTGTCTAGGTGGCGGCGTGATTGCTTCAATTGATGCGCCATGCGGCTTCTAAAAGAATTACAGCGTTACTTTCGAGAACCGCGACACCATTATTAAATTATTTTTACTGTTGTACTTAAAACGATTTATTTCACTACAATCACTGACTAAGCTAAAGGATATCTATGACCACCTCTTTTTCTGCCTTGACAGCCCTTTCTCCAATCGACGGTCGCTATGCGTCTAAAGCCGACAGTTTACGTCCTTATTTATCTGAATTCGGTCTGATCAAAGCTCGCGTCACCGTTGAGATTCGCTGGTTGCAGTCATTGGCTGATAATAGCGCTATCGGCGAATTGGCAGCATTTGATGAAGCAACGAATGCTTTCTTAAATGCTATCGTTGATGATTTTAGTGAAGCCGATGCGCAAGCTATCAAAGATATCGAAGCCACGACCAATCACGATGTAAAAGCAGTTGAATACTTCATCAAAGACAAATTCCGTGGTCAGGACGCACTCATTGATTCGCTAGAGTTCATTCACTTTGCTTGTACCAGTGAAGACATCAACAACTTGTCATACGCCTTGATGCTCAAAGACAGCCGCGAGATCGTGGTTGCTAAAATGCAGCAAGTGACTGATAGCATCGTTGATTTGGCCATTACTCACGCCGAGCAGCCTATGTTGTCGCGTACACATGGCCAGACCGCTAGCCCAACGACCCTTGGTAAAGAAATGGCAAACGTAGCCTATCGCCTAGCCCGCCAAATCAAACAAATCGGTCAAGTTGAGCTATTGGGTAAAATCAATGGCGCGGTTGGTAACTATAACGCTCATTTTTCAGCCTATCCTGATGTAGACTGGCAATCACATGCCGAAACCTTCATCGGTGAGCGTCTTGAGCTAACGTTTAACCCTTACACCACTCAGATTGAGCCACATGATTATATCGCTGAGCTATTTGATGCCGTCAAACGCTTCAATACTATCTTGATCGATTTTAACCGTGATATTTGGCAATATATCAGCTTAGGCTATTTCAAACAGCGTCTAAAAGACGGCGAAGTGGGTTCTTCTACCATGCCGCATAAAGTCAACCCAATTGATTTTGAAAACTCAGAAGGTAACTTGGGCGTTGCGAATGCTATGTTGGCACATTTGGGCGAAAAACTGCCTATCTCACGTATGCAACGTGACTTATCAGATTCAACCGTATTGCGTAACATCGGTGTTGGTCTGGCACAAAGCATGATCGCTTTTGACGCTTGCTTAAAAGGCGTTGGTAAGCTTGAATTGAATGCGCAGCGTTTGAATGACGATTTGAACAATGCACAAGAAGTATTGGCTGAGCCGATTCAAACCGTGATGCGTCGCTACCGTGTGGAAAACCCATATGAAAAGCTTAAAGCATTGACCCGTGGTAACGCCATGACTCGCGAAGCCATACTAACGTTTGTCGAAAGTGATGAGTTGTCTGCTGTTAGCGACGCTGATAAAGCACGCCTACGTGACATGACACCAGCCACTTATATTGGTAATGCCACTGAGCAAGCCCTTACCATTAAAGATTGGATTGCCAAGCTTTAATTGACTGCTATTAACAGCTAGCAAAAAATAAGCGGGCAAAATGCAGCGACATTTTAAATCTGTGGTTGTCAGTACCATTGCGGTATTCATTGTAATGGTGCTGGCAAGTATTGAGCCTCTAGAATGGTCAAGCTACCTACTACATCAGTTGGGTACCTTGATTTTTTTAGGGTTTATGCTGCTAGCCTATCGTTATTGGCATATTAGGTCACGCTCCTATATTCTCGCTTCAATATTTCTATTCATTCATATTATCGGTGCACGTTATCTATACTCATATGTGCCCTATGATGATTGGACACAGCTCATATTTGGCGCCAGCTTAAACGATTTTTTTGGTTGGCAGCGGAATATGTATGACAGGCTCGTACATTTTAGCTATGGGCTTTTGCTGTTCTATGGGATGGTTGAGAGCTCAAAATTTATCTTTAAGATATCATCCATCAAACTTTTGATAGCGATTGCACTTATGATTAATATGTCGTCAAGTTTGCTCTATGAGCTATTAGAATGGGGAATTGCAACCACCTTATCGCCAGAAGCAGCAGAAGCTTATAATGGTCAGCAAGGTGATGTTTGGGATGCCCACAAAGACATGGCATTAGCACTACTCGGTGGGCTAATTGCTGCGGTGATTACTCTATTTCAAATTCGTTACGATAGGGCTATGATCAACATGATCAAGTAGCCGAAAATAACAGCCGAATAATAAACTAATCATCTTTTTTGTCGTCATCACTATCGCCCGGTATGATGGCTTTACCCACTGCGACCGTACCTTTTACCACGCCTTTAGTAGTTTTATAAGCAATCTTAGCAGGGACAGTCACAAGCTTATGTATACAGCCTTGCAATAAGAACACACTGGCGATAATGACAATAAAATGTAACTTTTTCATAAATTTCCTACGATTAATGAGAGGCTCCGATAGCAAGTATTATACTCGCTATTAGATAGGTGATAATCATAAACTATTAAACCCCTCCTATAAAGCAATCCTCATTATTAATCTTATACCTACCCAAAGACACGGATTTACTCATGACCTCTACACCTCTATGCTTGCCAGCCTCTATCACTGCTGAACAGTTCCTAGCAGAATACTGGCAAAAAAAACCGCTCCTTATTAAGCAAGGCTTGCCACAACTTATTGGCATGTTTGAACCTGATGACATGCTAGGCCTAGCACTAGAAGAAGAAGCCTCAGCACGCCTACTGACCCAGTCTGCGACCAAGACCGAAGGACAAGCACAGTGGCAACTTAAAAAAAGCCCGTTGACTGAAGCTGATTTTGATAACTTACCTGAGCAATGGACGGCACTCGTACAGAATCTAGAGCAATGGTCTCCTGAGCTTGGTCAACTGTGGCAAGCTTTTGACTTTATACCTCAGTGGCAGCGCGATGATATTATGGTCTCGTATGCGCCAAAAGGCGGCTCAGTGGGCAAACACTATGATGATTACGATGTATTTTTGGCACAAGGTTACGGTCACCGCCGTTGGCAGCTAGGCAAATTCTGTGATAAAGGTACAGAGTTCGTCGCCGATGAGCCAATCAGGCTTTTTGACGATATGGGCGAGATTATATTTGATGAGATATTAGAAGCTGGCGATGTGCTGTACGTACCACCTAAATTATCGCACTTTGGCGTTGCACAAGATGACTGTTTGACGTTTTCTTTTGGCTGCCGTCGCCCAAACTTGATGCAAATCATCGATAATATGGCTGATATCGCAACCAACGACAGCGATTTATTTATACCGATGCTACTGCCACAAGCGCTACAGGCATCAGGTGAGCTACAAGCTGACAGTATCCAAGCGATCAAAAACCAGTTATTGCAAATGCTACAATCTGATCGTGGTGATGACATGATTCGCCAAGCAGTGTCTGAAGTGGTTAGCAAGCGTCAATATGATGCACTCGTACCAGAAGAAACTTTGGATACAGACGAGCTGATGCAAGCTTTGGCTGAAGGCGCAACACTGCAAGCTGACTATAACAACCGCTTGATCTACAGCCACACTGATGATGGCATCCTACTATATGCGAACGGTCAACGTATTGATGGGCTAGATGATGCGTCAACGACGGTGTTGATACGCTTGGCCAGTGGCGAGCATTTAACAAAGCAAGATGTCACGGATATTGAACCAGATGAATTGAGTGAATGGTTAGAAAACGGCTGGGTTTGGATTAATTATCCTGAATAATGTGCTAATGCTGGTATTTAACTAAAGCTTAAACAGGCTTCATAGCGAAACATGCTCAGTGTCTATTTACAGAGTAACTTTAGTAAAATAGACACTGGGTGCCATTCAAATAAAGGCTATTAAAATAAGAGCCCTTCGAATAAAAGCCATTCGAATATGGACACTTAAACGCTGTCGTTTGAAGCGCTATACTGTGTTAAACAAACCATATTTTTATCACTTATTCTACAAACACTTATCCTATAAAGTCGTAGATCTTTTATAACGACTCACGCCAGCGATAACGGTCTGCTCAATCACTCTATCATCGCCTAGCATCATCAACACAAACAACTGCTCTTCAAGTGACTTGGTCTGTGTCATACGACGCTCAAGCAACTCCGTACCGCCCATATTTATCACGACAAAATCAGCTTCTTTGTTTGGCATGAAATTGCCAATTTTATCATCCAACAATAACGACTGCGCATTACCCAACGTAATCTGATACAACCCTTGATGGGCTGATAGTGATTTTTTCTGTAATTGCTGAACCTTATAAGCCTCTGATAAAGTCGTCAGCATCGATAAGCTAGTACCCGCCCCCACATCAGTCGCGATACTCACGCCGGTATAACTCAAGGTTTTGGACAAATCGAACAGCCCACTACCCAAAAATAAATTGGAGGTTGGACAGTGTGCTATTTGAGTACCCGTATCACGTAACACTTCATACTCTGAGGTTTCAAGGTAAATACCATGTGCCAGTGTGGTTCGTCTGCCCAGTAAGCCCATATCATGATAAACATCCAAATAGCCTTTGTGATTGGGATAAAGCTCACGTACAAAAGCCACTTCATCAAGGTTTTCGGCCAGATGTGTTTGCAAATAAACACTATCATAACTGCGGTATAGCTCACCCGTCATTTGTAATTGTTTTGGCGTCGATGTAATCGCAAACCTTGGAGTGATGGCCACATGTTGACGTCCATGCTCATGCCATTTATCGATGATATTTTGCGTATCTCGGATGCCTTGCTCAGTGGGCACACACAGATTCTCAGGGGCATTCTGATCCATCAGCACATTACCAGTAATCATGCGTGTGTTCAGTCGAATACTTTCAGTAAAAAAAGCCTCTACCGATTGCGGATGACTGGTCGAAAACACCAATGCACTCGTCGTACCGTTGGCCAATAACTGGTTTAAAAAGAATCGGGCAGTATCATGGGCAACTTTTGGATTACCAAAATTTGCCTCGGTGACAAAAGTATAATTATTGAGCCAATCGAGTAACTGCTCTCCAAAAGCAGCAATCATATCTATCTGCGGGTAATGCACATGAGTATCGATAAAACCTGGCATGATTAGATTGTGTTTACAGTTATGAATCTGTACTGATACTTTACTCTCTTGCTCGCTCTCATTGCCATACTGCGATATCATTGAGGCACAATCACCATAATCCACAACTAGACCTGTTGCATCATCGACTACGAGTGCACCGTCTGCAATATACTCAGGATAAACGTTCACGCCTGCGATGACAGGTAATAGTGAGGTACTGCTATCCAGCTCTATGGTATTGAGATACTGGGCATTGTCTGAATCTTTTGCCGCAGCCTCCAATTCTTTTGATCGGATAGCAAGGTCATCTTCGGTAAGATAATGCAGTAATTGAGCTTGATAAATATGTATAGCCATAAAAAATCTCACATTAATGGATCAGCACTTTGGCACAAGATTAGGCCGTGTTAAACACTCAAGCATGACGAGCATATTTTGAACACAAAGTGACTGAGTGCAGCCTATATATCGTTATGGCGTACAAAGATAAAAAACGAAAGTAATGTCTGAGTAATAAAAAGTTAAACCGTAAAGTTGAACAGTAATGCAAAGTTTATGGGTCAATATCAGTTATGACCTATGACATTTATGCACGATGATAAAGCTGTAAAACTTGAGCAGCGATAGATACCGCAACGGCCATAGGCTCTTTGCCACCAATCTCAAGTCCTATTGGCATGGTTAGCTTGGCAATCGCTTGCTCACTATAGCCGCGCTGAAGCAAACGAGTTCTAAAACGATTTTCTTTGGTTTTTGAGCTGATACAGCCTAGATAAGGCATAGATTGTAATGCGCTATCGTCGGTAGTGGCCTCATGAGCATCGGCATTTATATCTAGAGAAGCATCCAATGCAGCACGCACCAAGTCAAAATCAAGACTATGATCATGAGTCATGACTAATATAAAGTGCTGAGACCCTTTGTTGGCAGCTGCATTCCGGCGGCTGTTTGCAATGAATGGGCGTACAAAGTCCACAGGATCTTCTTCGATATGTGGACGAATATGCGCAGGCAATTGATAAGTGACTTGGTCATCTATAGCATTAGCATCCTGCGTCACATAACGCTCGAACATCTCAGCGCGGCTATCCACCCAATCGACCTGACAAGGTAAATCGGCAAGTATGGTCATTAATGCCGCTGCGACATGCCCTGCTCCAAAAACCAATAACGACATGGGCGGCATCACATTAAAGCACTCAAACATGACGGTGACACTACCACCGCAGCACTGCGCTAACTTGGCACCCAATGGGTAATGTTTGGTATAAACAGCGTCACGGCGTACTGCTTTGGCTTTTTCAGACTTACCTTCTCTTGATGGTTTAGAGCCTTTTGAGTCATCTGTATCTGGCTCACCTTTAAGCAGTTTCCTAGCAGTTATCGTCACATCATGCTCGAGACTACCGCCGCCCAACGTGTCACAGCAATCATCAAGCGTTACAATCATTTTAGACTGTAACTCTCGAGGTGCTGAACCATTAACAGCAACGACAGTGGCCAAAACATGTGCGATACCACGCTGCTGATATTCTGCCAGTCCATCATACCAACGCATCGAGGATATCAAAGGCATCGAGTGTACAGCTGAACACGATAACATTTGTGGCTCAGATAAGTGTGGCTCGGATATTTGTGATACTGGTGTTTGTGGCGCCGATATATTACTCACCGTGCGCAGGACCTCTAGCCGTTGATACATTTGGATCTTTTATCGCCTCGGGCTGATCGTCGAATAGCTGACCTTCAGTCTCTGTCGGATTGATATTTTTGCCATGAGATACTTGCTGCGGTAAGACTCGATCATCATCAATACCGTAATTATCATCAGCTGACGTTAAGCTCTCAATAGTGTCAACATCTACTTTATCAGCAATCTCCCACGCTTGACCTTGCATACGCATCACAGCTTTCAATACGGCCTCTGGCGTCGCTGGCATGGTCAACTCTGGATTTTTCTTATAATCCCCCAAGCTTGCGACCGCATTGTTAATCGCACACCAGACGCTGGCGGCCAACATAAATGGTGGCTCGCCCACTGCTTTAGAGTTATAAATAGTCTGCTCTTCATTCTTACGATCGAACAGTTTCACGCTCCACTGCTTTGGTAAGTCATGAGCCGTTGGAATCTTATAATTCGCCGCGCTATTGGAAGCAAGTTTGCCTGTCTTATCCCAAATCAACTCTTCTGCCGTTAGCCAACCCATACCTTGAACGAAGCCACCTTCAATCTGACCAATATCAATATCTGGATTAATAGATTGTCCAACATCATGCAAGATATCGCAGCGCAGTACCTTATACTCACCCGTTAAAATATCAATCTCGACTTCTGAACACGATGCACCCAGTGCAAAGTAAAAGAACGGACGACCCCATGCTTTTGATCGATCATAAAAAATCTTTGGCGTTTTATAATAGCCAGTCGAAGACAAACTAATACGATGCTGGTAAGCCAGCAATGTTAATTCAGCAAAAGTAAGCGTGGCTTTATCGGCAATATAGACATGATTATTCTCAAACTGAATGCTTTCTGCAACGACTTCAAAATGCTCAGCGGCAAACTCAACCAAGCGCTCTTTAATGGTAATACAAGCATTTTGTGCCGCTTTACCATTGATATCCGTACCCGATGAAGCCGCTGTGGGCGACGTATTCGGCACTTTGTCTGTACGTGTGGCCGTTACTTTTACAGTATCCAAATCTACATCAAATTCATTAGCGACAATTTGGGCAATTTTTACATATAACCCTTGCCCCATTTCAGTACCACCGTGATTAATCTGGATACTGCCATCTGTATAAATATGTACCAATGCACCTGCTTGATTCAAATGCTGTACGGTAAACGAGATACCGAATTTAACAGGCGTCAATGCCAGACCTAGGCGCTTATCACTGCCCTCTACTACAGCCTTTTGGTTGGCCTCTGTTATCTGCTGGCGGCGTTTATCGTATTCATTATCATCGGCTAGCGTCTGCATAATTGTGGCTAAATCAAAATGCTCAATCGGCTGCCCATAATGGGTGCTTTGACCGTCTTTGTATAAGTTCGCCAAACGTACTTGCAGTGGGTCTTTGCCCAACGTATAAGCGATATGGTCCATCATATACTCAGCCGTTAATAGACCCTGCGGACCACCAAAACCCCGATAAGCCGTATTAGATACAGTATGCGTCTTACAACGATGACCTGCTATCTGTGCCGCTGGATAGTAGTAGGCATTATCACAATGAAACATCGCACGATCGACGATAGCATCGGACAAATCAGGTGAATAACCACACAGTCCTGCTAATTGCATATCAACACCGAGAACTTGACCCTCGTCATTGACACCAACATCATATCGGTTAGCGAACTCATGACGCTTACCTGTCACCACCATGTCATCTTGGCGATCTAAACGCATACTTACTGGCACATTATGGCGTTTAGCAACAATGCCACACAGACATGCCCATGCAGCAGCTTGCGTCTCTTTACCACCAAACCCACCGCCCATTCTACGTACGACTGTCGTTACCGCATGAAAAGGCAGGTCAATCACTTCGGCGACGAGCTGCTGTACTTCACTGGGATGCTGCGATGAGGTATAGACTTCGAGGCCACCATCATCACAAGGTACGACGTATGAGACCTGACCTTCGAGATAAAAATGCTCTTGCCCCAACATATGAATATGGCCTGAGATGCGAGTAGTAGCCGATTCAAGCGCAGCGGGAGCATCACCACGCGTCATAAAATGACTGGGACGTACAAACTGTTCTTGATTTAATGCATCTTCAATAGTCAGTATCGCTGGTAATACTTCATACTCTATCACTGCTTTGAGCGTGGCTTTTTTGGCAGCGCGATGACTGGTTGCAACGACGACAAACAAGGTCTGACCCACATATTCTGTGATCTTATCCACCATCAGCGGATCGCCATCAAATACAGGACCGATATCGGTTTTGGCTGGGATATCTTCAAAGGTAATCACGTCGACTACCCCATCAGCCGCTTTTACTGCGCTGAAATCCATACTTAAAACACGTGCATGCGCATGGACACTTTTGCCTATAGCTAAGTGTAAGGTCGATTGTGGTTTTAGCATGTCATCGACATAAGTGGCCGTACCCATCACATGACTGATCGCACTATCATGCTTTGCGCCAGTACCGATTTTGTTTTTAGGTGGACGTACGCGACGGATACTGTAGCTATCAAATAATGAAGAATGATGACTCATGATGATGCTCTCTTATATTTTTGGTCAAACCTGTATGTTCGGCTTCTAGCGTTTTGACGGTATGATAAAAGCTATGTTGCGAACGGCTCTATTGAAAGTTAAGTCAGACGCTAAACTTAATAATATTATTGTCAAAAGCACTGTCGCAAAATCATAACGGTTATAAATATCTATATTTGGGGCAAAGGAAGTTCAGATCCACTTTCGATACCAGCTGTCTCTATCAAGCGCTTATCGTTTGCAGCTCTGCTACCAGTTGCTTACCGCACTTAATGAGCAGTCGTTGCACCACATGCATACGATACTCTCGACTCGCTCTCACATCTGTCATTGGTGATACATCCATTGGTAGCATTTTTGCAGCCTTCTCAAAACTAGCTACCGTCAAAGGCTGTCCAATCAATGCTTGCTGAGATTTTGTCGCTAGCAGAGGGATAGCCGCCATACCACCTAGCCCAAATTTGACATCCTCAATGGTCATGCCATCTGCTGAGATATCCAGTCTTGCTGCAAGCAGACAGGCAGAAATATCATCTTCATAACGCTTACTAATTTTATGGATGTATAGATATTGATTGTCTTGCAGAAGTGGTATATGGACGGCGACCACATAGCTGCCTGCACGTAGCTTGGTTTTTTTATAATCTAAAAAGAATGCTGATAAAGGTATCGTCTCATCAGAGTAAGATGCCTGAGAAACACCGTTACGATTAGCCATATCACAATGACGTAAATGAACCTGCGCATCTAATGCTAATAGAATCGGTGGTAAATCGCCAATCGGTGAGGCATTGGCAATATTGCCACCGATAGTACCCATATTCCGAATTTGTGGTGAAGCAATACGTTCAAATACCGCAGCAAATGTAGGAAAATACTGCTCAAGCACAGGCAGTATTTTTTTATAACTCATACCAGCGCCGAGTATCAGTGATTTTGTAGATGCTGATGCTACGTTTTGCTTATCATCTGATAGCGCATTGGCATTATCATTAGCATCCACCACTGACCAAGTCTTTAGCTCATCAATCGCAGAGAGCTGCACAATCACTTCATGATCAACCAAATGCTGCGTCACACTTAGACCCAGATCAGTCCCGCCTGCCCAAATAGTCGCCTTTGGATTGGCCGCTAGTACTTGATTCAGCGCATCAATTGACTGCGGCATAAATAACTGCCGCGAGTCTTGCGTCAATGCAGGTTCGATAGCATTATCTTTCAGTGGAACAGACGCCTTGCTAGTTGCCATCGCATCGGTAGCTAGCGCTATCGTGAGATCTTTCGCTGCTGTATGCGCTTCGTCGCGCTGCTGACCAATAGTACCCATGGCCAGACCAGCTTCAATAATTGGGCGATAACCCGTACAGCGACATAAATTCCCCGATATTGAAGCGACAATATCATCATAGCTTAGCGCATCTATCGTCGCATCCTGCACTTTTTGCAGACGATGGTTTTCATAAACGCTGGCCAGCGACATCACAAAACCAGGTGTGCAAAAGCCACACTGCGAACCATGACAGTCAACCATCGCTTGTTGGGCTGGGTGCAATGAGGCGCGATCTGGATGATGCTCAGGATTGTCCGCGAGATAAGCCGCTGTCATCAGATGATGACCATCCATCAGTGAAAGCAAAGTAATGCAGGAGTTTAGCGTATAAAAAGGAGTGGTAGATTGTTCGCTATCATCTATAGCCAATCGTTGCGCCATGATGGTACAGGCACCGCAGTCACCACTACCACAGCCTTCTTTGGTATCGGTCTGTCGTTCGTGCAAGCGTAAATACTCAAGTACCGTTGTATTCGGATTGAGGTGGGTTATCTCATGGTGCTTTCCGTTCAGATAGAAACTAATCATAGCAAGACTCGGCTAAAAAATTGGGCTTTATAAAATTAGGCAGCTCAGATAAACCACCAACATAAATATCTACTAAATCGCTCAAAACAATCAATCTATATTTAATAAACCTTAAACAATAATGGCATTTAATAATACTTTTTGGCTAGATAGTTAATTCATTTTAAAAGAGCGTCAAGGCAACCGAGTGCAGATGTAACTGTGATACTTCAAGCGAGGTTAACGCTGTCACTCTTTTGTAGAGGATTGACTATATTTTTATTATATATCAGTGTCTTGAGTATCCACTGGTAAAAACAAACTTAATGTAATGGCTGTGATAGCACCGATTGCTACAGGTGATATCAGCACGTTACGTATCAATTCAGGCACGTGTGATAACACCTCAGGCACCATAGACACACCAATACCCATTCCGACAGAGGTCGCGACAATCAACATATCACGGCGGTCGAGCTTGGCAGTCGACAATACCTTGATACCTGCCACTGCGACTGTGCCAAACATTACTAGCGTTGCACCGCCTAGTACTGGCTGAGGCATGGTTTGCAATAGGGCACCGAATATAGGAAACATCCCTATGATAATCATGAGCGCTGCAATATAAATCCCGACATGGCGACTAGCAACTCCGGTAAGCGCTATAACGCCATTGTTTTGGCTAAAAGTCGTCGACGGCATACTGTTTAAAGTCGCGGCAATCATAGAGTTCACACCATCTGCCAATACTCCACCTTGAATTCGATTGAGATAGACAGGTCCTGTGACAGGCTCTTTGGACACCACAGCATTTGCCGTTAAATCGCCTGTCGTCTCAAGCGCACTTACACAATACAGAATAGCTAATGGAATAAAGGCGGCGATATCAAATTGAAAACCAAATCTAAAGGGAATAGGAACTGTCACGAAGCCAACATTGCTCAGTGAAGAAAAATCCAACCTGCCCATAAAAAAGGCGGCTAGCATACCTAAAACTAAAGCAATAACAATCGAGGAAAGTCTTAATAAAGGATTTTTTGAGCGGTTAAAAACAATCACTGATACCAGTACAACCATACCTAGAAACAGGTTCTGTAAGCTACCAAAATCTTTGGCACCAAAGCCACCTGCAATATCAGTCATGGCTACTTCGATCAATGGAACACCAATGAGAATAATAATAGTACCAGTGACAACAGGCGTAAATATTCTTTTTAATTTATGAATAAAACGACTCAGTACAACTTCGACAAAGGCAGCGCAAAAACTAACGCCAAAGATAGTGGCCAAAATATCTTCTGGTGAACCACCACGTCCTTTTACAATTAGGCCAGCAGAAATAATCGCTGTCAAAAAAGCAAAGCTGGTCCCTTGTAGACTTAACATACCAGCGCCTACGGGACCTATTTTTTTACATTGAATATAAGTGCCAATACCAGAGGAGATTAGAGCACAGCTAATCAAATAAGGAACATATTCACCCAACCCCAAAGTCCCAGCGACAATCAAAGTGGGTGTAACAATAGCAACGATGCTGGCTAATAGGTGTTGTAAAGCCGCGAAGCTTGCCGGCCAAAAACTAGGATTGTCATTGAGCTGATACATCAACTCGCTGTTTTTTTGAGACTCTATAGATTCAGGCACTGTTAATCATCCTTGATTAATATATTTTTAAGTCTACTAACACTTCTTGATAACAGGTGTCAGCAGCCTCGCTAATAGTTTTGGTCTGAGTGATTTGGTGTTAGTGATAACACCGCTTTGAAAGATGACCATTTGGTCAGGTTTTATGATGATATCACTACTGCTGTTTGCCGACAAGCGATAAAATAGCGTTCATAAGTCATAGGATTTTAAGTATTCACCGTCTAAAATATGAAATACTTGAAAAGCAGCCATAAAAAAACGGTTAATGCTCATTTTCTAAGAGTTTTGAAGCTCTTGAAAACAAACATCAACCGTTATTCAAACAATGCTAAGTAGCGTCTTACTACCTAGCACATTTAATTTTTCTTATGTACCAAGCTCAAGTAAGCTAGCATTACCACCAATAGCCGTGGTATTGATGGTTTTGACACGCTCAGTGACAAAACGATGCAGATAATCAGGCGTTAGCATCTCTGACAAGCCTTCCATATCCGTCACGCTGATCACCTGCGTCAAAATACCATCAGTCTTAGCCAGCTCTTGGCTGATGGTCTGTGCATCAGCTCGGCTACCAGACACTGCCACTTGTGCAAGACGATCGATATACAACAAAGTAATGGTCTGTGAGTCATTAGCAACGCTCAACACATCTTCGCTAATGCCCGTTTCATAAAGCACTTTTGCTGCTTCAACACACATCTCATCTTGGCTTGGGCAATGCAATATGACTTCATTGCCTGTCAATAGTGCGGCAACCAGCTGGCCTAGTACGGCCATTGCACGGGCAGACTCACCGCCCACCACCATCGTCTTACCGCGACCAGTGACATACAAGTCGTTTGACTCGCCAGTGGCACCAACCATACGGTGCATCTCATCCAAGCTAGGTGCTGCACTCAATAGATGATTGAATAAGCGCTTGGCCTTGTTGGCATCACCAGTTAGCAGTGCCAGCTTTGGAATGGCTGCTTGTAGATAGGTTGCACGGTTTACTGCGCCCAGTAACCTCCAAGACTCACAGACCTGTGCATGATTTTTTTTGAATTCAGTCGCCATGATGCTACTCCTTATGCAAGTTCTGTTTGAGTGGTGGTTTGGGCTTGGCTATTGCTAGCCTCGATATCAGTCGCTGGCTCTGAGACTAGCTGCATGAGGCGCGATACATAGTGCGGGCCACCCGCTTTAGGGCCAGTACCAGACAGACCACAGCCACCAAATGGCTGGACGTTGACCACGGCACCAATTTGGTTACGGTTGATATAGGTATTACCGACAAACGCGCGGCGCTCGATGTTTTCAGTGGTGGTTTCGATACGACTGTGGATACCCAAAGTCAAACCAAAACCTGTCGCATTAATTGCATCGATCAGCTTGTTCAAATCACGAGCTTGGTAACGCAGTACATGCAAAATCGGGCCAAAGTGCTCACCGCCGATGACATCGATGCTTTTGACTTCAATCGCCGTTGGCAATACAAACGTAGACTGATCTTGGCTCACGACTGAGGTTGAGCTCATTGGTGTCTGTGCCAAAATCGTTGCAGTTGGCTCTGCTTCCATACGCGCGATATGCGCCTCTAGGCCTTGCTTGGCATCCGCATCAATCACTGGGCCCACATCGGTGGCAGCATACAGTGGATTACCAACAGACAGTTCTGCCATGTTGCCTTGTAGCAGCTCGATCAAATCATCTGCCATCTCTTCTTGCACGCACAAGATACGGCAAGCTGAACAACGTTGACCCGCTGAACCAAACGCTGATAATACCGCGTCTCTAACGACCTGCTCTGGCAGTGCCGTTGAATCAACGATCATCGCGTTCTGACCACCAGTTTCTGCGATAAATACTGGCAGCTCACCGCTGGTTTGGGCATGGTCGTTTAGGCTTTGATTGATACGCTGAGCTGTTTGAGTAGAGCCGGTAAAGATCACACCTGCGATGTTGTCAGCCGCCGTCAATGCGCCGCCCACATCACCTGCACCAGTGACCAATTGCAGGGCCGCTGCTGGAATACCCGCTTGATACATTAATTGTGCAGCAAAGTGCGCAATCAAACTGGTTTGTTCAGCAGGTTTGGCCACTACCGTGTTACCTGCAGCTAGTGCCGCCACGATTTGACCGGTGTAGATTGCCAATGGGAAGTTCCATGGACTGATACAGACAAAAGTACCACGTGCTTTGTAGACTTGACGCGCTTGTTTACCAGACAAATCGGTAAACTCATAAGCAGTCGCTTCTAAACGCTCGGCTTCATCTGCATAAAAACGGCAGAAATCAACCGCTTCTTTGATCTCATCAATACCATCTTGCAGAGTCTTACCCGCTTCAACTTGGCACAATGCCATCAATTCAGCGTAGTTCTCTTCGTATAGCTCTGCAATCTTACGCAAGATCTCAGCACGCTTTGCAGCTGATACATTTTGCCACTCATTTTGACCAGCAACAGCAGCATCGATGGCTTGGCGAGCCAGTTGAGCGTTGGCGTATTTGACGTCACCAGCGCTAACTTCATGGTTCCAAGGCGCACGTACCGTCTGAGCATCTAACTGATGCGTTGTGCCATCGACTTCGTAATCATTAACGGCTTTGCCATTGATGATAGGTGTCGCTGACCAAGACTTGTCTAAGTAGCTATCGATAGCCGCTGTAAACGGAGCCCACTGCGAATCAATAAAGATATTAGGACCAAAGCTGGCACGACGTTCACCATAGATTCCTGATGGTAATGGGATATCTGGGTTGTTCAACGTGGCATTGGCCAGCAGCTTGTCATATGGATGTACAGTCAACTTATCAATAGGATAAGACTTGTCTAGTAACTGATGGACAAACGAGCTGTTTGCGCCGTTCTCAAGCAAGCGACGTACCAAGTACGGCAGCAAGTCTTTGTGAGCGCCTACTGGTGCATAGATACGTACTGGAATCTGATAAGCATCTAAAATATGATCATAAAGTGCATCACCCATGCCATGCAAACGCTGGAACTCAAAGTCTCTGTGCGCGCTCATCGTAATGATTGACGCAAGCGTATGAGCATTATGTGTGGCAAACTGTGGCCAGATTAGCCCACGCAAATGATCCGATAATAAGAAACGCGCGCAAGCAAGATAAGCGGTATCCGTGCCTTCTTTACGAGTCCAAACAGGATAGCCTGATAGACCTTTTTGCTGAGCCAGTTTGATCTCTGTATCCCAATAAGCGCCTTTAACTAAGCGTACTGGGATGCGGTCGCCTACTTCACTTGAGAGACAAGCCAACCAAGCAAGCACTGCGATAGCGCGTTTAGAGTAACCCTGTACAACGATACCCAAACCATCCCAGCCAGCCGTCAAGTTATCACGGTATAGAGACTCAAACAGTTTTAGAGAAATCTCAAGACGATCTGCTTCTTCAGCATCGATGCTCAGATCAACATTGACCTCACGTGCCGCTTCAATAAGCAACATGCAGCGTTGACGCAGCAGTCCCATGACTTGCGTTTCTTGCGTGGCTTCATAGCGAGGATGCAGTGCTGATAATTTGATAGATACTGATGGCTTTGGCATGCCGTCTTTGACTTTAATGCTCGCAGTGGCTTTGATGGCATGCAGATAATCGTTGAAATATTTTTCAGCATCTCTATGCGTGATGGCCGCTTCACCTAGCATATCAAATGAGTAGGTGTAACCTCTATTGCGATATGGTTGGCTGTTTTTATTGGCGTCTTCAATGGTTTCGCCCAATACGAACTGATGCCCCATGATACGCATGGCTTTTTGCATCGCACTACGAATGACAGGCTCGCCCATCTTTTTGGTCATACGGTCTAAGAAACCTGATGCCGTTGTGCTGCTATCAATGCTCACGACGCGGCCCGTCATCATCATGCCCCAAGTAGAGGCATTGACCATAAAGCCGTTGTCATTTTTGATGTGCTTTTTCCAATCAGCCACACTCATTTTGTCATGAATCAAGGCATCAGCCGTATAGTTGTCTGGCACACGAATCAAGGCTTCTGCCAAGCTCATAAGCAAGATACCTTCTTGGGTATCAAGACTATACTCAAGCAACAACGAATCGACCATTTTGACAGCTTTGCCATCATTACGCACATGCTCAACCAACTTACGCGTTTGCTCAGCAGCAGCATCGCGCTCTTCATCGCTAGGTTTGGCAAGGGGTAACAGCTCAGACAACCAACGCACTTCATCCACACTATATAGCGGTGAAATACGGGTATGTAAAGCTTCTAATGACTGGGTAAGATATGCCGGCTTCAGCAAATCAACAGCGGAAAACAAGATAGGCTCTTGCGGGGTAAACTGGTCTACTGGGTTCATAATAACTCCATAACTATCGTTTAAAAACCATAATAAATGGTGCTTTAGGAAGTTTGATCGTCCTGTGTGACGGCTCACAACCGCTATCAAATTGAATAGTGGTTATCAACGGATACTCACAGTAATAATCAAAAGACCAAACGGCGCCATCACAAAACTAAAAATCCAGCAGAGGCTGGAGACGGTTAAGTAGGTCGTTCGACTGTTAAACGGGCTACGCTAACAATACAAAGGCAACAACGCAAAGCTAAGCGGCATTAGTGCCTTCTTCTTGTTAGTAGTGAAAGGAGTATGATGGTCAGATACCAGTTTATCAAAACGACATACGGTCGCTTTAATAAACACCAATCTATCATCTTAGGTGACGCTAATTCACTGTAAGAAAAACCTCTACGGCGTTGATTGAGGTGATGCGCTTAACGTGGCTATAATATCATGAAAAAAAATTTCGAACTAACGATTTTTTTTATTTTTATCGATAAATAAATCTTTATATAACAATAGCTTATGTCATTATTGCTGACCATGACGCTTTGGTTATGTTTTTTTGTTTACTATTGCCGATTGATTGTCATTACAGCACTAGATATCAGTATCAAAAATACTAGCGCGTGCCTTCAATTCACTCGATAGTCATCTCAATGGGCTAACACTCGATATAACGCTTATATCAATAAAAACCCCTCCTTATCTGACATAGATAAGGAGGGGTTTTTATTGCAAGCTAAGCTAAAACTGTATCGTTTAGCAAAGACTGCTGACTGGCTTTAAACCGTTAAACAAAGACAATTTTTGCCAATAGTACGAAAGTCAATATCCATACTGGAATGCTAATGTCAGAAAACTTACCCGTCAGTGCTTTGGTCGCCGTATAAGTGATGAAACCAAGTGCGATACCATCTGCGATAGAGTAAGTCAGTGGGGTAAATAATAATACGACAACGACTGGCGCTGCTTGAGTCAAGTCAGACCACTCTACGTCTTTTAGAGTGCCTAACATCAATACCGCCACATAAAATATCGCGCCTGCTGTTGCATAAGCAGGGATCATACTGGCTAATGGCGCAAAGAATATACTAAGCAAAAATAGCACGCCGACAGTCACAGCGACCAATCCAGTACGACCACCTGCAGCAATACCTGAAACGCTTTCGATATAACTGGTTGTCGATGACGTACCAAGTAAAGTCCCTGCTACTGTCGCAGTAGAATCTGCAAACATCGCTTTACCCATGTTCTTAACTTTACCATCTTTATCTACCAAGCCTGCCTGTTGCGTGGTTGCAATCAACGTACCTGCTGTATCGAATAAATCGACGAATAAGAAAGCAAAGATAACGCTGATCATACTCACATCAAACGCGCCAGCAATATCAAGCTGCATGAATGTAGGTACAATCGATGGCGGTGCAGAGACAATACCAGTGAAATGCGTATTGCCAGTTAATAAGCTGACCAAAGCCACAAGCAAGATACCAATAGTCACCGCACCAGGGACTTTCTTATAAGACAAAGCGAGAATAACAATAAACCCAACAGCAGCCATCGCCGGTCCAAAGCTTGTCATATCACCTAAGCCAACCAACGTAGCGTCATGATTGACGATGACGCCTGAGCTTTGTAACGCAATGAACGCTAGAAATGCACCAATACCAGCGACCACGCCCTGCTTGAGCGACACGGGAATAGAGTTGATGATCATTTCGCGAATTTTGAACAGACTCAACAGCACAAAAATACAACCAGACAAGAACACCGCGCCAAGCGCAACTTGCCATGTGTACCCCATACCAAGTACCACGCCGTAAGTAAAGAAGGCGTTAAGACCCATGCCAGGAGCCTGAGCAACAGGTAAACGAGCATAAAGTCCCATGATCAAACACCCGATTGCTGCTGCCAAACAAGTAGCAACAAACACAGCGCCTTTATCCATGCCAGCATCTGCTAGCACGTTGGGGTTAACAAAGATAATATAGGCCATCGTTAAAAAAGTGGTCAAGCCAGCAAGAATTTCAGTTCTTACCGTGGTGTTTTCACCGTTAATCCCAAAATAGCGTTCGATTGCATTCATAAGTGTCGCGCCCAGCTTGCTAGTGAAAGAACAAATTTATTAATGCCTAAAGTCAACACAACGTCAGCAGACAAATCATGACGTCATCTATAGAAAGGCAGCAGTAACGAAGTGTAACATTCTAGAGAAATTACACTATAAATTCAATCACTACCAGTACCCGGGGCGTACAAACGCGATTTCTCCTACTACTTAGAAATCATATTTAGACAGAATTTTAGGTAAATAAAACATATTTTCAAGATATCTATCGATAGATGCACAAACAGAATTTACCTTTTCAATAAAACAACATAGCTAAACATTCATTAATTATTTGGTATTTAACACTTTATTAAATGACCTTTCCTTCATTTAGCAGTACACTAGGCGGTTAATATAAGTGTGCAGAATTATTGCTCCACCATATTTTTATGTTATCGAATACCCTATTTGGCCTGCGTATTGCACCATGCCAGCTCTTGTCCATTATCCGTGAGTTCATTACATGCCTGAGTCATTAAATATTATTGATCTTATTACCCAAGCCAGTCTATTGGTGCAGATTGTGATGGCACTATTATTATTAGCGTCTTTATTCAGTTGGATCATTATTTTTCGTATGAGTGCGCGGCTTGGTACAGCTCAAAGTTTCGATCAACAGTTTGAAACTTGGTTTTGGTCAGGTGAAGATTTAGCCAAACTATATCAAGGTGTGCAAGGCTCACCTGAACGCCAAGGACTTGAGCAGATTTTTTATGTTGGATTTTCAGAGTACCTAAGAATGCATAAAAAGCGCCAACCTAAAGATGACATCATCGATGGCGTTGAGCGTAAGCTAAGAGTTGGGCTAGGTCGTCAACAGCAACTGCTCGAGTCAGGACTGACAACGCTGGCCAGTATCGGATCAGTGGCGCCTTACATCGGATTATTTGGTACAGTCTGGGGTATTATGAATGCCTTTTTAGGATTGTCGCAGACAGAACAAGCCACCCTCGCCTCTGTTGCGCCTGGTATCGCCGAGGCCTTAATCGCCACTGCCATGGGTTTGTTTGCAGCGATTCCTGCTGTACTGGCTTACAATCACTTTACGGCAAAATCTAGCCGCTTATATGACTCGCGGGCGCTGTTTTGTGATGAGATGACCGGCATGCTCCAACGTGAGACCAGTGCAGCAAAACCTGTCAGCAGAGAAACGCAATCTACTACCAATCAAGCATAAGGACGATGAAGCCATGAAGCAAAGTCCCTATCGCCGTGAAAAGAAAGCGCTAAATGCAGAGATGAATGTCGTTCCTTACATCGATGTGATGCTGGTGTTGCTGGTCATATTTATGGTGACTGCGCCGATGTTGATTACAGGTGTTGATGTCGATCTGCCAAAAGAGCAAACCAACACCATGAGCCAAAGCCAGCTACCGGTGATCGTATCTCTAACTGGTAATGGAGAGATTTTTATCAGTTACGAAAGTAATGTCGATTTGCCAGTGAGCGAACCTGAACTGATTAACACCTTGTCTAATTTGCAGACTCAAAACAGTGATGCCGGAGCGTCACCCGTACAGGTGATGATAAATGCCGACCAAAACAATCAATATGGTGCAATCATGACGCTAATGGCGACGTTGCAACAAGCTGGTATTCAAAAGGTGGGACTACTAACAGGCGCTCCTCTACCCACGCCTTCACTGTAATAAACAGATTAATAAGCACCACATTCGATCAAGCTTATAATAGAATCGTAGTCAACCCAATGAACCACGTTCATGAGTATAAATATTATGCATAATGCTCCTGCCGTCTATGTGCCTACCCAACCTGAAGGCAATGGGCTGACCTTGCCTACGCTACTCAGTTTACTCGCACATGGCCTTGTGATTGGCCTGCTCGTCTATAACTATCAACACACTGAAGTAGACATGACTGGTAGTATCGAAACGGTCATGGTATCACCTGAGCAGCTGGCTGATATGCAAGGTCAGATACTGGCCAATCGTGCTGCCGCGCAAGCTCAAGCAGCCAATGCTAGCAGCAGCTCATCGACAGTTACGCAAGCGAATGAGTCTAACAGTAACAATGCCAACCAAAACAGCAGCCAATCAAGCTCTCAGCAAGTACCTAGTTTTAGCCGCCCTGATGACACTGCTGGGCGTCCTTTGCTCATGAGCGAAGAGCATCATCAACGCTTACTTGAACAAAATAGAGAGTATGAGCAGCGGATGGCTGAATGGGCAGAGGAATTAGATGAATCAGTGACAGAAAAGCACGATGCGATTGAGCGAGACAAAAGAGATGAGCAAGTAGAAGAGCAACAAAGGCTCCAAGAGTATCGTAATAAGCCAAATGACACTCCCAAAATTGTACGTCCTAATAATAAAAGCACCAATATAGAATTTGAAAGTAATGATTCTGATGGCACACCTAAGAATTACAGTCTAGCAAAAGGTGACTCTGTCGTATCTAGCGATACAACAAGCACCACAAAAGAAAGCAGTCGTTCAGCAGCAGGTGGCAATCGCGGTGCTAGCAACAATGAAATTATCAGCTTAATCAAACGTAACTATAATCCACCGACAGGAGCGAAAGGCACGACTCAGCGCGCGACTCTAACGATTACTGTAAATGCTAGCGGCAAGGTAACCAATGTCTCAGTTTCAGGACCTGATAGTAGAGTCAATGAGGCAGCCAAACAAGCAGCTTGGGATGCGGATAGCTTCCCAATAGATACTAGCGATCCCAAATATCCTACTTTCGATATACAGTTTAGGGGTAGTAACTAATAAGTTGCTCATGTCTCACATTATTGATAACGTTACCTTAATAATCTTATACTGTTGAAGGTATTCCCATACCTTTATGGTTGATTGATTACTTGTAGAAATGATCACTATACTTTTTCAGGAGCTTGAATTACTCATGCGTACTCACAAAAAACTACTCACATCTTTACTTGCCAGTGCCTCAGCTTTGCTTGTCGCTCCAAGTATATTTGCAGCTCCTGTCGTTCTGGAACTAGATTACGACATTCCTACTCAACAAAACCAAGCCGCTTTTGTTCCCTTCGCTGGTGACACCGTCATGTCTTCTATTATCCTAAATGACTTAGGTAAAACCGAGCTAAAAGTGACTAGCGAAAATTTGCCACAGCAACCGCATAGTAGCAACGAGTTAGCAGGTACACTACCCGTATGGCAAAGTATCGGTATTCCTTACCTAGTCGTCGGTAGCAGCAGTACCAATCGCGGTAAAGTGACCACCAACTATGAAGTTATTGAAGTAAAGTCAGGGCGAATACTAGCAGGCAAACAAAGTCTAACGGCTAATAACGATAAAGAAAGTATGCGTTATGCTGGGCACGTCATCGCAGATAAAATATATGAGTTGATTACCGGGACGCCAGGAGATTTTTCAGGACGTATTGCTTATATTGAAGAGGAATTAAGCGGTAAGAATAAAGTCTCACGCCTAAAAATCATGGATGCTGATGGTGAAAATGCGAGAACACTTGCTGAAGTCAAAGGGTCTATCTTTTCACCCGCTTGGTCACCAGACGGTAAACGCATTGCTTACTCTGTACAACGTGATCAGTCTTATCAAGTCATCTACGTACAAAACGTTGATGGCGGCGGCGCAACCGCATTAACGCCATTTCCTGGTAGTAACTTGAGTCCATCATTCTCACCAGATGGCAGCAAAATATTATTCTCTAGCAGCTTTGAAGGCAGTGCTGATATTTACGAGATAAGTGCCAGTGGCGGTCAACCTAAAAGACTCACTAGCTGGCCAAGCAGTGAAGTACAGCCAAGCTATGCGCCTGATGGTCAATCTTTTGTGTTCGTCAGTGACCGCGCAGGTTTCAATAAGCCACAAATCTATCGTTATGAGTTTGGCTCAGGACGTACTACGAAGCTATCAAATAGTGGTTATGCGACTAGCCCGCAGTTCAATAGCGATGGTTCACAAATTGCCTTTTTGAATGGCTCATCAGCCGCTATCATGAATAGCAATGGCGCAATAACGGCTAATTTGGGCAATACGGGCATTGATGAAGCACCGAGCTTTTCGCCTAACGGTAAGCGCGTAGTCTATGCTTCAAAACAGGGTGGTAAAGGCATTATTACAATAAAATCACTAAATGGTGGTGAGACGTTTGGCAAGTCCGGACAAGGTACTATTCGCTCACCAGTATGGTCAGCCAGTCCGAAGTAAATAATCCACTTACTTTCTTTCTCAATCTATAAATCCTTGTATATAAAAAAGCGCCTAACTATCTGTTAAGCGCTTTTTTTCTAAGAGCAGTAGTGAAGTAATTTGTATATTAGGGCGTGTCCTCAATTCAATCGATAGTCATCTAAATGGGTTAAAAATGGCTAAATCTTGCCAAACAACGTCAAATAGCTGACTAATATCTCGATATTATCTGCGCTATTTTCCTTGTTTGACTGCGATTTATCTCATTTTTATCACCATTTTTAAAATGAGGACACGCCCTAGATATTTTTCTTTAATAGCCATTAGCTAAAAGTGTAAACAGTATTAATCATCACTCGGATCACCTGCTGGTGGGTTGTCATGACGCAGTTTTGCTACGTCTTCAGCCGTTACCGTCTCGGTAAAGCCATTCAAGTCACTGACCACATATTGAGTAACCGCAGCCATCTGCTCATCATTCATCATCCCATGAAATGACGGCATACCGCGAAAACCATTCATTAAGATATCAATGATGTAATACTTTGATTGCATCTTACTGTTATTAGCCAGTGGTGGATAATAGCCTGCGCCGTAAGCACCCTCACCTTTATGCATATGACAGGCTGCACAAGAGTCGTGATATAGCTTTTCACCATCTGTTGTCACAAATGCATTGGTGCCTTCAAATTTTGCTTCCCACTTAGTAATACTTGGGTCATTTTCCATATTGGGCAGTGAGCTGTCATCGACGATATTTGTAGAAGGTTTTGCAAGCTCATCACGACTCATATGGACTGCACCCCAAGCGCCTGTATTACGGCTGGCTTGATAATCAGCAGGTTGCGTAGCTTCTTTCTCTTGTACACTGGCTATCGTTTGTGCATCATCCGACCGCTGACTACAACCTAGCAGTGTCGCACTACTCACCACACTTAGCAACATCACATTCAGCAGTTTGGGTGTCATGTTTTTTATGACTGTCTTCTTCACGATTGCATTATCCATGATAGCCTCTGAATTTTATAGTTATTCGTATTAACCCAGCATTTTTGCTTTTTTATGTAGGCGCTTTGCGGCATCCATACCAGATAGAATAGCGCCTTCCTGCCATGCTGGAATGTGTGAACAATGCTCGCCTGCCAGTACGATACGATTATCAATACTGCACAGGGTATCGTAATGCTGCCGACGGGTCGATTCGTTCCAGATGCCATAGCAGCCAAGCGTCCATGGGATACGGTGCCAGACAACTGACGTACCTGCGCGGAATTCTTTGGGATACTGAGGATGGATATATTTACCATAGGCAAGTGCAACATTGATACGCTCTTTCGGCGTTAGGGTATTGAACTTATAAGATGTCGGGCCGTAACCATACGCGCCTAGCAACACCCCTGTCCCATCTTTGAACATATTTTGTGACGGATAGGCAATCTGAGCAATGGGCATGTCGGTATAAGTCAGACCACCAAATATCCACTCATCTTCTTCCCAAAATCGACGATTAAACTCTAAGCCAACTTTATAAGAGCTCTCATAAGGCACAGCGGCCATCGCCTGTTTCATAGGTTTTGAGACATTGATATCCATCTGCGTCAATATCGTTAGTGGGATATTACAGACGCACCAATCTGCACGGATGGTCTTAGTGGCGCCATCTGGACTATTGCTGTCGACATAATCGACCGTCACACCACTTTCGTCCTGATGGATTTTGGTGACTTTTGCATTAAACTCAATCATATCTCGACATTCGCGGGTGAATGCATCACCGATTTTACCCATACCGCCCACTGGCTGAAACATGGTTGGCTGATGCCCATAAGTCATATGATTGCTATAGATATCTGCCCACATACCCGACTCTAATATCTCACTGATAGGCAGTGGCTTTGATGGGGTCGCGTCAGGCATCAAACCGCCACCCGGAAACACACTAAAACCGCGATGCTTGCTGGTCTCATTACTGGCACGGTAGCGATAGTCTTTATCGAGCACACCCCAACCTTTTAAGCCTTCTAACAGTTTCTCTTTATCTTCTTTATTCACAGAACGATCGAGAGCACCGACGTTAACGGACTTCGATAACAACTCCGCGACGTGACCTTGGATATCGTTTTTTACATCACCCAAACGTTGAGGTACACCGCCAAAATGAGTGCTACGGTGCAGATACGCACGATCATTGGTCTGAATAAATGGCTGCAGCTCAACACCGAACTGTTTGCAATAATGGAAGATGGCATAGTGATGACTGGGCAAACGCCATGGCCCACCATTAAAATAATTGCCTTCTTCAAAATCACAAGTGACTTCTTCACCGCCAAGCTCTGTATATTTATCACCGCTGTTCAACGTCCAGCTGCGACCACCGCCACGGTTCTGATATTCGAGAACCTTGACATCATAGCCTGCTTTACGTAACTCATAAGCCGCTGTCAGTCCACCAAGACCAGCACCGAGAATGACAATGCTAGCACCCGGAGGTGCACCTTTTAGATCCATGGTCTCTTTGAAACTCGACTCTGAAGCAAATCCCAATGTCGTCATTGCCTGATACATCGCCGTTGCACCCGCTGTCTTACCAATCATCGAGAGCAGTTGGCGCCGCGTTGGAGACTGAGGCATGTCTTTCATAATAAAGTCCTTAAAGTAGGCGTTCGTGCAAAACAGGAGGCATTGAGACGATGAATCAGCTTGGCTTCATTTTTCATTTTTCATTTGTTGTTTAAGCTGTCGTACCTTACCGTGTTTCCTCTAACGCCTTTCTTGTCATAAGTATTTAAATCGTATTTATAAAATCACTGGATTAACGGCGACGCCTAGCACGCAAGATTGCTCGTATGATAAATACAATAATAATGACGGCCACAATAATGCCGACTATTGCCAGCAGGCCCGCATATTTGATTAAAAATGGCGTATCAGCACCCGTCGTTGCGATGCGATCGACATCATCAGCGCTCACCTCACTACTCATAAGGCCACCAAAATTCACACGTACATAATTGGTGATACCAGCGATTTGCTCGCTATTAAGCTCATCTGAAAACCCTGGCATAATAGGCGAAGTATTGATCGCCCCTTCTACTCCATGAAGAATCATATTAACGAGTGCATCAGGCTTGTCGCGACGAATACTGCTGAGTCCGACGATAGGCGCATAACGTGCATCAGGCTGTCCATTACCATCGACACCATGACAGCTGCCACAAGCCGCCAGATATAGCGATTCTGATGAAACACTATATTTGCCAACCTCTGCTTTAGCTTGAGTCAAATACTCATTTTGGGCGAGTAAATCGTGCGTAATGGACTCGTTGACTGGTGTTGGTAGACGAGAGATATCAACGGCTGCGACCTTATCCTCTGTTTGAATCGCAGGGACGGCTTTTAAATAAGAAGCAATGGCACTCAAGTCTTCATTTTTGAGATATCGAGTACTGTGCGCAACTGCCTCGCCCATCGGCCCACCCGCATAAGCTCGTTGGTCAAGCTTGCCAGTGCGTAGATATGTGACAATATCTTGTTCACTCCAATTGCCAATACCACTTGACTCGTCAGGTGTGATATTGGGCGCATGCCAATGACCAAGCTGAGCGCCTGATAGATATTTTTCTTTATCAAAGCCCATGGTGCTATTACGCGGGGTATGGCAAGTGCCACAGTGCTCTAGGTTATTGACGATATATTCACCGCGTTGCTGTGTTTGGGTGAGTCCATCACGGTTCTCGGTAGAAGGGACATTTAAAAAGTTCCAGCCCAGCATGAGCGTACGAATGTTAAAAGGAAATGGCAATTCAGTTTTTTGCGTTGGTGCCTCATCGACTACTGGTACAGTTTGCAGATAGGCAAATAACGCGCTGATGTCTTCTTCCTTCATGCCGCTATATGCAGCATATGGCATGGCAGGATATAACATATGGTCGGGTGCTCGACCTTTTTGTAGCGCATTCTTCAAATCCACCTCAGTATAGTCACCGATACCATAACGCTTAGACGGGGTAATATTGGTTGAATAGATACTCCCCATCGGAGTGTCAATCGCTGTACTGCCAGCATAATCCTCACCGTGGCATGCCATACAGTCAGCAGCACGAGCAATATAGGCACCGCGGTTGACGATATCGCTATTAGCGGGACGCACATTAGGCAGACTGGCATTAGGTAAACTGGAATCAGCTAATGTGGTGGTGGGCAAGCGAGCACTGGCCGTGCTTGTATCAGGAAGGCTTGTTCCTTCAGCCATCACAGCACTGGAGGTAATACCCATTACGAGCATCGATAACATCATAGGAATTGGCTTCATAATATCCTCATATAGCTGGTGCCTAGGGTATTTCACAGAGAGGTTTGACGACATATTTGATAGTGAGTAGCGTCTTTATAACTATTTATTTTTGCTGCTCTATGCGTCAAACATCAAACAATTCATTAAAAAACAAAATAATGAGTAAACTATCTTTATGGAAGGCATCTAACAAAAAAGCACCTAGTAAAGAAAGCATCTAGCAAAAATAGTTTCTAGATAATGTCTACTCACCTCACCAATGTAAGACTTTTTCGCTACTATTACTTGAATGGTAACTTATTGGCCTAAAATTTTTACAAAACTTAAAGAACTGTCTGACGGCCATCTATTTCTGGCAAATTATCATGTGTTTTTATAGAGTAATAATACGTATCTCAAAAAATCCTTTAAAAACAATAACTAAATAGACTGTTTAAAAATATTACGTCTCTCATGAATGATCTATCACTGCGATGAACCATTGCGAATAAGCGATATTTACTATCATTATTCGTTTGGGCTGTACATAATGGATACATAGACCGAAATCAAAATCGTCTGATTATAGATAATATTTTTATGATGCTATGACACATAATTATTGCACCTCACCATATTTTGTTTATGATAGGCGCTATTTCCACGTTGCCAATCGCCACCTGAGACATCATCATGAAGTCATTAACGCTTACTTATATATTCACATCTACTCTGTTATTAACAGGTTGTCAGTCGTTCCAGTTTGTTGATAGTCCGATTCCTGTCACATCAAATTTGACTCAATCGAATGACCAGTAACAGAACTGAGAGACACAAAAAAAGCAGACTTAATAGTCTGCTTTTTTTATTCAGGTTACGGTCGATAAAGTCGCTTTAACTCTGTGTATTGGCTGGTTGATGCTTGATAATAGTTTTGGCCAGATGATCACCAAACCAAATAGCAGTGTCGATATCTCCAGATCCTGGTGTTTCTTCAGGTGGTCCATCGAGCGACTGCGTCATTAAACCTAGGAAGCTAGATAGACGGTTTAGGTCGTGAGTTTTATGACCTGTCGGCATCAATGGTAGTCCAATCCAATTCATCCCATGCTGCATGGCATATAGAGAAATCTGCTGTAATACTGCAAGTTTGTCACCGCTTAATCCGCCAGAGTTGGCAAAAGCTGCTGCCCACTTCCCTTCCCATTTACGGTGATACCAACGCTTTGAGGTTTCATCCATAAAAGTCTTAAATTCGGCCGTGACGCTACCCATGTATACGGCACTGCCAAATACTAGCAGATCTGCTTGATCTAAAAACTCCCAATCCACTTCATGGACATCTACCGCCTTGGCTTGCGATTCTGGTAACTGCTGACGGGCACCTGTTACTATGGCCTCAGCCACACGCTTGGTATGACCATAATTACTATGATAAATAACCGCGATAGATAGATTATTAGCTTGGTGAGTGACAGTTGAAGCAGACGATATAGATGTAGTCATACGGGCTCTAGTAATGAATGAATTGATGAATAATGAGTCGCTAAATAATAGTAACGTTTAGAATTTTCTGAGTAATTACAGCCATTATAGCCTGTAATCATATCGTTAGTACCGGATAGCTGTCGTTAATGACGCTATCGTCAGGTGCAAAGATAATCACACTACCTATTAACAGACTGTCATAGAGTAGCAATATTCAGCAAATTATCAACTCACTTATGTAAATCGAAACTTTGTCGAACGTTATGTAGCACATCTTGTGCGTATTAAATAAGAAAAAATAATCGTTAATAATTACATTTATTTATTCCATATACGCATATGTTAATTCCAGCTTTTCTTTCAGGCTTGTTTCTATTTTTACCGTAATAGGATTATGATGTAGCGCTTATTCCTAAGTTACGCATAAATACAATTAATGAATTAAAAAAATCATAAGAAAACTATAAAGAAATCACAATCAAATCGATAAGCAGAGGAGACTACTACTGTGACAACGTTAAGAGTTCAACCCGTAAACGAGGCGCGAGATCCAATCGTAAGAGACAGTCTTCGCTTGAATGATCCACAAAAAATGCTGGTAGCAGGCGGCGCCATTGTGAGCTTTCTCATGCTGGTCTATTTGCTAGATACGCAACATATTTCTCAGTCACTATTGCTCGGCATTGGCTTGCTGCTGGGCTATACCCTCTTTCATGCTCGCTTCGGTTTTACCTCCGCATTTAGGCGGTTAATGTCAGTCGGTAATGGACAAGCGATGCGCTCACACATGCTGATGCTCGCCATTGCTGTGACGCTGTTTGCCCCTATTCTAGCCTTTGGCACGACCATTTTTGGTGGGCCAGTCGCAGGTTATGTCGCGCCAATAGGTGTCAGTCTCTTCGTTGGCGCATTCGTCTTCGGTATTGGTATGCAGCTTGGTGGCGGCTGTGCCTCTGGTACTCTTTATGCTGTCGGTGGTGGTCGTTCAGTGATGTTCATCACGTTTATCTTCTTTATCGTTGGTGCCACTATTGGTGCTTACCATCTGCCATTTTGGACAGAAGAGCTGCCGAGCTTTGAGCCGTTTTCTTTGGCTACCTCTACCGGTCTTGGTTACAGCGGTGCTTGGATGGTCTCTTTGGCTCTTTTTGCTATAATCGCATGGATAACCTTGGTCGTTGAAAAAAGAACCAAAGCCCCTAAAATGGCGCCTGTTCCTTCCGAAAAAGGCTGGAAACGTATTTTCCGTGGTTCTTGGCCGCTATTTGCAGCAGCGATTGTACTAGGTGTACTGAATGCATTAACGCTAGCAACACGTGGTCAGCCTTGGGGTATCACGTCCGCATTTTCATTATGGGGATCTAAAATTGCGAGCGCTTTCGGGGTTGATGTCGCGAGTTGGGGCTATTGGCAAGGCGCAAACGCAGCAGCGCTAAATGCGTCTATATTTGCTGATTCAACGACGGTACTAAACATCGGTATCATCATTGGTGCTTTCATTGCGTCAGCGGCTGGTGGCTTATTCAAATTTACGACCATTACTAAAGGCAACTTTGCAGCTTCAGTGATTGGTGGTTTGATGATGGGTTATGGCGCACGTCTAGCATTTGGTTGCAATATCGGTGCTTATTTTGGTGGTATCGCTTCTTTTAGCTTACATGGCTATATCTGGGGCATACTCGCGATGGCTGGTACGTTCTTGGCTCTGTATTTACGTCCTTTATTCGGCTTGTCAGTGCCAAAGTCTAGCGACTCAGTCTGTTAATAAAATAGTGGTGATTGAATAAAAAAACAGCAGGTTAATTTTAACCTGCTGTTTTTTGTTATATAAAGCATATTGTGTTAATCAGACAACACTCATTTAGCCATCACTGCTCTGCATACTACGGGCAATCACTAATGCCATACGTCCCGTGGCTGGCTGCTGCAAATGTGTCTGACGACGATACGAGTAATAACGACTGTCGGCATAACTACAGTCTACAGGTAAGTCATTAATAACCGTCACGCCAGCAGTCTCTAACTGCATAGCCGCAAGCTTTGGTAAATCCAGCTTAATTTTGTCATCTTGAGATGGTATAGAAAAGAGCACCACAAAATCATCAAGTTGTGTCTCTGACATTGCTTGGTTCTCTTTGCACCCTGCAAATAGCTTGTCACGGACGTCTGTATTCACCTCATAATTCGCCTGACTAATACAAACGCCTATCCAAGCTTGAATCGGCATCGTACTATCAAACCTATTCACTGTTTTTTTGATAACACCGCAAGCCAAGCCTTGCCAGCCTGCATGAATCGCGGCTATCTGTCCTGTCGCCGGTTGGTACAAGACGATAGGCACACAGTCAGCCGTCATTATGGCAAGTCCGATACCTTGTTGCTGACTGACCATCGCATCAGCCGCCATGGGTGTCATACTGAGCGCGGAGGCATCGACATCGTGAACTTGATTACCATGGACTTGACTGACCCAGTGCAAACGTTTAATCGGCACATATTGAAAGCGCTTTGATGCTGATGCTAAAAAGCTTTCATTGATGCCAGACAGTAGACACATGCGGTTTTTCAGCACCTTTGCCGCATCATCATTGACATGCAAGCCTAAATTTAGATCACCGTAATCTGCCGGATTTTGCTGTCCTATTGTTTGAGTTTTTGACTCAGAATCATTGACAACATCAGTCAAAAAAGCCGCCGTTTGAAAAACAGCGACATCATCAATTTGCGCTAGCAATGTCATAGGAAGCTTATTAATCATGACTGGATCTACCATCTCAATGAATCATGTATATGTGGCTGACAATATTTCAATACTTGGTTTTATAGTTAGTTCTATAGCTTATATAGCGTAGATACAGATTTATATCAGGCTCGCTCAGTCTACAAGGTGTAGTACTTTCACTCACCTGTCTAGCCTCTTCTGAATTCTAAACCATATTGAACACACCATATTTTACACAACTACTCTGAATAATTGCTTACTCAGCATCATAACCATCGCTAAGTACGGCTATGAGTTGTTGCATATCTTCAGGCAGCGGCGTGTTGACTTCCATATCTTCACCTGTCGTTGGATGTACAAAACCTAGCGTATAAGCATGCAAGGCTTGGCGTGGGAAATTATTAATCGTTTGACGCTGTGCTTCTGTGAGGCCGGCTCGCAATTGACGACGACCACCATAAACGCGGTCGCCCACTATCGGATAAGTAATGTGGCTTAAATGCACACGAATCTGGTGAGTCCGACCCGTCTCCAGTCCTACATCTAATAGACAGTAGTTACCATTAAGCGGTGTCACGTTTAATAGATGAGTGACTGCCTCACGTCCTGCTGTCATCACAGTCATTTTGGTACGTTGATTGCGGTGACGACCGATTGGTGCGTCAATATGACGATGGCGCGTTAGGCTTGCCTTATCACCTGCCACCACACACTGATAGTGGCGATAGACTGACTTGTCTTTTAGCTGCTCCATCAGTGCCATCTGCGCAGGTTTGGTTTTACCGATAAGCAACAGTCCAGAGGTGTCTTTATCAATTCGATGCACCAGACCTGCACGTGGCAAATGGTGCTGCTGCGGATAGTGATACAGTAACGCATTGACCAAAGTACCGGTCTGATTGCCAGCACCAGGATGCACGACCATGCCGACAGGCTTATTAATAACCAGCACGTCGTCATCTTCATAGACGACATGGATGTCTATATTTTCTGGTTGGTCTTCACTATGCTGCTCTAACGTTGTCGATAGATGCAACACATCATCAGCTTTGACACGAACCTTTGGTTTTTGCACACTGCCGTTATAGAGTAAGCTACCGTCAGTGATCCAGCCTTGTATCTGCACACGCGAGAAGTCTTTGAATGCTAGCGATGCAACCTTATCGATACGCAGACCTGACTGATCTTCTGTGACAGTATGGGTCAACTCTATCGCTACTGGAACGGCTGGACCCGAAACTGAAGACTCATCATCATCGCTATCGTCAATGTCGCTATCATCAATATCACCATCATCGATGTCATCTGCATCACTATCTGGTCGCATCACTTCTTCTGAAATCGCATCATCATGCAATTGCTCATCAAGCGCTGGCTGATTGTCGTCAAGTAACTCACTATTTTTTAAAACGTCATTTGTCATCGGTGACTCTTGTGCTGATGAATCAGTATCTAACGATTGATTCGGTGGTAAATGGGTGGTTATAGCATTATTATTCATAATAAATTAATACATAGCAAAGCGCCTAACCTCATTCTGTCAGGCAACTTTTTAAAAATTTTACAAAAAATCAGACTGCCAGTCACGTATTTATTGCTTATCATAATAGCAATCATCGTCAAAAAAATCGGCAGCAATATCGCGATAGTGTACCATGCCGAGTGCTTAAGCCCTATAGAAGCTGCTCGTTATCTGTCATTTTTGATGATAACTGATAAACACTCAGTATCGCCGGTTAACTCTCTAAAATATGACATTGCTGTAATTTACTGTATATTTATCGGAATCAGCGACATTCGATATCGCTCGTGATAGCCGCTCATGCTAAAATGCCGAACTGAAATCAGATATTATGTGGCTTTTTGCTAGCCGTATTGCCAGCCATATCATAGATATTAGCACTAATAGGTACTAGCACGATAAGTACTGAGGCATAAGTACTGAGGATCGGCAACCACGACCTGACTCATGTATTGCAAGAAAAATCTTTGCTACTGTCATGGTCGAATATCCAATACGATAGATTGCACATATCGAAAAAATAGACGAAGCAAACGTTATTCTATAAAGTATGACTATGTTTTGCTGTATGCTATTGCACTGAATTAAAAAATAACGTTTTTATTAGGGTCTGTTAAGCCCATACACCATTACAATAAACTGCATTCAATAAAAACCATGTTGATGGTGAGGCTGCTCGACGATGAGTATGCTTGATACTAGACAGTTAGCGGATGCCTCAAAGCATCGTTTTTTATTATTAACCTTTTATGTAGCATAATAGCGCTGCTGTTATTATGCGCCTCGTGTCGGAGAAGAAGTATGCAAGCTGTTGGCAATACGTTTATCAAACTGTCCTCAATAACTCTACTTACGCTAAGTGTAAGCCTAGTCGGTTGTCAAACTTTCAAGAACCTGACCGGCGGTGCTGACGTCGATGCGGTAGAAACCGCTCAAAAATCAGAGCAAAGTTATTATAACGATGCCATCGAACAGCTTGATAAGAGCCACCACACACAAGCTATCGAAGAATTGACCAACTTACGTACCTTTTACCCTACCGGGCAATATGCTGAACAAGCACTACTCGATATGATGTACGCACAATATGAAGGCGGTAAATATGAAATGGCAGCGGCAAGCGCTGAACAGTTCATTCGTCTATACCCTTCTAATCCACAAGTAAGCTACGCCTACTATGTACGCGGTGTGGCAAACATGCAAGGATCGTCAGAAGGCTTAAAACTGTTCAAAATGAACCAAGCCGAACGTGATACTGCTTATTTGCGTATTGCTTTTGCCAACTTCCAAGAGCTTGTTAATAAATACCCAAACAGCCCTTATACACCAGATGCTGCACAGCGCATGACTTTCATTTACAATCAGTTTGCTGAAAGCGAAATGAGTGCTGCCAATTGGTACATCGAGCGCGAAGCTTATGTCGCTGCTGCCAACCGTGCTAAATGGGTATTCCAGTACTATCCACTCAGTGAATCCATTCCAAAAGCCCTTGCCACGCTAACTTATAGCAACGAAAAATTGGGTCTAACGGATTTGGCAAATGAGTACAAAACCCTATTACAGATTAACTATCCAAGCTGGTTAACCAGTGATGGCAGTGTGAAGCTAGAGACCAAACGTGACAGCACTTGGCTGAACAAAATCACCTTTGGTAAGCTTGGTCGTTCAAGCGTAGATGATGAGTCAGTAGCGACAGGCAACTACAATGGTGCTACCAAAACACAGATGATTCGTAATGCCAATCAGCTAAGATTGCCGAGCGCAAATGCCGCTTCTGCCAATGCACCAGCAAGTAATACTGCTCCTGCACGTGGTACAAATGGCAATCCGCAAAACAGTCAGCCACCACGCGGCATCACCCAACCAAACCAAGATGCGCCTATTATTCCATAATTTGTCAATCCATAGTCTTTTCAACCACATTCTGTCAATGTGAATAATGAATGACTTAGAATCTGTCTCATAAGAAATAAGGCCAACGCTCATGTTGGCCTTATTTTTCTGTTTCTATTTATCTAATACTTTATCTACTGTCAGCTATTACTACTCGCTGATTGTGGATGCCCAACATAATTGACCTATGGTAAACTGTTTTTTGTATGAGCATTCCTAACCATATCCTTGAGCAACTAAATAGCCAAGCTGACTTAGTCAGTATTATTGGGCGTCATACTACGCTCAAAAGAGCGGGTGGTGAGTTTAAGGGCTGTTGTCCTTTTCATGGTGAAAAATCACCTTCTTTTTATGTCAATCCGCAAAAAAACATCTATCACTGCTTTGGCTGTAGTGTCGGTGGCAATGCCATTAGCTTCTTACGTGATTATGAAAACCTCACCTTTATCGAAGCAGTCAATGAGCTATCCAAGCAAACGGGTATCGAAGTACCTAAAGAAGAGCGGCAAAACGTTAGCTATCAGCGTAGTGCACCCAAACCTGCTGTTCCTAAACCTACCACGCCCAAAACTAGTGCGCCTAAATCAAGCTCACTGCCGTCTGTGCCTAGCCCAGCTATCGACCAAAGCAACTTAAGTCAGAACAGCACAGACCAAGGCGGTGTAGAACAAGGCGGTGTAGAACAAAGCCATGTGGCACAGGCTAGTTATGATGATGCTCATAGCTACGACGATTATCCACCGCTAGATGCCTACGACTCTGCGCCTTATCCGGCAGATGCTTATGGTTCAGAGTATCCAGATGATACGAGCTACCCACCAGCTTGGCTCAGCGACAGCGATGAGACCATCAATCTACACGGTATGGATAATAGTGCCGATGCTGATGGCAACCTATACGATCTGTTAGAGCAAATTCAGCAGTTTTATCAGAATAGTCTGACGACTCACCCTCATGCCAAACATTACTTTTTATCGCGCGGTATCACTGAAGACATCTTTGAGACGTTTGGTTTGGGTTATGCACCCTTTGGTTGGCAGCATCTTGAACATCAGTTTCCGCAGGATATTGAAGGGCTTAAAGCCTTAGGCTTAGTGCGCCAGTCAGAATCTGGACGCGATTACGACCTATTGCGTGATCGAGTTATCTTTCCGATTCGAGACAATCAAGGCCGTACAATTGGCTTCGGTGGTCGAGCACTAGATGATGAAGTAAAGCCTAAATACATCAACTCGTCCGACTCGCCCGTTTTTCACAAGCAGCATGTACTGTATGGCTATTATGAATCTCGCCAGCAGCGTGCCAATGACTGGCTCGTGGTCGAAGGCTATATGGATGTCATCGCCCTCTATCAAGCGGGCATTTATGGTGCCATCGCGTCGATGGGTACAGCGATTAATGAAAGCCAAATATCACGATTACTGACGTTAAATCCTACCCTAACCTTGAGTTTCGATGGGGATAGTGCGGGACAAAAAGCCGCTTGGCGCACCCTAGAAGTTGCGCTACCTGTGCTGGCCGATGACAAAGAGCTGCGGTTTTTGACTTTGCCGAACAATCATGACCCTGATACGTTTATCAAAAGTCAGGGCGGTGATGCCATGCGTGCACAAATCGCCAATGCCATGCCTTTGTCGCAGTATATCTTTGCGTATTTAAGTGAGCGCTACGATCTGACCTTGGTAGAAGGTAAAGCCAAGCTCATGTCCCAAGTACGCGCATTAACCATGGCATTGCCTAAAGGCAGTAGTTTTAAGTATTTGCTTAACAATGACATTTATCAAAAGCTGGGCGGCAAACGCAGTCAGAATATCGAAGCCAAGGACGCCCTGCTAGATTTCGATGGTGACATGACCATCAGTCAGCAGTTACAGCTGTGCTTTTTGTTCCAACCACGCGCCTTGCTCGAAGATCCCATTGAGTCGATTTGGCAACAGGCAGGTATTAGTGACTTACAACTGCCTGCACATATCAAACAAAAAGCTGCGAGCGATACCTTGCGGCCGCTTGCTTGGGAAGATTTGCAAGATACTGACCTGCTAGATATTGTCAGTACGATTAAGCGTTGCTTAAGGTATTTACCAGCAGACGCTAACGCAGCGGCGCACTTTATATTGTCCAACGTGCGACCGATGACGCAAGAAACACTCAGCCGTAGTTGGGGTGGGTTTTATAAAACCTTGACGGCAAGAAATATTTTAAGCCTTGATGAATTGGTCGAAAACTTAGTCATGCAATTGCTCAAACTACATTTGCAAAAAAAGATGCAGGAGCTGATTAAAAATCCTGATCATATTAAGCTGGCGATTGTTCGCAAGCAATCACAGCTGTTAAATGACTGGCTACGTGCGCAGCAAGCCGAGCAGTCAGCACAAATGACCACGGTTAAATCTTAACATTGACCTTCATTTTTGATGAATAAAATATCAACCCTTTAAAAATACAGCGGCTGCCCCCACTACTAATGATTATGCCGAGTAGTCAAAACCGAATCTAAAAGAATGTTAAACATTCAACTGATAGCAAATAATCAGTAGAAAATGATCGGTAAGTCTCACTGTCTCGTGCTTGATTACTGTGGTCTGTGTTAAACTATGCGGCTGTATATTTGCAGCATTGCTTAGCGAACTATCATAAGCACGCATCATCAGGCACAAATTTTAGGTATTATTTTTGAGTAGCAGTTTTCAACGAATGCTATTTTGAAGTCTTTTTTAATGTTTAGCTGTTTTTCAGCATTGTTATTGTAGTGTTTTGAGCCTTTATTCATATCCACTCATTTTTGATATTATTGACAACCTCTACGCCATATTTTGATCAATCGACTGATAAGATCAACGCACCCAGCCAGCGATAGCGCGTCACGATATAAAAATGTCCGATGCAAGTAAGCGAGTATTTATGAACGATAAGTCAGTTTCTAAGTCCACATCTCAACTGGCCACCTTAATCCAAATGGGTAAAGAGCAAGGTTATCTAACCTATGCTGAGGTGAATGACCAACTGCCCGACTCTATTACCGAAAGCGATCAGATCGAAGATATTGTGCAAATGCTAACCGACGTTGGTATCAAAATCTTTGAGTCTGCCCCTGATGCCGATGACATCTTGATGAACGATGATTCAAGTGATGATGACATGGCAGCAGATGAGGCAGCGGCAGTATTAGCCTCTGTTGAGACTGAGCCTGGTCGCACCACTGACCCAGTACGTATGTATATGCGTGAAATGGGTACGGTTGATCTACTGACCCGTGAAGGTGAGATTGCCATTGCTAAGCGTATCGAAGAAGGTATTCGTGACGTACAGCATGCCATGTCTTACTGGCCTGGTACGGTACAGTTCGTCCTTGACGAGTATCAAAAAGTACAAGATGGCGACAAAAAACTCTCTGACGTCATCACTGGTTTCTTAGATCCTGAAACCGAAGCAGACAAAATCGCTGCTCAAGAAGCAAAAGAAGCGGCGAAAGAAGAAAGAGAGCGTATCAAAGAAGAGAAAGAAAACCCACCACCAGTCAAGCCAAAAGCCAGTGCAAAAGCCGCACTTGACGATGACGATGAAGACGAAGATGGTGATGAGGAAGAAGCCGAAGAAGAAACCAGCGGTATCGATCCAGAAGAAGTACGTCTGCGTCTAGAAGAGATCGAAAACCTATTCATCAAAGCCAAGCAAGCCCTAATTGATTATGGCCGTGGTAGTGTACAAGCAGATACCGCTTATGCCCTACTTGCTGAACGCTTTATGATGTTGAAGCTGAACAACCGCTTGTCAGATCAAGTCATGGCCATCATGCATGATGTCTATGATGATGTGCGTAAGCAAGAGCGTCAAATCATGCGTTTGGTGATTCGCCGTGGTCGTATGCCGCGTGAAGAGTTCCGTAAAACCTTCCCTAGCAATGAAACCAATGTTGATTGGCTCATTGAGCGTATAAGCGGCAAGCCTGCCTTTGCTGCTACGTTAGAGAAAGTCACTGATGACGTGATCTTATTACAACGTAAGATTCGTGATTACGAGCAAAAGCTCGATATGAAAATCCACGATATGAAAGACGTGGCACGCCGTATGGCTGTCGGTGAAGCAAAAGCTCGCCGTGCTAAGAAAGAAATGGTCGAAGCCAACCTACGTCTGGTTATCTCTATCGCGAAGAAATATACCAACCGTGGTCTACAGTTCTTGGATCTGATCCAAGAAGGTAACATCGGTCTGATGAAAGCCGTTGATAAGTTTGAATATCGCCGTGGTTATAAGTTCTCGACCTATGCGACATGGTGGATTCGTCAGGCAATCACCCGCTCTATCGCTGACCAAGCGCGCACCATCCGTATTCCTGTGCATATGATTGAGACGATCAACAAGATAAACCGTGTCTCACGTCAGTTGCTACAAGAAATGGGACGCGAGCCAACGCCTGAAGAATTAGGCGAACGCTTAGAGATGGACGAAGTCAAAGTCCGTAAAGTGCTTAAGATTGCCAAAGAGCCTATCTCTATGGAAACCCCTATCGGTGATGATGAAGATTCACACCTAGGTGATTTCATCGAAGATGGTACGATCTCTAGCCCTGTCGATGATGCGACGGCTGCTGGTCTACAAGAAGCGACTCGTGATGTACTCGGCAACCTGACTGAGCGTGAAGCACGTGTCCTAAAAATGCGTTTCGGTATCGATATGCCTACTGACCATACTCTTGAAGAAGTCGGTAAGCAATTCGATGTAACGCGTGAGCGTATTCGTCAGATTGAGGCAAAAGCACTACGTAAATTGCGTCATCCATCACGCTCTGAGCACCTACGTTCTTTCCTTGAAAATGACTAAATTTTTAAGAAAGTACTGAGCCTAGCTCATATTTTTTAAATAGTTAGAAAAATAAAAAAGCCGAGTATATCTCGGCTTTTTTTGTGCCTGTTCGTTAATGACAGACTTTCTCAATCACAAATTTCGTTAATTATAGAGCTCTTTAATCACAAAGCCCTCTATCCCTCTTTTCTGTCCTCCTTATCATGCATGTCTACCATGCTGCTTTCTTATCTAACAATATCTAATCATGGACAAAGTACTAACTTCAAAAACCACTTTATAGTTGACACTATCAACCTTATTCTATATAGTTGCTTCTATCAACTATATTAAAGGTTCTCTTATGTCGGATAATTCATTGAGCGAAACGCTTCATCAATTAATGCATACCTATACCAATCTATTATTAGAAGGCATTCGGCAGCAAGGTGTGGATTTGTCCGTGACAAACATCCGAACACTAAAAGGGGTTTGTTACAACCCAAAGAGCACCGCACTATCTATCTCTAAGCACATGCAACGAGACAAAGCGCAAATCACTCGTGCCTTAAATGACCTGTTAGCGGCTGAGCTAATCCTTAAGACAGACAACCCATTGGATGGTCGTAGCCAATTATTACAACTGACGACCAAAGGCGAGGCAATTATGGCAAAGCTCGATGCGGCAGAGGAATGGACCAAAGGGCAACTGACTCAAGATTTGAGCCCTGTCGATATTGCCCTGTTCTTTCGCGTCAGTCGTACCATGATAGACAACGTTAGCATCAACAAGACTACCGATAAATAAGGACAGATCCGTATGAACAACACAATAAATCAAAAACCCGTACGAGAAATCATGACTGTTGCCCATAAACAAATGATTACTCCGCACTATATTCGTATATACCTAACAGGTCAGGCAGAGACGATCGCCAATATTGCCACCATGACAGTCGGCGCCAACAATAAAGTACTTATCCCTAGAGACAAGACGCAGCCTATCGACCTAGAGGATAAATCTACTTTCGTTGTCCGTACTTATACGCATCGCGGTGCCGATGTCGAAAAACAACAGATATGGATTGATTTTGTCGCTCATGGTGATGAAGCACCTGCCTCAGGTTGGGCAACTCATGCTCAAGTTGGCGATGAGATTGGTATCTTAATGAAGCCTAAAAATAAAGCGCTTTGCCCTGCTACAGATAACATTTTGTTGGTTGGTGATGCCACTGCCATACCCGTACTTGGTTCGATACTAGAAAGCTTGCCTGCCAGCGCGACCGGTCAATGCATCATCGAAGTGCATGGTGCAGAAGATGAACAAGAGCTGCCTACTCTAGCCAATATCACCATGACATGGCTACATAACCCACATCCAATGCAAGGCAGTCAGCTAGTCAATACGGTTAAATCTCTCACCTTACCAAGTGCGAGCCAGAGCCGTTTCGCTTATATCGCTAGCGAGTTTTCATCGGTTAAAGCCCTGCGTCATTACTTAAAGGTCGAGCAACAGTGGTCAAAAGATGAGCTATATGCTTTTTCCTATTGGAAAGCAGGCGTAGCTGAAGACCAATCTGTAAGCGATAGACAAGCAGAGAAAAACACAGACTAACCAACCGCGCTTCGTTACGATAGGAAAATAACTATCGCTGCAGAGCTGAGGTTTTGCGTATTGAATACGTCAACAAAAACATCATTACTATAGGGCGTGTTGAATCCTCAACACGCCCTAATCTGTTTATGTTCAATCATATACTTGATGGTTCAAAAGTTGCGACGTCCCAGGTTTACTTTGTGTGTCCACAGGGTACATAATAAGTTTTGAGTCTTTAGATTCTTTCACCTGCTAAGGGGATTACAATGAACAATACCAATGACAATCAAAAACAATTAGACCGCTTCCCACATCAGCCAGATGCTAATAAAGACTATCCACATCATACCCCTCAAAACACCCTACCATTTGCTGACAAAATCGGTAATTATCAACGCAATATTGGCAGACCAACCAACGTTTATAAAGACAGCAAGGTCTATATTATCGGTGCTGGTATTGCTGGTTTGTCGAGTGCTTACTACTTCATTCGCGATGGCAAAATACCGGCAGAAAACATCACCTTTTTAGAGCAGTTAGATATATCAGGCGGGTCGATGGATGGCTCAGGTAATGCTAAGGATGGTTACCTGATACGCGGTGGCCGTGAGATGGAATTTACCTATGAAAACTTTTGGGACGTCTTTCAAGACATACCTGCAGTAGAAATGCCCGAGCCTTACAGCGTGCTAGATGAATATCGCCTGATTAATGATGACGATCCTAACTACTCTATCGCTCGTTTACTACACAATCAGGGGGGGATTCAAGATTTTAGCGGGTTTGAACTTAAGAAGTCAGACCAATTGGCCATCATACGTCTATTGCTCAAACGTAAAGAAGCACTGGATGATGTGAGAGTTAATGAATACTTTAGCGACAGCTTCTTTGAGAGTAATTTTTGGATATTTTGGAGTACTATGTTTGCCTTTGAAAAATGGCATAGCTTACTCGAGTTAAAATTATATATGCACCGTTTTTTGCATGACTTAGATGGCCTGCATAATATGTCGATGCTCGTATTTCCAAAATACAATCAATATGATGGCTTTATCGTACCACTGCGCAACTATCTCATCGAGAAAGGCGTCACATTTCAATACAACACTTCAGTGACCGATTTAGATATTGAGTTTGAGCAAGCAGATAACAGTGCGTCAGTGGCAGACTCAGCGCATGAGCCCACCAAAATGGTCAAAGCCATCCTTGCAGAAGTAGAGGGTACGCCCACAACCATTGCCATCACTGAGAATGACTATGTTGTGGTGACCACAGGAACCATGACAGAAGATAGCCGTTATGGTGATAATCATACGGCACCAAATTTAGACACTGTCTTAGGTAATCAAGGTCAATCAACAGGCTGGACACTTTGGAATACTCTTGCCAATAAATCGGCTGTCTTTGGTCATCCTGAAAAATTCAACGGCAATGTCGCTGAATCTTCATGGATGTCAGCGACGTTGACCTGCAAACCATCTGCATTGATAGATATACTCAAAACGCTTTCTGTGAATGACCCCTATTCAGGTAAAACGGCGACTGGCGGTATCATTACCTTTACTGACTCTAACTGGATCATGAGCTTTACCTGTAACCGTCAGCCACATTTTCCAGATCAGCCCGATGATACGTTAGTGCTCTGGGTCTATAGCCTACTGATGGATAAAGAAGGCAATTATGTTAAAAAACCCATGCCAGAGTGTACAGGCAATGAGATTTTAGCAGAGCTTTGTTACCACCTTGGTATTATTGATCAGTTAGACCACGTGGTTGAGAACACCCTAGTCAGATCTGCCTATATGCCATATATCACCTCACAGTTTATGGCACGTGCACATGGCGACCGCCCCGAAATCGTGCCCCAAGGCTGTACCAATTTGGGCTTGGTAGGACAGTTTGTTGAGACAAAAAATGATGTGGTATTTACTATCGAAAGTTCTGTGCGTACCGCCAGAGTTGCAGTATATAGCTTGCTTAATGTTAAAAAACAAGTACCAGACATAGACCCATCGCAATATGATATTCGTCATTTATTACGTGCAGCAAATACATTAAATGATGGTAAAGGATTTATTGGAGAAAGCTTATTGCGCAAGCTCCTAAAAGACACCTATTATGAGCATATCTTGCCGCCCGCTCATTTAGATAATCAGGAAGAGAGCAAGCGTAATGATTTTATTTTTTCAGAATACTGGGAGTCTATCAAGGGGCTTTGGCATAAATAAAATACTTGAACATAAATACATCTGTTTCGTTTGAAAAAATGATGGTCGCTTAGCGTTTAAGTGGCCACTCTTTATTTCTGGCGTTTCGCAGTCTTCGTTAAATTCATGGCGATTGGGGCTTTACAGATTCTTATTCTATATTAGAATCATACCCTGCACTTCATCGTGCATCTATATACCTCATCGCTAGGAAGCCAACATGATTGTCCGGCAAACACCAAACGCCCTTAAGATATTTCTTACCCTGCGTGGATCAGTCATTCCGAAAGTCTATCCGCAAATTTTACTTATCGCCATTCTCAGCACACTCATAACGATTGTGCAACACTGGTATCCTGACTCTTTTCCTTATTATGGTATGGCTCCTTTTACCTTGCTAGGGATCGCATTGTCATTGTTTCTAGGGTTTCGGAACAATGCCAGCTACCAACGTTGGTGGGAAGCACGAGGGCTATGGGGTCAACTGGTCTATGACTCTCGCAGCTTTGCCCGCCAAGTGCTTTCATTTGTAGATGATGACACCGAAGCTGGCCGCGATGCCCAACGTTCGATGATTCATCTGACAATCGCCTTTTCTCACGCTGTGCGCCATCGGCTGCGCGGTACGTCTCCTTGGCAAGATGTCGACCCTTTTGTAGCAGCGACCTATCATGACAGTATGCGTCAATCGAGGAACCTACCTAATTATCTGATGCGCCTCTTAGGTAAGCAGCTTGGTGATGTGCGTCGTCAACAGTTATCATCGGAACTTATGGTACAAAACATGGACGAGCGCTTGACGTCTATGACGATTGTATTGGCAGCCTGTGAGCGTATTCATTACACACCACTGCCGTTTGCTTACATGTTGCTAGTGCATCGTACGACTTACCTATATTGTATTACGCTGCCTTTTGGCTTGGTGGCCTCGCTCGGTTGGGCGACTCCCCTCATCTGTGCTGTCATTGCGTATACCTTTTTCGGTTTAGATGCCCTTAGTGAAGAGCTAGAGGAGCCATTTGGTTTTGCGTCTAATCAACTGCCACTTATGGCATTGTCACGCACGATTGAAATCAACTTATTAGAAGCGATGGGAGAGACAGACCTACCGCCTGAGATCGCACCTATCAACAGTTATTTGCAGTAACTGTTTGCGACAGAGAGTGATAATAAGGTGGTGGCGTTCCCTACCAAAGTAATTGTCGTGCTCCATCACTTGAATAATAGGCCTAGTGCCACTATAAATGGGCAATAAAGCTATTTTCTTAATAGCTCAAATTTTAATAAAAGCGAGGCACACATCATGAGTGATGATTCAAAAGACACTGATAATCAAAACAGCACCAATCAAAGCGCCAACCAAAATGCCAAAGACGTCACGATGACGGACATGACACCCAATGAAGGCGTCTTAAAAGGTAAAAGAACTGACATCCAAAATCCAGATCTTTGGGACTTTCCAATGAACTATCCGCTCAGCATCATTGGTCATGAAGGCGAGCACGAGGGCTTGCTTAATGAAGTGAAGCTAATCCTCGGTAGTCAGTTCCCTGATTTTGATTTGGCCTCTATAGAAGTCAAACCCTCTAAAACGGGTCGCTTCCATTCAGCGCGCGTTAATTTATACCTCACAGATGCCGATCAAGTGAATACACTTTACGCGTCATTGGACAATGCCAAAACAGTTCGTATGGTTGTATAAACAGGTAATGGGTGTTTAGAAAAAAATAACCCCTTTTCCGTCTAAATCGTCACTCATATGGGTGGCGATTTTTTGTGGTTTGGTGTACAATCTGCGCCCGCATTATTGCCAGTACGATCACTATTATCAGTCGACAATAACCGATAAAATAAAAATCAAACCGTCACGATATTTTTACAAAAAATTTATAATGAGCGCATTTGCGTCTAACCCTTATCCCATCGTCCTTTGCCAAAATTTGGACAACGCACAAGCCCTCAGCAACATAGTTTCACTCTAAAATCAATATAGTATTTTCAAAATTTTCCCGCTATATTGTGCCTACCAATTAACAAACACGCTATATGTAGTACTCAGTGATTTTAATCGTCACTACGAGTATTGGGTATTTTTTGCCTAAAAAAAGAGCAGCTAACGCCAGCAGTTACCATGTTTAGATAGCGTGTTTAAATAAGCAGTACGATAAAAAACGTTGAGCGGGCTTTACCGTTTGACGAATAATATAAGCAACCAAAATAGAGGCCAGCATGACACATATCGACAAAATCAAAGTGACCAAACGTGACGGACGATTAGAACTTATTGATTTAGATAAAATTCATAAGGTAATCGAGTGGGCAGCTCACAATTTGGATAATGTGTCGGTATCACAAGTTGAGCTAAAATCGCACATCCAGTTTTATGAAGGCATCAAAACTCGTGATATCCACGAGACCATTATCAAGTCGGCTGCTGACCTTATCTCTGAAACCACGCCTGATTATCAATATCTAGCGGCGCGTTTGGCTATTTTCCATTTACGTAAGATTGCTTACAACAAATTTACGCCGCCGCATCTGTATGATCATGTCAAAACGCTAACTGATGCTGGCAAATATGATGAGCATATCCTAGCTGACTATAGCCGTGCTGAATTTGATGAGTTAGAAGAATACCTTGATCACTGGCGCGATATGAATCTTGCCTATGCCGCTGTTGAGCAAATGGCAGGCAAATACCTCGTCCAAGATCGCGTGAGCAAAACCGTCTTTGAAAGCCCTCAGTTCTTGTACATGCTGGTCGGTATGTGCTTGTTCAGCCGTTACGAAAAATCAGAGCGTATGAACTACGTGAAGCGCTTCTACGATGCGACGTCACAATTCAAAATCTCTCTACCAACACCAATCATGTCTGGTGTGCGTACCCCATCACGTCAGTTCAGCTCATGCGTATTGATCGAATGTGGTGATAGCTTAGACTCTATCAACGCGACCACTAGCGCCATCGTACGCTATGTGTCACAGCGCGCTGGTATCGGCATCAACGCGGGTCGTATCCGTGCCCTTGGTAGCCCTATCCGTGGCGGCGAAGCACAGCATACTGGTTGTATCCCGTTCTATAAGCTGTTCCAAACTGCGGTGAAATGCTGCTCGCAAGGTGGCGTCCGTGGCGGTGCTGCGACGTTATTCTATCCACTATGGCATTTAGAAATTGAGTCATTACTGGTACTCAAAAACAACCGTGGCGTCGAAGACAACCGTGTCCGTCATATGGATTACGGCGTACAGTTAAACAAAACCATGTACACGCGCCTGATCAAAGGTCAAGACATCTCGATATTCTCTCCAGGTGACACCCCAGGCCTCTATGATGCGTTCTTTGAAGATCAAGACAAATTCGAAGAGCTATACACCAAGTACGAAAATGACCCAAGCATTCGTAGCCGTCAAATTCCAGCAGCAGATTTGTTCAGCTTAATGATGCAAGAGCGTGCCAGTACTGGTCGTATCTACATCCAAAACGTCGATCATTGCAACACCCATAGCCCATTTGACGCGACGGTTGCGCCGATTCGCCAGTCAAACCTATGTATGGAAATTGCCCTACCGACTAAGCCACTTGATAACATCAATGACGAAGAAGGCGAAATCGCGCTTTGTACGCTATCAGCGGTCAACTTGGGTAAAGTTGAAAACGTCAGCGATATCGAAGAGCCAGCCGAGCTAATCGTCCGTGCGCTTGATGCCCTGCTCGACTATCAAGACTATCCAGTCAAAGCCGCTCAAAACGGCAGCATGCGTCGTCGTACGCTCGGTGTGGGCGTGATTAACTATGCTTATTACCTTGCTAAAAATGGCGTGCGCTATTCAGATGACTCAGCATTAGGTCTCACGCATCAAACGTTTGAAGCGTTGCAGTTCTATCTCTTGAAAGCGTCAAACAAATTGGCAAAAGAGCAAGGCGCTTGCCCTGCGTTCAATGAGACTACATATTCACAAGGTATCTTGCCGATTGATACGTACAAAGCCGACTTGGATAAAATCTGCCAAGAGCCGCTACATCTCGATTGGGAAACGCTACGTGGCGAGATCACTGAGCACGGTCTGCGCAACTCCACCCTAACTGCCTTGATGCCGTCTGAGACCTCTAGTCAGATCGCCAACGCGACCAACGGTATCGAGCCACCACGTGGTCTGGTCTCTATCAAAGCATCAAAAGACGGCATCCTAAAGCAAGTCGTGCCTGAGATTGATAAGCTAAAAAATCAGTACGAGCTACTGTGGCAAATGCCAAACAATGACGGTTACCTAAAGCTGGTCGCTGTCATGCAGAAGTTCGTCGATCAAAGCATCTCTGCCAATACCAACTACGATCCTGTTCGTTATGCTGGTGGCCGTGTACCGATGAAGATATTGCTAAAAGATTTGCTAAACGCTTATAAAATGGGTGTGAAGACGTTGTACTACCATAACACTCGTGATGGTGCGAACGATGCCCAAGCGGATATGGAAGATGATTGTGCTGGCGGTGCATGTAAGATCTAGGACTGCAAGAGAAACTCTTTAAATAGAATTTCTGGTGGATGGCGGGTTTGGCTTTTGGGTTAAGCTCGCTATTTGCTTATATCTGCTTTAAATATTGACACGGATATAGCAAAGTAATATTGAAACTTATCAAATAACTTCAAGGACTGGAAAGATGAGCGATATTAAAATTTCACCTGTTAATATAGATTTAACACCTTTAGTAGAAAGTGCACCTAAAGGTGTTAATAAACTTTTCGATCTTTTATTTTCAAAGCATCTTAATCGTCAACAAAGGACAGATAGGCTTTCTAGTGCTCAAATAGAAAAGGATATTAAACTAATTGAGAATGGTATAGCAGAGTTTAGGGATGGCAAGTTCATTTTAAATTCAGAAATGGTAAATAATCCCACTACTGTTGTCCGCAATATAATTAATAATCAAACAACTATAGAACAAGAAAATATCCAGCAATCATTAAATAAAGCATTGGAATACCTGTCTGGAATTGAAGACCATGAAGTATCTGATGATATCATTGAACAAACCTTCTTTAATAAATGGTTTAATTTCTCAAAAGAAGTTTCTGATGATGAATTGCAATCTTTATGGGGCAGATTACTGGCTGAAGAACTTTGTTCTCCTAACACTATTAATTATTTAGTTCTAAATACCTTTTCATTGATGTCAAAAAGACAGTTAGAATCATTTCTCAAAATTGTTCCTTACACAGCATATAGCCATCTTATATTTTATGACAATAATAGACCAAAGGATGAAGCGTTTGAAGGTACATCATCTTTTGAGTTACAAGAACTTCAAGATTTAAAGCTAATAAAAGAATTCAATTCAACTTTTCAAACTAGCTTTCCTCTTTCTTCTGGTATGCTTGACAACAAAGATACACCTTATATATCCAAGTCTTATAAAGGAAATTATGTATTATTCCTAAAATCTGAAAGTAATAAAGAATTATCAATAACTGCTTACCAACTAACATCTATTGGACAGAAAGCACTGGAAATTGCTGAGAAAGATGCTGATATAGCAAGTCAGTGTCAGTTTCTAGCAAAAAAACTTTTTAACTTTAGCGGTTTAGAGCATATAACAGATATAGAAATCCAAAGACGAGACTCTAATGGAAAATATGAGTTTATCGAGAATATCAAAAGAGCATAATAAACGAGTTGTAGGGTGCGCCCAGCGCACCGATGATATGCAAATTGTGTTTAAAGATGTGCGAGGCGTACTCTACGCCTACTACGTCAAAATATTGGTCTTTGAATCAAATCATGAATAGAGCAAAAAGCATCTGTGATGAGTGCCAATCATCATACTTTACACTTAGCTCAAAGATGGCAAGTTTATGCCCCAATTGCGCTCACAAACTGTATGCCTATCCAAGCTGTGATCATCATTTTACAGATGGTGTTTGTGTAGAGTGTGGCTGGAATGGTCAAGATTCAGCAAGCGTAGGTTGGGTGGAGCTTGCGACACCCAACGATTTTAATTGAATAATACGTTGGGTCTCGTGCCTCGACATCAACCTACTCTAAAGCATAGAAAGTTGTTAAGAAAAAAGAACGATGCCCTAACACGGTCGTTTAGCCCTGACTATAGCGGTATCCTGCTGACGACGATGGCGATGCAGGCTGTATCTGGGAGTGGTCGCTCGAACGTTGGAACACTACCAGATACAATAGGCTGCACGCCAGCGGCAAAGCAGATACAAGCGGTAGGCGGGATTGGCTACCCAAAATATTTAAATTGAACACAGTAACAAATAAGACCGAATTTTCGTGCTAAAATTAGCCCTATATTTAGAGCTTAATTTTAACGGAGAATACGTTATGCAACCAATATTTGCCACACAGACAGCCAGTATCTCAGAGCTAAAAAACAATCCTTCTGCATTGATTAAACAGTCGGATGGTGAGTCCATTGCTATTTTAAACCACAACAAACCCGTGGCTTACTTAGTGTCATCAGACGTGTTTGAGCGCATGATGGAAGCGATGGACGATATGGCACTCAGCCAAACCGTGAGCACACGGTCAAATGATGGGCAAACACCTATAAAGGTCGATTTAGATGACTTATAGTCTTGAGTTTCACCCGTTAGCGTTAAAAGAGTGGAAAAAGATAGCGCCAAGTATTCAGCAACAGTTTAAGAAAAAATTACAGCAGCGACTATCAAACCCTCATGTGCCTGCGTCAAAACTCTCTGGACACACGAATACTTATAAAATCAAATTACGCACCATAGGTTATCGTCTGGTATATACCGTCAAAGATGACGTGGTAGTAGTTTATGTATTAGCAGTCGGCAAAAGAGAAAACAACAAAGTATATGACAATCTAGCGACGCGCCAGCCATGATGAAGCTAAGACATTGACACAGTTATCATAAAAGGCGTCCAGCGCTATCAAAGAAATATAGAAACACACAAACAATAAAAACGACGGAGGTCATGTGCAATATACCGCAATCATCAAAGACGGTGGTTTGTTTATCCCAAATGTATTTTCAGACCTAAACGATGGTGGCTCGCATATCGTACAAGTCGAGGTTGATATTGCAGAGGTGCGTCAACAGTTAAATAGCAGCGAAGCACCGAAGGCAGCCGTCGCTAAGAAAAATGTGGCAAAAGCACCCAAAAAACCAGCGTCAAGAACCACCAAAAAAGACACAAAAAGACTATCGGACGATGCGGATGTGAGTACCCTCCGCAAAAGCGCACTCGATGAATTAGAAGCGCTCGATGATAGTGAGCTGAGCGAAATATTCAAAGCCTATATGAATGAGGGACAAGAATCCTCACAGATATCGCTAGAAAATCTGTAATAGACAACTGGCAATAGCAAATTGGTCATAAATAACCTCTAACGCATTTTTGCTCAGACTTTTTTACTCAGACTTTAAAGTAACATTTTCAAAATTGAATTCACCACCGTATCACTTATAAAGGTAGAACAATGACTTACTCGATTTTTTCACAGACGCCAAACAATGCGCTAACAGAGCCGATGTTCTTTGGTCAGCCCGTCAACGTGGCACGCTATGACCAACAAAAGCACCCTATCTTTGAGCAACTGATCGAAAAACAACTGTCGTTCTTTTGGCGTCCAGAAGAAGTTGATGTGTCAAAAGATCGTATGGACTTTGGCAACCTGTCTTCGCATGAGCAGCATATATTTTTGAGTAACCTCAAATACCAGACCCTACTCGACTCTATCCAAGGTCGTAGTCCAAACGTGGTGCTATTGCCGCTCGTGTCTATCCCTGAGCTAGAGACTTGGATTGAGACATGGTCATTCTCTGAGACCATTCACTCACGCAGCTATACCCATATCATTCGCAATATCGTCAATGATCCAAATATTATCTTTGATGACATTATGAAAAACGAGCACATCTTGGAGCGTGCCTCTGATATCGCTCAGTACTATGATGAGCTGTACCGCAACTCGCAGCTATATAGCCTGTACGGCGCTGGTACGCACAACGTCAATGGCGAGGAAGTGACTGTCGATTTGCGATCACTGAAAAAACAGATGTATCTGTGTATCGTCGCTGTCAACGTCCTAGAAGCCATTCGTTTTTATGTGTCGTTTGCTTGCTCGTTTGCGTTTGCTGAACGTAAGCTAATGGAAGGTAATGCTAAAATCATCAAGCTCATCGCTCGTGATGAAGCGCTGCATTTGACTGGTACGCAGCACATGCTCAACCTCATGCGCAATGGTCGTGACGATCCTGAGATGGTCGAAATTGCTGCAGAGTGCTATGAAGAGAGCATCGAGATCTTCCGTAAGGCTGCTGAGCAAGAAAAAGAATGGGCAGGTTATCTGTTTAAAGATGGTTCGATGATTGGTCTGAATAAAGACATCCTGTGTCAATATATTGAATTCATCACTAACTTGCGCATGGAAGCTGTTGGCCTGCCAGCCGTGTTCCCGAACTCGAAATCAAACCCGATTCCATGGATCAATACTTGGTTGTCGTCTGACAATGTGCAAGTAGCACCGCAAGAGACCGAAATCAGCTCTTACTTGGTCGGTCAGATTGACTCTGACTTATCAGACAGTGATTTTGATGACTTTGAATTATAAGAGCTTTGAACTTTAAACTTTAGAGCGTTAGAGAAGCACTTTTAATTTAGGGCATGCCCTCATTGTAAACAGTGATGTTTGAGCGCATAAAACGATAGGAAAATGGATAGGACAAAGCGATGACTTGGGTAATGACCAGTAAAAAGCAATTCTACTTGCATGATGACGAGAGTCTGCTCGATGGGCTGCTACGTACTGGACATGATATCAATTATCAATGCCGTGAGGGTTACTGTGGTAGCTGCCGAGTCAAACGCATCGCCAGCTCACACACGGTTGACTATCCGTTTGACCCGCTTGCGATGATTGAAGAAGATGAAATCCTGCCCTGCTGTTGCCGTGTGCAAGGCGTTATCCATATCAATCATGAGCCTATCGTAAAGTAGAGAAAAACAAATAAAAAGCGCGCTATCTATATAAGATAGCGCGCTTTTTTTATACTGATATCTCATTACTATGAGAGATGATGAGAGAGATAAGGCAACTACTGAGGAGCACCATCGTTTTCAAACAGTTTCAGCAGCTCTTCACGCATACGATCGCGTTCTGCTTCTGACATCATTGGAACGTTTTGCTGTTCGCTTTGGAGATCAGGTTGAGCAAAGCTCTCAGCTTGTACAGAAGCAGGAAGTGCAACAGGCTCTTGCTCTGGACGTACTTCTAGCGAAATGGTGACCTGCTTGTTATTACCATTGCGCAATACCTGTGCATCAAGCTGTGTATCAGGAGACTTGCGAGCGACATATTGGATCAACGTATTAGCATCCGTCATCTCAATGCCATCAATGGTCAAGATAATATCACCCACTCGTAGACCACTCTTCGCAGCTGGGCTTTTATCAATGACACTTAGCACTTCTACGCCAGTCGACGTTTCTAACTGCGTTGGATCACGTAGCTGTGATTGTATCTCGATACCCAACCACCCTCGACTGACCTTACCGTCTTTAATCAAGGCATTCATAACTTGCTCTACGATAGAGGTAGGAATGGCAAAACCGATACCGAGAGAGCCACCAGATTGTGAAAAAATCACAGTATTGATACCGACCAACTCACCGCGAGCATCCACCAGCGCACCACCTGAGTTACCAGGGTTGATAGCAGCATCCGTCTGAATGAAGTCTTCAAACTTATTCACACCTAATCCAGTACGACCTGTCGCTGAGATGATACCTTGGGTCACCGTCTGACCCACACCGAACGGATTACCAATCGCCAATGCCAAATCACCCACACGAATAGGATCTTCACGGAATCCTAACGGCGTCAATCCTGTCATATCGACTTTAATTACGGCCAGATCACTGTCTGGATCGGTACCCACCACTCTAGCGCGGCTCTTGCGACCATCATTAAAGGCCACCGTAATCTCATCGGCTTTTTCGACGACATGGGCATTGGTCACGATATAGCCATCTTCTGACACAATCACACCAGAGCCTAGGTTGGTATTGCCTTGCTCTGCTGATTGGCCACCATGATACTCAAAAAACCGGCGCAGCACAGGGTCATCCATATAAGGATGCTCTGCGACGGTCTGTGTGGTATAGATATTGACGACCGACTGGGATGCACGGGCGACCGCATTATGATAAGAGGAGATAGGTGCTGGCGTATCGGCAACAGGTTCTGAGGCTTGCTGCTCGGCAGGGGTGGTTCTCGGTGGTTCCCACTTAGCCTCTGACGTCGATTTCATACTCGTAAACAACCAGATAAACGCTGCCAGCACTAGCAGCAATAAGACCCAAGGTAACCATTTTAATAAAGAAGTCTTGTTATTGGTGTTCCGGGATGACGACATATACAACCTCTATAAATTTAATACAAAAAAATGATGATAAGTAATGAGCGAACACTGCTGCTGGTTTGATTGTTTTTATTTAATACTAGGGCGTGTCCTCATTTTAAAAATGGTGATAAAAATGAGATAAATCGCAGTCAAACAAGGAAAATAGCGCAAATAATATCAAGATATTAGGTAGCTATTTGACGCCGTTTGGCAAGATTTAGCCATTTTTAACCCATTTAGATAACTATCGATTTAATTGAGGACACGCCCTAAAACCAGTATTGATGCCCCGCTCTAATGAGACGCTATCAATCAGTACAGCTCACGCCTACAAATTATAACCGCCAACCATACCAAATGGTAACGTATCGTGTACCATTTCAGTTAGTAGCTTTGTCTACTCTTTTACAACGCCATGTTAAAATGATTATTATAAAAAACTATGGATTATTTGCAATCATTTGACCGATTGCGACACCAATAAGGGCATACCATGACGGCTATCAATACCTCGACAGAATCAACTAACACTACCATAACAGCAGAGGCGCTAACGCAGTTTTGTGACGACTATTTGTCAGCCAATGCGTTTAAAGATTATGCACCCAATGGCTTACAAGTAGATGGTGGACGACCTATCCAACGTATCGTCACGGGTGTGACCGCTTGTGAAGCGTTGATTGATGCAGCTATCGCTGATAATGCCGATGCGATTATGGTACATCATGGCTACTTCTGGAAAGGCGAACCTGCCACCATCACAGGCATGAAAGGTCGACGTATCCGCAAATTAATGCAGCATGGCATCTCTATGATTGGCTATCATTTGCCGTTAGATGCGCACCCTATCGTGGGCAACAATGCCATGCTCGCTGAGATGTTAGATCTGACCATCACTGAGCCACTCTATCCTGCTGAATCTCACCCAGTTGGTAATATTGCCACTTGTGTACCACAAAGCACCGATGATCTTATCGCGAAGATTACTCAAGCATTAGGGCGCACACCACTACATATCGCAGCTGAGTATCATGAAAACTCATCTTCTAAAACAAGTAATAGATTGATAGAACGTATCGGTATCTGCACAGGTGGCGCACAAGATATGATCGAACAAGCCGCATTGATGGGCTGTGATGCGTTTATCTCTGGTGAAATCTCTGAGCGCACCACCCATATCGCGCGTGAGCTTGGTATTGATTACTTTGCCTGCGGACATCATGCGACAGAACGAGGCGGCATTCAAGCACTGGGTAAGATAGTATCTCAAGAATTTGGCGTGCCTGTGACTTTTATCGATATCGACAACCCTGCATGAACTACCCACTACCTTTAGAGGTAGGGGTTTCTTAGGTAATGCCCATACTTGATACAATGTTTTGTATCAGCGGTTAGGCAAATTTACTAAGCTAACCCTGTCGCACCGACAGTTTTTGATTGTTTAGCCAGTAGCAATCCTTGATTTAAGATATTGATACTGGCGTTAAGGTCGCGGTCATTTTCTTGCAAACAACTTGGACAATTCCAAGATCGCACCGACAGCGGTAATTCAGCTTTCGTTAGCAAGTGACCACAGTTTGAGCAGGTCTTAGAGGATGGATACCACCGGTCTATTTTGACAAGCGTTTTACCGTACCACTCTGCTTTATAGGTCAGCATAGTGGTGAATGTTGACCACGAGCTGTCTGATATGGCTTTAGCCAGTTTGCGGTTCTTAACCATGCCCTTGACGTTCAAGTCCTCTATCGCAATCACATCGTGGTTTTTAATGATATTGAATGAGAGCTTATGTAGAAAGTCTTTGCGGGTACTGGTTATTTTCTCATAAACTTTAGCGACTTTAAGTTTTTGCTTTTGATAATTACGGCTCTCTGACAGTTTGCGCTGATCCGCTTTAGCAATCGCTCTGCGTTTGGCTAAAATCTTTTGTGCGCGAGCCAGTTTGTCTTGCAATTTCGATAGAAACTTAGGATTGGCAACTTTTGTACCGTCTGATAAGACGATAAAGTCTGTCAATCCTAAATCAATGCCGATGTTTGATTGGGTTTTTGGTAATGCGTTAACGATGGTTTCAACCAATAGGCTGACGTAGTATCTACCTGATGGGGTGCGGCTAATGGTGGCGCTCTTAATCAGACCATTTATTTTGTCGGGGAACTTGGCGTTGATATGGCCTATTTTGGGTAGTTTAACGGTGCTGTCTGTGATCGCTACCGTTCCTTTTTGATTGTTGGTGGTATAGCTGTCCCTAATACCCTTTTTCTTGAAATTAGGGAAACCTGAGCTTTGCTTGAAAAACTTGTTGTAAGCACCTCTTAGCTACTGCTGCACATTAGCCAATGCTAAGCTATCCACTTCCTTTAGCCACTCAAACTCTTTTTTATACTGAGCAGGTGTGTTGTTTAAGGTGGTTTTTGTGGCCTTGTAGTGGTCTATTTTATCGCCAAGCATCTTGTTCCAAATAAAACGACTACAGCCAAACGACTTGGCAAAAAATATCTGCTGATCCTCGTTTGGATATAGTCTAACTTTATGGGCTTTTAGAATTTGCGTGGGCATGGAGGCTTATTATGAATAAGTGATATAATAATTATTAATTATAATACCACAAGCACTAAGGGTAGTGATTAATAACGCATTCATCCCACTACTTTAGAAGTAGGGGAATTCTGCGCTAAGATGTTAAAACTTCAGTTTATAACCTCAATTATTATCTCTAAATTCATAGTTATTTATGGGAATTGGGAATAGAGACGACTCTTTCAATTCTCACAATCAATGATTATGACCTCAATCTATGCACCAAAAAGGGTGCTTTTTCTAACCGTCTGTAGCCCTATTGTTAAGTTTTATCGCTAATTTCTTAACTATACTTGAATAATCGGATGAATATCCGCATATTCTTACTTGAAGAAAGAACGTCTTGTCATGAGACTTCCCATTTATTACAGCTTCCGGTTATGGCGCTTAAATTATGGTAAATATCTAAAACCTCATTGTTCTATATGATAAATGAGCTGATATGGCTTAGCCAAAATACATTTTTATGGCTGACTACTCCTGAATTTTAGCGTTGCAATAATGGTTTAGTGATACCTGATTGATAGATTATTTTGATAGATATTCTATTCACTATCAAACAGACTTATCTGCTGACCTTTGTTGCTGAACAAAATATTTGAGTTGTTATTTACTTTACTACAAACCATTTAAAGAGTAGATAGCGACTGATTTAACGTAAAAAAGTTGGATACTCAGATCTATTGGTATTCCTTCTATTTTTGCGTTTTTGTTTCAATAACTTATTTCATGACCTTACCTATGTTTAATATGTAGTTGTTTTGGTATTAGCCTTATCTGTCCACCGTTGAAGGAATCATTTGATTTATACCCTTCTCGGTGTTGTGCGTTTTTGTGATTTATATTGATACGTTAGGAGTAATATTTCAGCTCTTAATGTATATGCCAACAGATAGTTAGCTAGTACAAAACAATACCGCTCATGCTAATAAAGCAGCGATTAGCGGCATTGTTATTAAAGGCACTGTTATTAAACAAGTAATCTCACGCTTATACTATTAAAAAGCGTGAGATTGTTTAAATGTGACATCGATGTATGCCTTTATTATTAGCATGCATCCATGAACGTTTTACGGTAAGCAGGATGGCTAAAATCAGGAGACATCCATGCAGCGTATTACTTATCGTGTAAAAGTATCTGCGCAAGGGGCCAAACGCCGTATTTCTTATTTACTGCGTCCATCTAAACGCCTACTAAACACTAAAAGTAACATCGTTTCATCCGTTACCCCAATGACATCGGCCCATTTTGCCAAAACAAAAAAATTGGTGCAGTTGTCTAGTATTGCCCTTCTCTCTTTACCTGCTGAGAGTTTGACTATCATGGGTTCGCCAGTGCCAGCCTATGACAATGTCATGTTACAGAACACTTTAACCATTGCTGCTGTCCCAGGCGACAGCACTTATTTTGCAACCGATGGCTTTCAACATGGCTTCGGCTTTGACTTGGTACGTACCTATGCTGACGAGCTGGGCGTCGATGTCAATCTAAAAGCTTACGCCAACGAAGAATCGGCATTAAAAGCGCTAAGATCAGGCGAAGCAGACATGGCGCTGACAACGGCCAGCACCAAGCTAAAAAGCAGCTTTAATCTGTCATCGATTAACGTGAGCTGTGGTTATGATGCCAGCTTGACTAAAAACGGCTTACACCCAAAGGTCAGCTGGACGTTTAACTCGTCTAATGACCCGCTATCAGAAAAAGCCAGTTACTTCTTATGTGACAGTATTAAGCTGCAAAACACGCAAAAGCTTGCGGCCTTTTACAATCAAAACCTGCTAAAAGATGCCTACAGTCAGGACCATTTCCAAAAGACGCTAACTGAAAAGTTACCAGACTACCAGTCTTCGTTTGAAGAGCAAGCACGCAACTATAATCACGATTGGGAGCTGTTGGTAGCCATGGGCTATCAAGAGTCACATCTAGATGCGGATGCAGTGTCGCCAACAGGTGTACGTGGCCTAATGATGCTGACCAATAACACGGCCAAAGCAATGGGCGTATCAGATCGTGTTGATCCATACCAAAGTATCGGTGGCGGCGCACGTTATCTAGAGCAAATGAAAGATGACTTCGCCGATGTACCAAAATCGGATCGAATTTGGTTCGCGCTGGCGGGCTATAACATGGGGCCTAATGCCGTCAAAAGTATTCAGCGTACTTTACAAGCTCAAGGTGTTAATGATAAAAGCTGGGCCAATGTCTATGCATACCTCGCTGAAAACAGAGCGTCTAATAGCCGCTACGGTCAAGCGATGCACTATGTCAGTAACATCAGAAGCTACCTTGAGACAATTAAGACGCAAACGGTCTAGTTATCTCTGCTGGCTTAGACAACCATACAAACCTTGCAATAAAAAAGCTGCTCTTATTATAAGAGCAGCTTTTTTGTGGCTAACAATCTACTTTCAAGCAACTTGCTTTCAAGCGACACACTTTCAAGATGCTTGTGCTTATTTTTAGTAATAAGCTATTGCTTAGCGGTTAGGAACTGTCAAACGCTGACCACGTTGTAGCATGGTATCTGCTGCGATATTGTTCATATCTGCCAACTCCTGCGTAGATACGCCATATTTGCGTGCTAAGCCAATCAAGCTATCTCCTGACCCAACGGTATAGCTCACTGTGGCTTTTGGTACTTTGAGTGTCTGTCCACGCTGTAACTGCGCATTGGTCGCCAGACTGTTGGTCGCAGCCAAGTCTTCTACCGAAACACCAAATTGACGTGCTAAAGCAATCAGACCATCACCTGATTTTACTTTGTAGCTTTCCGTGTTGCTCAGCGTCTTACCACTGCTGCTCGCGGTGCTAGTGCTACTACTCGTAGCGCTACTGCTTTGACTACTACTAGACGCACTGGCGACACTTCCGCTAGCAGGAATGGTAATAGTGCGACCGAGTATGAGATTAGAGCTGGTATTCAAATTGTTCGCTGATGCCAAATCACTCAAACCAATATTGTAACGTTTAGCCACACCCGTCAAGGTATCACCTGACTTTACTTTGTAGCTGACGGCTTTATCATTTAGCTGACGATCAACCAACTCTTTAGAAGCGGGTACTTTGATGGTTTGGCCGCGTTGTAAGCGAGCTTTTGCATCGAAGTTGCTGTTTACTGCAGCAAGATCCGCCGCACTAACCCCAAGGTCGTTAGCAATCCCGATTAAGGTTTCACCAGATTTAACTTTATAGTTAGTAGTCGCCACTGAGCTTGAACTGCTTTGGCTACTAGCGCTGCTGCTAGTGCTGCTGCTAGTGCTAGTAGACGCCGAGCTAAAGTCAACGCTCGCTGGTACTTTAAGTGTCTGACCAACATACAATGAGCTTGTGGTACTGATGCCATTAAGACTGGCTAAGGTATCAGTAGACACATTAAATTGACGCGACAATGCAATCAGGCCATCGCCTGCTTTTACTTTATAGTTTTTAGTCGCAGTGCTTGATTTGGTCGGTTTGGTAGAAGGCGCTGCAGATGTGGTTGCAGGCGCAGTCACTTTACCTGGTATCAGCCATAGCTTTTGGCCTCTACGCAGATCCGAACGGCTGCTCAGGTTGTTATAGGTTGCTAGCTGAGTGACCGATAAACCAAAGCGATTGGCCGTACCAATCAGCGTATCACCACTTTGTACTGTATAACTTTCTGGCTGGCTATCTGTTGTACTACTCGCACTGCTTATTGGCTCGATGCTTTTTGCATTGTATAGGTACAAAGTGCTACCCGATAGCAAACTAGCGCTAGCATCTATTTGGTTCCATTCTGCGATATCACGCCAGCTCACGCCAGCACGACTGGCAATGTTAGATAACGTATCACCACGTTTGACGGTATAAGTGGTACGTGTGCCTTGTGGCTTCGGTTTACTTGCCGACGTCTGTGCAAAACTCAGCTTTTTCTCTGTGCCACTGGCTTCTAGAATCGATTGCTGCGTTTGAACTGCTGATAGATTGATATTGCCATCAGCATTGATGACGTTGGTTTCCGATGTGCTACTACGGATTTGATTGGCAATAAAATCACGCTCTGCATTACTTAGCGGTGGCTCTTGGACAATCGTATTGTTTTGCGTAATCTGCGCAGAGGTGGTTGGTAGACTGTTGCTGCTCTTAAGCTCAGCATTGATTTTATTGGTCTCTGCGGCACTTAATGGTGGCTCAGTACGTGCTGGCGTATTACCATACGAAGAGCTGCTGGTTGGTGTGACTGACGGCGAGATATAACTGGTCGTCTGCTGTGGCACACTCGCGCTAGCCGCATAATCAGCCAATGCGCTTCCCGTAGATGGCAATGAAGAACCACTGTACGGCTTATTGTTATAGCTTGGTGTGGTAGTCGTCGTACTTGGCGTGTTTGCTGCGGCCAGTACGTTGCCGGTACCGTTACCTCTTAGCGTGCTCAATTTGGCATCAGTCGTTAGGCTAACATCATTAGGAATGATAACGCGCTGCGGACCTGAAGAATCAACTCGTCCAGAGGTAAGTGCTGTATTTAACTTTTCTAGCTCGTCGTAAGTCACACCTGTCAATTGTGCTACTTCAGATAAGCTGACACCATAATTCACTGGCACACTACGGAAATGCTGACGGTTAGCAATAGCTGGTAGGTATACGCCATACTGTTCAGGCTTAGCGACGATTTCGGCCACTGCCAAAAATCGTGGCACATAGTTCATCGTTTCAGTAGGCAGTCTAAGCGACCAGTAGTCCGTAGGTAAGCCTTGAGCTCTATTGGCATCAATGGCTTTTTGAATACGACCAGGGCCAGCGTTATAGGCGGCCAATGCCAATTCCCAACTGCCAAACTGGTTATGTAGCGCGGTTAAGAAATCATAAGCAGCACGAGTCGATTCGATAACATCACGGCGGCCATCATAAGTACTGCTTTGGTTTAGACCGTAAATACGACCCGTACTTGGAATAAACTGCCACAAGCCTGCAGCCGCTGCACTACTGGTACCGCTTGGATCGTAGGAGCTTTCGATGACTGGTAGCAATGCAAGCTCAGTTGGAATATTGCGGCGCTCAGCTTCTCTTACCGTATGATAAATATAACGACTGGCACGCGCAGTTAAGCGGTTTAAATAATCCTGTCTACTGGTAAACCAGCTTTTTTGTCCTTCAATACGCTGATTATAAATCGGTTGGCCGCCATTCATACGGTAACCAGCACGCAGACGATTCCACAAATCACCATATTGCTGAATAGCAAGCTGATTGCCTTCTACCATTGTCATGTCAGAGGCTTCTAATAAGTCTGCCAATTCGTCTAAGCTATCTGCATCCAAATACGCAGTTGAGTAATCAGTACTCGTGGCAGCAGTCTGATTGGTGGCAGGCTTAGTAATAACCGATGAGCTATTGGTCGCACCATTGTTTTTTACCGTCGACGTATTGCTACACGCACTGATAAGCAAAGTCGAGACGGCAAGCGTTAATGGCAACGCAATAAATGAGCGAGAGGTTGATAGCACAGTAGACATGATATTAAGAGTTTCCTAACGACAAGAAGTGATGAGATAGAATTGCTTGATAGTATAATATGCAATATAAAGCAAAGACCAGTTAATATAAAAAGATAATAGTCATAAGTTGAGTCGACATCTAGATTGGTCTACTAAGGCGCCAGATTATTACGTCCATGCAGACAATCATGCAAACAACCAACATCGTACAGAATTAGCAGGCTTCAATAGATAATGATTGTCTTTTTAGTAGATAGTAACTGTCTTTTTGAATAAAGCAGATTTCTAAATAAACCCGTTCAATACCAAATTGGTGTTAATGACTGAATGGTTCATATAGCGTGCAATCGATGCTGAATCGCAAGAGCATGTCCTTAATTTTAGAACACGCTCTAGGGTGTGTCCGCATTTTAAAAATGGTGATAAAAATGAGATAAATTGCAGTCAAACAAGGAAAATAGCGCAAGTAATATCGAGATATTAGTTAGCTATTTGACACCGTTTGGCAAGATTTAGCCATTTTTAACCCATTTAGATTACTATCGATTAAATTGAGAACACGCCCTAATAAGCTGGCTAGTTAATCGTTATTTGTGATACCGCACGCAGCAGCACTGCATTGCCAGTTGATAGCGCCAAAGTCACTCTAGATGTGGTGACGAACGAGACCGTTTGACCGTCTTTTACCCAACTTTCGTTAGTGGTGACATTGGCTTTGGCCTGCTCGCCCGTAATGACAATGTTGTCTACAGAGATGTCATAGCGATAGTTAGAGGTGTCATTCCAGCTATTTTGTAGCAGTTTCAAATAAGCATCTTTGTCCAAGCTAGTAGACTTACCCTTTCTAGACAACGAAATCAGCGCATCATCAGAGACGAGACGAGCAACCTGACTGACATTTCGGCTATTTGCTGATGACTTCATTGCTGAGGCATAGTTCTGCACCAACGCTTCGGTCATGGGCGCCGCTTGCGCACTGATACTTACGGTACTTGCAATAGCTACCACAGCAGCCACGCCTGCGCCTTTGATTAACAACGCCAAAAGCCTTTTTCCCCATAATCGTTTCATGATAATCCTTAGCAATACAGTTTCCGTTGTTGTCATATATTGACGACTAACGTGTTTCTATCATTTGATTCAACATACTACCTAGTTATGTAATCATAAACTAAGCCAATGCTGTTGGCTCTCATGCTTTGGTTCAATAGCGATACTTCTTATTAGCTAATGAGACTTCTTAAATAGTGATACTTTTTATACAGTAATAATCTTCAGCTAGCTAGTGATACCTTGCAATAGCTGTCTTATCATAACCATATTTTTAATAGTCGTGACAGCGTTGTTGTATCATAGAGTGAGCCTATCATTTAATTCTCACAGCTATGTGACACCCTGTGTAATTATTGCGAATATCAAAACAGGCACAGTCATCGCCTTTAAAGTACGAGCAATATCATGATCTTATAATAAGTATGCATCAGCGCAGACTAAGTCACCTCTTTCGAACTACAACTCAATCTTCGCTTCAGCTTTAACGCCCTACCTATCAATCGATAACAACTCTGACGATGCTATTTTAAAGCCTGGTGTCTGTACTATTATTATCATAGCGCTCATCATCACTGAGCTTCATACCCAAACGCTCTACTCGTCTGTCCATCATTTGTCGAGCCAATGCCTGCATATCTTCAACGCGATCTATCTCATCAACAATCTCTAGACCCAATAAAGTCTCAAACACGTCTTCTAAAGTAACTAGACCTTTGACCTCGCCATATTCACCGACAGTAATCGCGATATGGATGCGGTTTTTTAGCATGAGTTCTAATAAATCAAACAGTTTCATTTTGGAGAATACAAAAGTGATTTCACGTTTGAACTGAGTCAATGGCTTATCTACAGCGTGGTTCACTTTTGCTAACAACATATCTGTTTTTAATACAAAACCAGTAACATTGTCCAAGTCACCATCGTAAATAGGTAATCGTGAAAACGTCAGCTTTGGGCGATCAACCAATAATTCGGCGACTGTTTTATTTTCCTCAAACGCGAGCATTACCGAACGCGGCGTCATAATATCTTCAACTTTAATGGCGCCAAATGCCAGTAAGTTACGGATGATCCGCGACTCTAAAGGATCAATTTGTCCTGACTCTTCACCAATACTTGCAAGTGCTGCAAACTCACGACGACTAAATGCCTGAGGTTCTTTGCCACGCACCAATAGTTTTGTCAAACGCTCTGATACCCAAATGAGTGGGTACAACAGCAGGATAATACCACGAACAAAATAAGCGACAATGCCACTCAACTGACGCCAATATACCGTACCTAGTGTTTTTGGAATAATCTCAGACAAGAATAATATGGCCAATGTCATAATGGCAGAGAATAGACCAAACCATGCACTACCAAAGACAATCGTTGCCTGAGCACCAGCACCGATAGAACCTAATGTATGAGCGACTGTATTCAATGTCAAAATAGCTGCCAACGACTGGTCGATATTATCAACCTTTAACCGTCTGAGCATATTTGCTTTTTTTGGATTGGTTTCTTGAACGTCAGCAATATAAGACGGTGTCATACTGAGTAATGCGGATTCTGCTAAAGAGCAAACAAACGAGATACCGATGGCCACAACCACAAAGAATATCAATAACAGAATATTGAGAGCTGTGGGATCTGCTGAAGCATCAGCAGCAAATGCCGGATAAGGTAGTAGCATTGCGAGTAACGCTAGTAGCCCAAAAATAGGCTTCATGCTTCTAAGACGCTTAAAATAGTGCAGCGTCGGAGGAGGTTTGGCTGACGCTTCTTTAAAAGCGCGCGGACGACATAAACGAGGTACAAACATAAAAGTGGTGAACAAGTTGGGTAACCTAAACAGAAAAGAGAAAAAGGAATTTTAAGCAAACAGCAACAGATATAGAGAGCAAATAACAGCACCAAAATAAAAATACATAACGGTATCTGCCAACACTTTCTAGATAGCTACTTAAAGCTAACTTTATACTGTCTATTAGGCTTAATGACATTCCAATAGATAGTAGGCTAAACACAGCCAATTATTGCCATTTGATAGTAGCACTGATGCTGATATTTCACAATAAGTCGCTTTTTTTAAGTCTTTGCTTTTTGATACCTTGTATTACGCTACTATTGCCTAATATCCACTGATATATCTGAAATTTGCTATAATTGCAGCACTTTGTCATCACTTATCGTATTACAACAAACACAACTTACGTATTGCATTAGAAATACTGTCGTCAGAAATACTGTTATCAAAAATACGGCCACTAGAAGTAATGACCGCTGGCTTGATGAAGACAGGAAGAAAAACGTGCTCAGGCTATGATTAACAGTTACCAAGTCTGGTATTTTTTGTTACTATGCGTTTAATTTTATTATTATCCATGACTTATTGAGAGAAACTATGTTCTTATTTATTCAAGCTGCTCATGCTGCCGAAACTGCAGGTGCTGCGTCACTATTTGGTCAGATTCTACTGCCTGTTGCTTTTTTTGCGATTTTTTACTTCTTGGTTATTCGCCCGCAGTCTAAGCGTACCAAAGAGCATCGTGCGATGGTCAATGCTTTGAGCGTTGGTAGTGAAATCATTTTTGCTGGTGGCTTAATGGGTCGCATTAAAAACCTAGAAGGCGACTACGCAGTGGTTAGCTTAAATAATAATACTGATATCAAAGTACAACGTGCTTCTGTTATCTCAGTATTGCCTGCTGGCACTATCGAAAGCATTTAAGCATCAATCATTGCTATGAATGATTGTTTGATGGTCGTATCATCAGTAGATGCCACGACTAAAAATGACCGTACATTATTTACGGTCATTTTTCGCTATAAAGAAATGAGACAAAGTAGTCTTATAGACTGCTGGATAGTCTATATTTACTCTTATTGAGTAGGTTGTTTTTATTTTTTGTTTTACTATCACCGCGGATGATCGCAACGGTACATAATGATGGCTTTTATACGCAGCATTAGACCTTTGCTATCGCTAACTTCCCATCTGCTAACTTGTGGCCTACGTCGCCAGTTGTTTATCAACTTAAAGAAGTGATTATGCAATATCCCGCTTGGAAATACTTACTTATTACCGTCGTGATACTCATTGCCGGTCTATATGCTGCCCCTAACCTCTATCCTGACGAGCCCGCTGTGCAGATTACGAGTGCTGCTGCAGGTACACAGCTGTCTGAAGAGATCTTAACGCAGTCTCAAAGCTTACTCAAAGACGCTGGTCTGGATAACCATGACGGCACATTTGAGGGCAATAGTGCGCTGGTTCGTCTTGATAATTCAGTCGATCAGCTAAAGGCGCAAGAAGTGCTACGTCAAAATTTGGGCGAAAACTATGTGGTCGCTCTTAACTTAGCACAGACAACACCGCAGTGGCTACGCGACATCGGCGCAAAACCGATGAAACTTGGTCTTGATTTACGTGGTGGTGTGCGCTTTGTACTCGAAGTCGATATGGACAAAGCACTTGAGCAGCGTCTGACCGGTGCTAGTAGCGACATGCGTCGCGAGCTACGTGCTGAACGCATTGCAGTCAAAGGCATCAAGACCGAAGATCAAAGCGTGGTATTGCATTTCGCTGATACAGACACTCGCAATCGTGCACAAAACATCCTACAAGGATCGATGGGCACCACGTTTAGCTTGCAATCTTCTATTGACGATCAAGGTCCTGCATTACTCTTATCGTATAACGATGCGACACTTGACGAAATCAATAGCTATGCCGTCAACCAAAACTTGACAACGCTACGCAACCGTATTGCCGAGCTGGGTGTTACTGAAGCCCTAGTGCAATCACAAGGTGCCAATCGTATCGTCGTAGAATTGCCAGGTGTACAGGATACTGCAGAAGCAAAACGTGTCCTTGGACGTACCGCAAACCTTGAATTCCGTATGGTGGCAGAAGATGCCGACAACTATACAGGTGGTATTCCTCCAGCGGGCACTGAAGCGTTCCCGTTTGAAACACTGGATGGCCCGCCTGTATTGCTCGAACGTCAAGCTATTGTCAGCGGCGATAAAGTGACCAATGCTCAAACTGGCTTGGATGAAAGCGGTCTACCTGAAGTAAGTATTACATTGGACAGTGCTGGCGGCAAGCTCATGCAAAACGCCACTCGTACCGCTGTTGGTAAACAGATGGCGGTATTGTTCATTGAAAACAAGCAAAGAATCACCTATGAAGAAGACCCAGTAACTGGCGAGACTGAAGAAATACGTACGCCTTATGCTGAAACCAAAGTCATCAACCGTGCCAATATTCAAGCGGTTCTAGGATCCTCTTTCCGTATTACTGGGCTAGACAGCAGTGCTGAAGCTGCTGAGCTTGCACTACTACTGCGTTCAGGAGCACTTGCGGCACCGATGTACTTTGTAGAAGAACGCACCATTGGTCCATCACTGGGCCAAGAGAACATTGAAAAAGGTCTATTCTCTACACAGGTCGGCTATCTACTAGTCTTTGCGTTTATGATTATCTTCTATCGTCTGTTTGGTGTCATCGCTAACGTAGCACTAGCAGTCAACGTGATTATCATCATCTCTATCATGTCAATCCTAGGCTCATCGCTTACCCTACCCGGTATCGCTGGTATTGTTTTGACCATCGGTATGGCAGTTGATGCAAACGTACTAATCTTTGAGCGAATACGTGAAGAGATTGCAAATGGAGTAAGGCCGAAGTCCGCTATCGTGGCAGGTTTTGACCGAGCTTTTAGTAGTATTTTCGATGCCAACATTACAACTTTATTGGTCGCATTTATCTTATTTGCGATTGGTACTGGTCCGATTAAAGGCTTTGCGATCACGCTAGCTATTGGTATTATCAGCTCGCTGTTTACGGCTATTCTGGTCACACGTGCGCTGGTACAAGTTGCTTATGGCAAGCGTAAATCCATCAAACGTCTGAGCATCGGTTAGGAGAACATTATGGCTATCGAGAATAAAAATCCTCTAGAACAGCAGAATAGTCCAGATCGAAATGGTTCAGGCGGCTCAAATGGCGATGGAAACAATGCAAGCACGCGCCGCCGCAACAAACCACGCCGTGATGGCAAAGGTAGCAATACTAAAACCAATAACCCTGTCACAGCGCAGCCGAGTAACAGTAAAGCTCGTCGCAGTGGTAAGGGTGCTGGTAAAGACAGTCAAGCACTGGCTACTCAAGCAACTGAGCCTAACCTAGCAACAGGTGATGCGGCAGATGATGCAGCGGCACAAGCTGAAGGTGGTATCAAAGCCATTGGCAACCAGCGTATCATTCCTTTTATGAAGATAGAAAAGCCCATGGCCATTTTATCTTTATTAATGGTTATTGGTAGTATCATTGCTATCGCCGTAAACGGTCTGAATTTGGGACTTGATTTCACAGGTGGTGTCTCAGCAGATGTGCGTTATGAGCAGTCTGTTGAACAAGTTGATGTTGTCAATGCCTTGTCAGACAATGGTTTTGATGATGCCGTCGTACAGTACCTAGGAACATCACAAGAGCTACTGATTCGCCTACCACCTCAGTCTGATAATGTTGATGGACTCAATACCAGTCTGACCAAAGCATTGACCTTAGCTGATAATAATGTTGAAATCAGTAACGTCAATATTATCGGTAGTCAAGTCGGTAGTGAAGTCTACTTAAACTCAGTGATGTCGTTAGCGCTAGCACTAGCCTGTATGCTTGGTTATGTCGCTTTACGTTTCCAATTCAAATTATCCCTTGGTGCAGTCATGTCGCTGTTTCATGATGCAGTAGTCACTATTGGTGTGTTTGCCTTATTTGGCTTTCCATTCGACTTAACTGTGTTGGCAGCTATTTTGGCCTTGATTGGTTACTCATTGAACGATACGATTGTTGTCTATGACCGCATCCGTGAGAATTTCCGTCGCGTCCGTGGTATCACGCCGCGCCAGACTATCGACTTATCTTTAACAGAGACGCTGCGCCGTACGATTATGACCATTTCAACGGTATTGTTAGTGGTATTAGCAATGCTATTCTTAGGTGGTGATGGTCTATACTGGTTCTCAGTTGCCCTCTTCATCGGTCTAATTGCTGGTACTTATTCATCAACTTATATCGCAAGTTCGATTCCATTACGTATGGGTCTATCTCGTGATGACTTTATTGTAAAAGTAAAACCAGAGTTTGAAGAAGAAATCGTTACTTTTAACGATCCAAAAATGTTTGAATAAATGTTTAATGGTATTATTTAATTTATATAAATTTGACTATAAAGTCTGCCATAAATAACAGTAGTAACGTTTAAATCAAAGCACCTGACTCATGAATAATGAGTCTAGGTGCTTTTGTCTTTGTAGCTGTGTTTGTCATAAATAGCAAATATGCTACGCTCAATCCTTGTTGGGTTTTAAGTATAAACGAGCCAAAAATGACTACTCCCATATCTAGTCCAATGCCGCCCATCGATACCCGTTATACGCGTATTATTGCCATCGCTTTGCCAGTATTATTGGCCAATCTGGCCATGCCTTTACAAAGCGTAATCGATACAGCGATCGTCGGTAATATGAATGATACCGCTAAACTGGCTGGTATGGGACTCGCGATACAGTTATTGTCATTGTTGCTCGTCAGTTTTAACTTCTTACAATATGCATCGTCCGGACTGTCAGCACAAGCAATGGGACAACTGGCCAATCATGCTACAGATGGTACGGCAACGTCAGTTAATACAGCCCCTTCGCCCCTACTGTCTATCTTACAACGTGCTTTACTACTGGCATTTGGTATCGGTGCTATTTTGCTATTAGCAAAGCCTTGGTTGATAGATTTTGGTTTGCAAGCGCTATCAGCCAATCCAGATAGTGGTCGTGCTGCACAGACTTATTTAGATGTTAGGTTTTGGGGCGTAATTGCTGAGCTGATGAACTTTGCATTTATCGGTTGGTTTGCTGGGCAAGGTAAAACCCGCTATATGCTATATCAACAAGGTTTTATTGCCATACTCAATATCGTCCTAACCTTGTTTTTTGTCTTTACGATGAAAATGGGTTTGGCCGGTGTGGCATTAGGTACGACCATTGCTTTCTGGTTTGGTGTGTTATTAGCACTGTGGTTAAGTCGTCATCATCTGCAAATATCTTGGCAGGCTTTGTTTACTGCCGATAAGCAATATTTCACTAAAGAGCGAATACTTAGGCTGTTCTCATTAAATAAAGACATCTTCATTCGCACACTCATCTTAACCTTGAGTTTTGCTTGGATTACTCGTCTTTCTGCTCAAAGCGGTGATGTCATACTGGCGGCCAATGCTATCTTACTTCAAGTCCTGAGTATCTCAGCCTTTGCACTTGATGGTGTTGCGGTATCTGCTGAAACGTTAAGTGGTCAAGCGGCTGGGCGCCGAGACTGGCCACGTTTTCGCATTATTATCAAGCGCACAGGTATTGTCAGTTACGGACTCGCCATCGCCTTGAGTGCTATATGGTGGCTTGCAATGCCAACATATTTAGGGTTTATGACCAATATCGAAACGGTTTTTACATTGGCATATAATTACCACCTTTATGCCGTATTACTACCCCTCGTCGGGGTCGGTGCCTATTGGTTAGATGGTATATTTTTTGGCTTAACAGCTGGTCATGTTATCCGTAATGCAGCCCTGATACTCGCCGCTATATTTTTCCCACTCAGTTGGTTTCTCTATCAGCAATGGGACATGACTGGTATTTGGTTGAGTGTGTGGTGTTTATTATTACTTAGGCTAATTATTTTAAGTGGCTTCTTGTACCACGCGCATCAAACCGGCAGCTACGAAAAACTACAGCCGGAAGCTTAATACCACTCTCAGCTACATGGTGTTGAATAACGTATTTTTATAAAGTGTTTGTAATATAGTTGGTTCAATTTAATTTGAACACAAAAACCATTAGGATATTCTGTGACTACTCGTTCAAAAGAATTACATCAGCCATATAAAATGCGCTATGACTGGGCTGAAGGCTTCAAAAAAAGCTTACCCGTGGCAATGGGCTACTTACCTGCAGGTATTGCCTTTGGTGTACTCGCGCAAGTTGCTGGTATCCCTGTGTGGGCTATCATTATGCTCAGTATCGTATTATATGCTGGCGCTGCGCAATATGCTTGTTTGCCCATGCTGAGTGCTGGTTTGCCGATTGGTAATATCGCGACGAATATTGCGGCTATTAATTTACGTCATGTATTCTATGGTATGCCTTTATTACAATATCTACCAAAGAACAAACTTGCTAAAATCTATTGTCTATTTGCGCTGACTGACGAGACATTTTCAGTCATGACCAGCTTGCCCAATGAGTCGCGACAGTCCCTGATACTACCAATCAGCCTCTTTAACCAAAGTTGGTGGGTACTGGCCAGTACGATTGGTATTATGATTGGCAGCACGCTCAGCGATTTGGTACCTCACTTGGATTTCGCCTTGGTTTGCTTGTTTGCGATTTTGGCTTATGAGCAGTTTCAAAGTATCAAACGCTATTTTCCAATTGGCATTGCCGTAGTCTCTCTAGCAGCAGCCTCGTTATTTACGAGTAACTGGTTACTATTGGTTGCGATTACCATTTGTATGTTGCTGATTTTAGCACGTGGATTTTGGGTACAGCGAGGCATGGAAGAAAAAAGTAACATGGCAGGAGAAACTGATGACCAGTAGTTATCTTATTTTCGCGACTTTTGCGATGGCCGCTGTTACCTTTATCACGCGTGCCCTACCTTCCTTAATACCCAGAAAACTATTAGACACACCTTGGTTGCATCGATTAAATGAAAGCTTACCGCTGTCCGTGATGGTGTTGCTCATTTTGACCAGTCTCTCTTATCAAGACCTGTCTGCGACCACGGCTCTGGATAGTGCCGAATTGCATCTATTGATGGCACAAATTGGTGCTCTACTTTTAGTCTTACTTGTCTACCATATCAGCCGTCAATTATTAGTCAGCATGATTGTCGGTATTGCTGCTATTAATGGTTTACTATGGCTATTAAATAACTTTCTAGGCTAAAAGCACTAGCTAGAATTCAGTGCCAAACAAAACGTTAAACAATATTTCAAACATAAAAAAGGCTGGATTCTATTAAGAATCCAGCCTTTTTCTAAGCGTACTGTTGTATAGAGCTAGTTAAGAAGAGTTGCTTCTTAAAGCTCCTCAACACCCATCATATCGACTGGGGTATCAGCCACGATTTGTACGCCTTTTTTACCTGTTTTAGCCGTGTCATTACGCTGCTCTTGTAGATGATCAAGATAGGCTTCATTGATCTGACCAGTGATATAGCAACCATTGAATACGGCACAATCAAAGCCTTCAACTTTGCTGTGTTTGGTATCTTTTACTGCATCAATCAAGTCATCCAAGTCCTGGAAAATCAAACGATCAGCACCGATGATTTCACGCACTTCTTCGACTGTATGACCTGAAGCAATTAGCTCGCTACGTACTGGCATATCGATACCATACACGTTTGGGTACTTAACCGGTGGCGCAGCACTGGCGAAAAATACTTTATTGGCGCCAGCGTCTCGAGCCATTTGAATGATTTCATGACATGTCGTACCGCGAACGATAGAGTCATCGACCAACAGTACGTTTTTACCTTTGAATTCTAACGGCACAGCGCTGAGTTTCTGACGGACAGATTTTTTGCGTTGTTGCTGACCTGGCATGATGAAGGTACGACCGATATAGCGGTTTTTCATAAACCCTTCACGGTACTTAACATTCATCTTAAGCGCCAACTCCATCGCAGAAGTACGCGAGGTATCTGGAATAGGAATAACCACATCGATATCGTGATCTTCGCCCCATTCATTCATGATCTTATCTGCCAGTTTTTCACCCATACGTAAGCGGGCTTTATAAACTGAGATATTGTCCATGATTGAATCTGGACGAGCGAAATAGACATATTCAAAGATACATGGTGTATATTCTTTTTGCTCTACGCACTGATGGGTGTGTATTTTATGATCGAGATCAATAAAGATAGCTTCGCCTGGTTTGACATCACGAATAATCGTAAATCCAGACCCCGTTAAGGCTACTGACTCTGAAGCGACCATATACTCAGTGCCGCCGTTTGGAGCCATACGCTTACCATAGATAAGCGGACGGATACCGTTCGGGTCACGAAAGGCAAGTAAACCATGGCCAGTAATAAGGGCGACAACACCATAAGCACCTTCAACACGACCATATACAGCCGTGACTGCTTCAAATATATCAGCAGGCGTTGCTTTGGTTTTACCCAAATTCTGCATTTCATGGGCCAGTACGTTCAAGAGTACTTCAGAATCTGAATCGGTATTAAGATGGCGGCGATCTTCGATGTACAAAGACTTGGCCAAGCTCTCAGCATTGGTCAAGTTACCATTATGCGCAAGGGTAATACCATAAGGTGAGTTGACATAAAATGGTTGAGCTTCAGCACTGCTTGACGTGCCTGCCGTTGGGTAACGAACGTGACCGATACCGAATTTACCAACCAGTTTCATCATATGACGATTCATAAACACGTCACGTACCATGCCATTTTCTTTACGTAGATAGAGTCGTCCATCTTGCAAAGTGACAATACCTGCTGCATCTTGCCCGCGATGCTGTAGCATCGTCAAACCGTCATAAAGTATCTGATTGACTGGTTCGTGAGCTGCAACTCCAATGACTCCACACATAATAGCTATATCCTATTTTGACCCATACATTAGTACTACAATAACGGCAAAAAATTAGACGGCACGCTATCTAAAATGCGTGCTGCCACTCACCGTCGACCTGATGATATTTGCGAAACATTAAACAAGCATTTATCTTTTTGGTTTTCAAAAAATCAGCATCCATCATTAATTGATGCTGATTTATGAGCCTTAACTGCTATCAAAAATTATTTTTTCAAGAATGAATTTTGAATACGATGTTATTGATGCTATAAAAGCTTGAGTGGTAAAAAAGACATGATAAAAATCATAGCGTTAATACTTAGAAATATGACGAGTTAGCTTATGATTGATTGATTTTATCCCAAGCCATACCAAGCACATCTGACACCAACGCTTTACCCATCGGTGCATAAGGCATTAGCTCTGGCGCTAGCACTGAGGTTTGCCATTGCGGCATCTGTACCAATAGTGGCGCACTGACACTCAGAACCACTAAAACCATTAATACGTTTTTGGCTGCACCAAGGACGCCACCTGCCATCTTATCAACGATATCCAGACGTAAGGTTTTGAGCACCCCTGAAAATACAAACGCAACTGTGTGCATGATGGCTAATATTACGATCACCACTAATAGAAATGCCATTGCCATTTGTAAGACAGGGTTTTCTACGATACCTGCTAATTGAGGCGACACAACACCCGCCAGACGCGTAGCAGCGACTAGCGCAATCAACCAACCGACCAAACCAATGGCTGTTTTAATCAACCCTACTTGAAAGCCGCGCCACAAGCCAACCAAGACAACAATAGCAATCACAATATCCAGACCACTCATTTTCTATGCCTCATACCCTATGGTATTTTTATCAAGTATTTACTTAAGTGTTTATGACAAGGTTAATCTTTGAGCATTCAATTTATAATAGGTTTATGGACAGTCTAGCTTTCCATGGCATCATAATAACCACCGATTGCCTGAATACAAGACTGTACCAATCCAGGTCCACGATAGATAAGCCCTGTATAGAGCTGTACCATGTCTGCACCGGCCTGAATCTTCTTGACGGCTTTCGCACCACTGTCGATACCACCGACACCGATCAAGGCGACTTTGCCCTCTAGCTGATCAGAAAACTGTTGTAAAATCTGAGTGCTAATATGGCTCACTGGACGACCAGATAGACCACCCATTTGATCACCATCACGTAAGTCTTCTACGCCGACACGGCTCAAAGTCGTATTGGTCGCAATCAAACCATCAATTTCAAAATCTATCAGCTGCTGTGAGATATAGTCTACTTGTAGAGGCTCTAAATCAGGAGCAACTTTCAGTACCAATGGCACATAAAAACCATATTCGGTCGCCAATTGGCTATGACGGTTTTTAATGGTATCTAAAAGCTGAGTCAATGCTTCACCGCTTTGCAGATCACGTAAGTTTTTGGTGTTTGGCGAAGAGATATTAACGGTAATATAAGAGGCATGCGGATAAGCACGCTCTAAACAATAGACGTAATCATCTGCTGCCTGCTCTACTGGCGTATCGGCATTTTTACCGATATTAATGCCAATATTGCCTTTGTATTTGCAACGTTTGACATTTTCGATCAGATAATCGACACCTTGGTTATTAAAGCCCATACGGTTAATAATGGCATCTGCTTGCTTTATTCTAAACAATCTTGGCTTGTCATTACCTATCTGTGGCCTCGGTGTGACCGTTCCGACTTCTATAAAACCAAATCCTAACTCAGCCAAGGCATCAATATAGTCACCGTTCTTATCCAATCCTGCGGCTAAGCCTACTGGATTAGAAAACTGTAAACCCATACAGTCTGTTGGCTGCATCGACTGACCGTACACCAAACCTAAAACACGCGCTTTATGAGCTTTATCCAATAAGGACAAGGTCATCTCGTGGGCGTGCTCGGGATCCATCTTAAAGAAAAAAGGACGAAGTAAGGCATAAGACATAGTAATGACAGACCCTGCTAAAAAGAAATAGTGAATAAAAAGTGCGAATGAAATCAGGCGCTGCGATTATATCAGCTTAACAGAAATAAGAGCAAAGTTTCCTGCGGTAAATTTCTATATTAAAACCACAGCCTATATAGATAAATAGCGATTAACTGGCTATCAAGGCACAGGACGACCATCCGTCAGAGCTATCCAACCACGTACGATACGGTATAGATGCCAGACAAAGGTAAATATCATAATTAAGAAGCCAAATCCAGCCAAGAGTAACGAGCCAATAGCGATATGATCACTATCAGCCAATATGCTGACACCAAAGCCGCCCAAGGCAAACGTTATAATAACGATGCCGATTAGAAACAAAACAATGCTGTACCAAAAAGTCTTAATCTGCCAATCAAAATGTGTGGCCAGCCATGAGCCATTTGCATCGTGGCGCTTGGCATAGTTCATCACAATCGGCACAATCCACAATAACCCAGCAGTGAAATAGCTAATCACGTATAGAAAATAAGTAATGTGGTTATAAGTGGTGAGAGAACGGCGCTTGTCGTTATTCATATTATCGTTATTCATACTGTCGCTCATCGTATTATCTTGTCGTTGCTGAGAGATACCATAATCAGACCGCTCATCATTAAAACTAGCCCCACCTGATTCATGATGACTGTTATCAGCAGTTTTTGTCTGTTTTTGCAAACGATCATCAGAATTGTGATTAGGAGAATGGTTCATAGTAAAGTTCCATAACTGATAGTAGCTAGTTATTATTTGATGGGAGCAGATGAGCTGCTTTTCAATGAGTCTCATGATAAACAGTGATTTGAAAGCAATGTATTAATAATACTGTGTTGGAAGATAGCGCATGCTTATAGAACACACAGGCATGAAATGGATTATTTACTCTGAATTCCTTTAAGAGTCTCTGGTAGATATTGTTTTGCGTATCGGTTTTATAATTATCATGGACAACTGCCATAAACAGCCAGTTTTTCGATCTTTCATATGGTACGGTCTGGCCGGAAATCAATCATTAATAATTGACTTATAACTGTAAAAAGATATATGAGTAAAGAGCTTAGTATGGTTGCTCAGGTACAAAACGCCCTATTTCATTTGCCATACCAGTCATCACAAACTCCATCTCAAATACTCTGGCTTCTGCCAAAGAAAACGATTCAGGATAATCACCCGTTAATAGACCAGCGATATAAGCAACGATAGACATATGACACACGACGACCAGACACTCAGCTTCGATATTAGCCAAATCCATAAGGGCCTGACGAGCATCATCAGAAGGTGTAATGTTTTTTAATATGACCGATGGTACTGTCGGTGCTCTCGACTGAAATTCTGCTAGTGTCTGCTGTGCTCTGTCATAAGGGCTGACGACAAAGTAATCGGGATTGTAGTGAGTCGTCACATACTCTGCCGTTTGTATGGCTTGCTGTTGACCAAAATCTGTTAACTGGCGCGCGCTGTCTGGGCGCGATTCATCTTCTGCTTGACCATGACGAACGAGTATAATTTTCATAACCTTCCTTTATACGTTGTCATGATGGCGTTGTTTGCAGAATAACCATTCTTAAAACAACGTCATCATTTAACATTGGAGTTTTACTTACTGTCAGTATCGCCACTTTCATCATCAGTGCTGTCGCTTGACGTTTTCATTTGCGCGGTAAGTGCCGCATTGCTGTGGTCATGCGCCATAACAAATTCGACATCACTGCGGAACCCTGCTTCCATAAGATGCAAAGCCACACCCAATGCTGCTTTATCTTCATAAATAACAGCATAAAGCGCATGCGTAATAGGCATATAAATGCCTTCTTTGGTGGCTTTCTCATGCACTTGCTGAATGGTGTTGACCCCTTCAGCCGTCTGGCCTAGCTTCTTCACCGCTGCATCGATGCTCATACCACGGCCAAGCATATTACCGATACGGTAATTACGACTCAACTCTGAGCTACAAGTGGCGTATAAATCACCAACGCCAGACAATCCTAAAAACGTTAGTGGATTCGCACCCGCTTCCACGCCAAAACGACTCATTTCTGCCAAGGCACGGGTCAGTATCATCGCTTTGGTGTTTTCGCCGACATCGTAAGCCGCCGCCATACCCATTGCAATCGCATAGATGTTTTTAAGCGCACCGCCCAGCTCCACACCTTTGACATCATCACTGGCAAACACTCGAAAGAATGCACTGTGTAGCGCTGCTTGTACTGCATGACGCAGTGGCTCAGACTCACTAGCGATGACTGTAGCAGACGGCATGTTTTTCATGATTTCTATTGCAAGGTTTGGCCCTGACATGACACCAAAATTCACTTCTGGCAAAACCTCTTTAATAATGTCGCTCATCATTGCAAAGGTGTCTTTTTCCATCCCTTTGGTCAATGACACAATAGACTGTCCACTGATAAATGGCGCAATATTTTTTAAGGTCTCTCGAAATGCCAAACCCGGCACAGCAATAAAAATAATATCTTTGTCTTTGACGCTTGCTGCCAAATCATGGCTGTATTTGAGACGATCATCAAGCTTATAACCTGGCAAGTATTTTTTATTGGTTTGGGTTTTTACCATCGCTTTTACGGTGCGTTTATTACGTACCCATAACGTGGTATCACAGCCATTGCGGGCCGCCAAATTTGCCATTGCCGTACCAAAACTACCACCACCTAAAAATGCCAAACGCAGCTTGGTAGGATTACTGTGAATATCCGCCATGTTTTTTGCCACTGCGGACTCTACCGCACTAGGATTCAGCTTTTTACGGCCAATACCTGATTTGGTTGCACGCTCGATGATACCTGCCAGCAGACTGTTTTGCTTTTCTGGCGTATTCTTATCTGTTTCGCCATTTTCGTGACTGGTTTTTTTATGGCTATTATTGGGGCTGGTCATATTCTTTTATCCATGTTGACTGACTTATTATTAATAGAACGTATCATGACTTAGGCATTTTGGGTGCTGAGGCTATCTGGCTTTTTTGGCTAAATAGGTGAGGCTCAGAGTCACTATGACTCAAACCGCACCAGCGACTCGATATCAATGGCTTTACGGAGTGCCTCGTCTTTAGGACTGGTCCCAGTATAAACAAAAGCCGTGACATAATCATCTGGACCAACATTAAAATATGCTTTGACAGCTGGTTCGTTACATAACAATCCAGTACGCCACACGGTACTAAACCCTTGCGCTTTTAGTGCCAAAATAAGATTTTGAACAGCCGCACCAGCACTTAGCATTTGCTCAAAAGGTGGGACTTTTTTATGCGCTTGTATTTTGGTGACGACAGTAATAATCATAGGCGCACGTAAAGGCATATTATGAGCTTTTTCGAGGTCTTTTTTATACAGCTCTTCTCCTTCTTGCACTGCTTTCACTTGGGCAGCTTCTGCTAAAGCATTGCCTAGCTCATGACGAGCATCGCCTTCAGTGACGATAAAACGCCATGGTTGTAGTTTCTTGTGGTCTGGTGCTGTTGCCGCACATCCGATCGCTGTTTCAACCTGTGCATGAGTGGGTGCTGGTGCATCCAGATTCCCCATGCTACGTCTTGAGTTGATCCAGCCAATCATCTCTTCACTGGTAATCGGCATACTGTCAGTGGTTACGTCTTTGATAGACAGTTTTTTATCATTGTTGTTAGATGTGGTCATTATCGTTCCTTATTTCTTATTATTTTTTATCCAAAAAACTGCTACCTTTATGCTGGAGCAACTTCGACACGATGCTCCATGCGCAAATAATCTTCTGACTGCATTTCAAGCAAGCGCGAACGTGTACGCTCAATCTCAAACGCTAGCTTCTCTCCTTGATACAACTCCAAAATGGATTGCTCTGCTCGCACCAACAGTTTTACGCGGCGATCATAAAACTCATCGACCAGATAAATAAAACGACGCGTTGGATCACGGTAAGTATCATCCTCTAATGCAGGCACAGCATTGACCAACACAGTACTGAACTGCTTAGCGATTTCAATAAAATCAGATGCTGAGCGTGGTTCCATGCACAAATGACGGAAGTCGCAAAATAGAATATCTTCGGTGCGAGCATTGATTTTTATTTCTCGTCCATTAATAGTGATTGGCTCATTACTAATTTTCTGATTATTAGACAAACTGGCAAAACGGTTGGCTAACCAATGGTGGTTGGCTTTGGTCATCGGCGACTCATATAACTCAGCCTGTTGTAACACGCGCAGACGATAGTCAATACCGGAGTCGATATTCATCACCGCCGTATGGCGTTCAACTTCAGCAATAGCCGGCATAAAACGGTCACGATGCAAACCATCTTTATATAACCCCGACGGCTCAATATTCGAGGTGGCGACCAACGTGATACCACGATTGAACAGCATGGTAAACAAGTCGCCCAAAATCATGGCATCAGAGACGTTAGAGACAAAAAACTCATCAAAACAAATGATGACTGCCTCTTCATAGATAATATCCGCCACTTTCTCTAATGGGTCACTCTCGCCTTGTAGCTTGTGTAGCTCTTGATGCACACGCTGCATAAAGTGATGGAAATGCAGGCGCATCTTGCGATCAATGGCCAATGAATCATAGAACATGTCCATCATCCATGTTTTACCGCGACCTACGCCGCCCCACATATATAGGCCTGTTGGTGCTACGGGCTTGGCTTTCAAAAAGCTAAAAAAACTTTTCTTTTGTGGCACACTATTGACGAGCTGATGATGTATCTCATCAAGATAGCTCATGGCCTTGAATTGTTGCTCATCTTGAGTAAACTCATCTGTACTGACGGCTTGCTCGTAACGTTGCAATGGAGATAAACTCATAATACGACTCATCATTAGGCTAGGGCGTGTCATCAATTAGTACATGAATACATTTAGTGGTCTTAAAATGGCTAAATTTTGCTAAACATCGTTAGAATTTTTGTCAATACGTGCATATTAACGGCAATTTCTTCCTTGTTTAGCTACAACTTTTCTCATTTTAAGCCTCACAATCTAATTGATGACACACCCTAAATAAATATTAAAATAATAGATAAATTTTACCTGACCACATTCAAGTAAAACCTTTAAATGCTGTGTTTTTCTAGCAAACCTTTCAATTCTGACAAACGCCCATGAAAAAAGTGACCTGCCCCGTCTACGATGCTCACAGGAATACCCAATCTATCAGCAAATTCCTGCATATTATTAGGGTCGATGACTTCATCCGCATTGCCATAAATCTCAAAGGTTTTATCAGCAGGTAAGCTAATATCGCTGCTATCATTTTTTTCAACTGATGGTGCGATCAGCGCAATGTTTGACACCTCAAAGTCACTCAGTCCCCATATATGGGAAGCCTCGATCACTTGCTCAGCCACACGCGCTGTCACATAACCGCCAAAAGAAAAACCACCTAGCCATAACTTGCGTGCATTAGTCTGTTCAGCAATCCATTGTAGCACGGTCATTGCATCCACCACTTCCCCTTCAGCATAATCATGCTCGCCAGTGGACTGCCCCACGCCGCGAAAGTTAAAACGCACCACATGCATCCCATTGTCACGGGCAAAACGATACATGGTCGTAACGACTTTATTATTCATCGTACCGTCAAATAACGGATTTGGATGGCAAAGTAGTGCCACGGTATCAGTATTTGGATCGTTAGGGTTGTCTTGTTGCCATAGTGCGTCAACTTCTAGCACGCCAGCAGGAGCAGGAATCAATTGCATACAATTACTTATTAATTAAGAGTGAATGGCTCAATTATCCTAGATATGGTTTTTATTTCAAGTGATTTGCTGTGACCAAGGACCGCTTTTTTTATTTTTGACCATGGTGAATGGCTGAAATTGGCTATATCTATAATATTAGGGTGTATGCTCATTTTGAAAGTAGCGATAGAAATGAGATAAACAATAGCCAAACAAGCAAAGCAGCTATGAAATGTCCCTGCAATATAGAACACAAGAACCGCCTAGACAGCCAAGAGTCGAATAGGTTAAATTCTTAAGCGTTACTGGACGACACATTAGTTGATATATTGCTCACATAATATCTGCTTAACATTGATATTTATGTTCGACTGACAGGGAATAAAAACTACTTATGAATACTTTTAATAAAACTGCCACCTTAACCGTGACTATGGCCGCCGCACTTGCTTTAAGTGCTTGCCAAAGTACACCTTCATCACCCGTTATCCAGCGCGCCAACTCTATTTATGAGACAACTGGCATCGCAGAGACCAAAGTAAAAGCACAGCAAAATGCGATAGACAGCGCGCAAAAAACCTGCCAAAGCAAGCAAGTCATTATCGTTGATGATACAGTAACTTATAACGGCATTTTAGATGAACGCACTGGCCGTATGGTTGGACAAGTGGGTGCAGTCGTCGGCTCAATTTTTGGTACAGGCTCGCCAGAGTTGTCACGTGATGACGATTATGAATACATGATTAATTTCCGCTGCCAATAATATCAATATCCTTCAGAAAAAGATTACTGTTTAGCATTTAGCCAACAAGTCTGCGGTTAATATATTATTCTTATCGCAGACTTGTTGGCTTCTCTTTTTGTGTGTACGCTTTTGGGTTAAACTACCCTATTCAATACTCAATAGCTTCTAGCCAATCTATAAGTTATCGGTCTATAGAAAACCAATAAACAACTCGCTTTTAAGCTTTCATCATCTTCGGTCTACTATTTATGCGCAAACCCAATCTTTCAAGTATCAAACAAGCGAAGGTAATAACGCCTGCTAAAGATTTGGCGACTTTAGAGGCTGAGTTAGCTGAGCAAGAAAACAACCTTGAGGTCAACTTAGAAGATACCGTATTGCGTCTGAGTGACTACTTATCAGCGGTTGATATGGTTATCAAACAAACCTTTAATCACCGCGTATGGGTAAAAGCAGAAATTCGTAACCTGTCTAGCAAAGGCGGACATTATTATTTTGAACTGGCAGAGAAAGATGACGACGGCAAGGTCATTGCTAGCTGCCGTGGTAATCTTTGGCGATTTAAAGCGGCACGTGTCTTAGCAAAGTTTGAGCGCGCAACGGGCATGCCACTCGATCGCGATTTGACCGTTTTATTAAAAGTATCGGCAGGTTTTCATGCGCAATATGGCTTCTCGCTCACCATTGAAGACATCGATCCTAGCTATACGCTAGGTGATCTGGCACGACAATATGCGGAAATGGTCGACCGTTTGACAGGCGAAGGGTTATTACATCTTAATCAGCAACTGCCTATCCCGTTTGATATAGAGCATGTGCTGGTGATTGCACCTGAAAAAGCCGCTGGACTAGGAGATTTTCAAGCAGATGCTGATCGCTTAGCCAGTACAGGTGCTTGTCATTTCCATTACCATAACGCCACTTTTCAAGGCAATCATGCGCCTGCTGAAATCCGCCAAGCTATCGTCAGCGCTCAACAGCAATTTTACGACACATATCAGCGACTACCAGATTTATTAGTCATTATTCGCGGTGGCGGTGCCGTTGGTGATTTGGCCTATCTCAATGATTATGAACTGGCCGCTTTGGTTGCTGAACAGCCTGTCCCTGTGTGGGTCGGCATTGGGCATGAACGTGACAAAGTTATCTTAGATGAAGTCGCGCATACTAGCTTTGACACACCCTCAAAAGTTATCGCTGCGATTAGCAGTCATTTGGCGCAACTCGTCTCTCAGACACTACAATATCAAGCGCAAATCAAGCAAGCTGCTCAGCGCCAACTGAATACTGCCGAGCAACAAACATCACGACAATTGAGCCAAATACAGTCGCAAACGATTGGACAGCTAACGTCCCTGAGAAAAGATAGCGATTATGCATGGCGTAATATCCAGCAAAGCGCACAGCGCCAAGTAAAGCAAGCCATCAGACTGACAGACGAACTACGTGTACAAACACAAACCTCTGCAAATCAGCAATTAGTCACGGCTGCTACTTATAGTCAGAATCATCAGAAATCTGTCATTCAAAATGCTCAGCAACAAGTCATACAAGCACAACGTGACAGTGAGCATCTACGTGACATTGTGCTACTGCATCGACCATCTCGTGTGCTTAAGCAAGGCTACACCATGCTGACTGACACAAAAGGGGAAAAGATACTGACCAGTAGCACCCAGCTATCTCCTGAGCAAACTGTGCATATCATCCTAAAAGACGGTAAGGCAAAAGCGCAGATTATTGATGTCAGTACGGATCAAAAAGCGACGGAAACCTCAGATATGCCAACTCAACCACATAATAATATTTAACGATTACCCATCTACTTATCTTACCTTTTAAAATTAGGAAACTTTATGACTACCCCTACTCGTCGACGTAAAAAATCCGCCCCAAAAACCTTTAAGGCGGCTTATGATATTTTAAAAACCAATGCCGCTGAATTACAGCAGCAAGACGAGCCTGACATTGACAACTTGATGACAACGGTTGAAGAGTCGATTGCGGCTTATCGCGTTTGCGAGACCCGCATCAATGCGGTACAACAAGCACTAGATGCCGCCTTTGCTGAAGACGTTAAATCTGATGAAGTAGACAGCTAAGTTACACTTACTCTGGTTCATCCACTTCAAAGACTTGGCGAAGATAGGCAAGATATGTGTCATTATTGATCATGGTCTTGCCTGGGCTATCAGAGAGTTTGGCCACTGGTTGCCCGTTACACTCAACCAATTTGAGCACAATATTAATCGGTGTGATACCCATATCATTGGTGAGATTGGTACCAATACCAAAGCTGGTTCTAATGCGATCCTTAAAGTATTGATGCAGCTCCCAAGCCTTGTTAAGATTCAAACCATCACTAAAGGTGAGTATTTTAGTCTTAGGATCTATCTTCAATTTCTCATAATGAGCAATCGCCTTATCACCCCAAATATAGGGATCACCACTATCATGACGTAAGCCGTCAAATAGCTTAGCAAAATACAAATCAAAATCACGTAAGAATGCATCCATTCCGACCACATCCGTCAATGCAATACCCAAATCACCACGATACTCATGTACCCATGCTTCAAGCGCTGCTTTTTGTGAATCACGCAAACGCACATCCAAGGCCTGAAATGCCTGCATGAACTCGTGCGCCATGGTGCCGATTGGCGTCATACCTAATTTTTTTGCTAGATACACGTTAGATGTGCCGCTGACGATTTTTGGTTCAGCGTGATGTAATGTCTGTACCACATGCGCTTGCCACGCTTTGCTAAATCGTCTACGAGTACCAAAATCAGCGACAATAAATGGTGGTGTATCACCGTTTTCTTTCGTCTGTTCTGCTGCATATTGATGCAATAAAACAACTTTTTCATCGAGCCTACGCTGACCTTCTTCAATCACAATGTCACTTGATAACGCATCAAAATACAGCTCATTTACAATGGCTAAGACGAATACTTCAAAAAACATCGCTTGAATCATCGGCCCTTCAATATCGATAAACAAGCGACCTTCTTCATCAGTACTGACAGTAATAAAGCGACGCTTTAGCTTAAACAGTTCTAGATAATCGACGAAATCTGAACGCATAAAGCGTAAGCCGCGCAAGTATTCCAACTCATCTTCTAAAAATCGTAGCTCGCACAAACTGTCTAGCTGCCTCTCTAACTGTTCTTTAATATCAGCCAATGGATAGAGAGCATCTTTATTATTACGGCAGCGAAAACGATAGACACCATGCGTCTGTGGAAACTGATGCAGCATAGCTTGTAACATCGTAAATTTATATAAGTCGTTATCGAGTAACGAGGTAATAATAGGTGCATAGGTAGCAGTCATGCTATGGCCTTAAAAAACACAAAAATAAGAAATAAACGCCACCTAATACTCAAAGCGACATCATATGCGAATAAGAAAAGATGAAGAATCATTAACAAGCCGTCAAGTATAACGAAGTTTGCCGTTCATTTCAGAGTTCACGATTAATTGCAGCAGAATTACTACGATTACTCACACCTTCCATAAATATACCGCACAAATCTATCAATAAATACTGAACAGGCTTTATGCTTTAGCACGCATAAACTGTGCAACATAATCATCCGCTGGGTTGTTGCGTAAATCGCTAGGTGTGCCCGTTTGCACTAAGCGTCCACCATTTAATATGCTGATACGCTGACCGACTTTGACCGCTTCATCTATGTCATGAGTGATAAAAACAATGGTCTTGTGTAGCCGCTCTTGTAGCTCAAGTAGTTGGTCTTGCAATTGAGCACGAATGAGTGGGTCAAGTGCAGAGAACGCCTCATCCATCAGTAAGATTGGATTATCAGTTGCCAAAGCACGTGCCAGACCCACACGCTGCTGCATGCCTCCTGACAACTCGTCCGGATAGCTATGCTCTAAATTAGGTAGCCCTACCTCATTTAGCCAATACCGCGCGACCTCGTGGCGCTGTTTGGTACTCATTTTTCGCACACGCAAACCGTAAGCGACGTTTTGCATAACCGTCATATGCGGCACGAGGCCAAAGTGCTGAAAGACCATACTGACAGTTTGCTGGCGATAATGCTGCAATTGTTTATCATTCAGCTCTAATACATTGATAGCCGCAGATGGTTTTTGATTAGCTGCAAGTACGTCATCTGTGATAGTGGTCTGCGCATCGATACTCGTATCGACCCATATCTTGCCACTGGTTGGATCAATTAGACGGTTGATATGCCGTATCAAGGTTGATTTACCAGAGCCTGACAGCCCCATAATACAGTGTAGCTCGCCCGCTTTAACGTCTAAATTAATATCATATAGCCCAACCGAATAGCCTGTTTGCTCTTTTACCGCAACACTATCCATACCTTCAGCCAATAATGCCATCACAGACTTTGCTTGCGTACTACTGGCATTATAAATCTTACTGATGTTTTCTAGCCGGATGTGATTCATTGCGGTTCTCGCTATTGGTATTTTTTATTGAGGCCTGTCTGCATTGTTAGCCCATTCAAATGTTCATCTTCAAACTCTCATATTCAAATGCCAGCTTAATTTCTTTTATAGTCGACCAAGACATTAACCAATCGAGTGTTTGCTCGCGTCAATCGTTTTTTGACGGGCACGCTTGCCTTGACCAAACGCCTGAGTAATACGGTCAATTATAATAGCAACGATGACAATCGCCGTACCGGCTTGTAAGCCTTGACCGATATTAAGGGTTTGAATAGATTGTAAGACATCTTCGCCAAGGCCAGGCGCACCAATCATAGAAGCAAGCACCACCATGGACAGCGACATCATCACCGCTTGGTTGACGCCCGCCATGATACTAGGCAATGCTTGAGGCAATTTAATCCAAATAAGTAACTGCAAATGTGTGCTACCAAATGAGCGCCCCGCCTCTACCATCTCATGATTGACTTGTGTAATGCCTAATGTCGTCAGACGAATTAATGGCGGCAGTGCATAAATAATGGTGGCAAACAATGCAGGCACTTTACCAATCCCAAATAACATGAGCACTGGTATGAGATAAACAAAGCTTGGCATGGTCTGCATAACATCTAGTATCGGTGTCACAATCTTGCGGAGCAGCTTACTGCCAGCCATCGCAATACCAATAGGAATCCCAATCACCACTGTGACCAATACTGATACGATGAGCAAGGCAAAAGTATCAATCAATGCGCCCCATAGTCCAAATGCACCAATGAGGAACAATCCTGCTCCACATGCCAGTGCAAACCAAACCTTACGCACGCCAAACCAACCCAATACCGTGACAAGCGCAATAATCAGCCATGGTGGAATTACCGTTAATAGGCGCTCAATGGGTAGCAATAAATAGGTTAATGCCATCGTACTGATGCTGCGAAAGACGTCGCCGTAATTTTGAACAACGCTTGCCAATGTATTATTAAGCGGTGTCTCCAGTGACCATGAGGGGAAGCTTGATGCGAGGCCGAGCTGGTTATCGTTGGCGGAATTATTATTAACAGCCGTACTGTCGATAGCATCGCCTGTTAAGCTGATACCTAACTTCGCCGCAAGATTGGTAGCAGCCTCGTCAGATAACCACGCTTGCCAAACATTTGGGTTCTCACGCAAAAACACCAATGCTTGCTCGTCTCCGCTACGTTTGCTTTCGCTCATCTCTAAGATAGCGCCATTGATATCATCAGAAGTGAATTGTATTTTTTTGAAGACATCTGCCAGCTCAGGATTAGACTCAATAAACGGCGTAGAGACTGCAATCCCTAAAGGCGATACAGGGAACCCAGAGACACAATCGACAGTACCATCAGCTCGTAATAAATCCTGCCAACAGGCAGCGTTATGAGCAGGAAACGCCAATGGCGCAAAGTCGTATTTTGCCATCAGACCCGTAGGTTGCCAGTAATAAAACAATAGTGGCTTATGCTGCTCAAAGGCAGAAGAGATTTCGGCATCAAGCGCAGCACCTGTACCAGGATGAGCATTGTTAAAGGTACTGTCTAGACCTGTGGTTTTTAGCAAACGGGTATTGAATATCTCACACGTCCAACCAGAGGGACAGTTCATAAAACGAGACTTTCTAGGGTCTTCAGGATCTTTAAACAGCTCAGCGTATTTGGGCAGATCCTGATAACTGCGTAGACCTGGATTTTCTTCTAATACATAGTCAGGAACATACCAACCTTGAGTTGCACCGCCCTTGAGCGTATCGCCAATGATTGCTACCTTATTCTGCTCAATGGCTTGCTCCATGATCGGTGAGCGACCAACCCACTGCTCCCCAATGACTTGGATATCATTTTGTGACAACGCCGTATCAAGCGCAGGGCCTGCCCCTGGTACCTCTTCAACTGTACAACCATAACCATCTTCAGCGATGTACTTGAGCACCCCTGAGGTAAACTGACCACTCTCCCATGTCAGCGCGCCAAATTTAATCGGCGACTCGCAAGCTGCTGACGCCGACACTGGCACTAACAGCACGCTCATACAGAGTAAACTTAACGCAATCCATTGGCGCATGGGGTGTCCTATTAATAATTGATACGGCACTAGAGCGATGACACGATACTTCTGTCTAGACTTATAACAAAGTGTAGCGACTTATCAGACTGATGACAAATGCTTATTTTTCGCTTAGTCAGCACCATTATCACGCTGCTAATAATATTGAAAATAGTGATTAAACCTTATCAATCTACTCATATTTTTGACAAAAAAATAGCACTTACCTAAGTAAATGCTATTTCTTATCATATTGTCTGTTTAGCATATCAATGATATGACCCTGATATAGTCAAAACAGCTGCTTAAACACAGTAATATTAAAAGCATCGCTATTTCAAACTTGAATATATCAATACTTCAAAATACTATTTTAAAAACAGTGCCATAGCCTTTTTGAACAATCCACCATAAGGTGGCAACAACAAATTCAGACCGTTGAGCTTCGATTGAACAAACACTGGTTTCATATGACTTAAACGCTCAAACCCTGCCTTACCATGGTAAACACCCGTACCTGACTCACCGACACCGCCAAACGGTAAATCATGCTGGGCCACATGTATCAATACTTCATTAATACATAGACCACCAGAGACCGTATTGTTACGCACTTTTTCGATACCACCATAGTTATTACCAAAAATGTATAAGGCTAACGGTCGTGGACGTGCATTCACAAACGCAATCGCATCATCAAGCGTCTCGTAATGCATCAATGGCAGTATCGGTGCAAAAATCTCATTTTGCATAACGGCACTATCAGGCGCAGGCTCACTCACAATCACTGGCGGCATTAGACGCGTTTCGATATTGGCCTCAACAGCAGTAAGCGGATGTATCTCACCGCCTGTCAACGAATCTAGGTAGCCTTTGACTCGTTTAAACTGGTCACCATTGATGATTCGCGAATAATCTGGATTGTTTTCAATATTAGGATAGTGTTTTTCCATCCATGCTTTTGCCAAACTGATGAACTGCTCATGATATTGACGTTGAATCAACACATAGTCAGGGGCAATGCAGGTTTGACCAGCATTTAATGTCTTGCCCATCATCACACGATTAACCACCGACTCTAGATTGGCATCATCCAATACAACCACGGGAGACTTACCACCAAGCTCAAGCGTGACTGGCGTCAAATTAGGCGCCGCCGCTGCCATGACTTTTTTGCCCACTGCCGTCGAACCGGTATAAAGCAGGTGATCAAACGGTAACGAGCTAAATGCCGCAGCGATATCGACCTCGCCTAGTACCACACAGACCATGTCTGGAGAAAAATAACGCGCAACCGCATCCGCAAATGCTTGGGCAAATTGCGGTGCTGCTTCACTCATTTTAATCATCACCCTATTGCCCGCAGTCAACGCATCAATCAACGGCCCTACTGCCAAAAACAACGGGTAGTTCCAAGGCACCATAATACCGACGACACCTAGTGGCTGCGGCTGGATTTCGTTGTGGGCAGGCATATACAATGCTGAAATAGAAGCACGTTGGGTTTTCATCCATTTTTTGCCGTGTTTTTTGGCATGGCTGATACCCGTAAAGCTCGGAAATAGCTCGGCAAACTGCGTCTCTGACTCACTGCGATAACCAAAATCTGCATTGATTGCCTTAGCAAAACTGACTTGATTATCGCTGAGCATGATCTCTAAGTTGTCGAGTTGCGTCTCACGCGTTGCCCAATCATTGTTTGGCTTCGTCCGGCTGAGTCCTTGCAGATGTGCAAACTGTGCTCGCATCTCATCAATAGTATTGGCGGTACTAAGCATTTTAGGCGCTCCTTGTGCTACTAGACTGGCATCCATTGAAGTCTGCTCACTGGTATTTTGGTTATTATCTGTCATTTAGCTTCCTTGTTATATGTATTGGCGTCACTATACTATGTTGGGTCATAGCTTCTATATTGGGTTAAAGACTCTATATTTCTAGTCAAGGGATTGCTGCAATGGCAACCTCTAAACGATAAATAATCGTGAGCTTCCATTCATTACATTCTAATGTAGCCTAGTCAATAGCCAATGAACAGCAGATTCAGTTGACTACTGCGTCTGTACACAGCTGGTCTTTATGAGTTTTACAGAAGCGAAATTTATAGAGTCTCAATTTATAGAGATACAGTTTACACAAGCACTTTTTACACAGGCACAAAATATAACCTTGGGTGGCAATCTGAAAAACTGCTACACTTCATATCAAGAAACGACACCTCCAAAATATTAATAATTCAAACTTTTAAACCAGAAACAATAAGACTGCTACTCTCATGGAAAATATCACGCAACCGCTCAATGAAACGCTGATCACTAAATATCTATCAGCAGCCGACTATAATCCAACCCATGATGCAATGCTTGAGCGTACGCTTGAGCGGATTGCCTTAAAAAAAGAGCAAGATATACGCACACCTGATGAATTATGGATTGTCGATCACAATGACGTTTACACACTTGGACAAGCAGGCAAAGAAGAGCACATATTACAGCGCACTGACACCCCAATTATCAAGACTGATCGCGGTGGTCAAGTCACTTGGCACGGCCATGGACAACTGGTTGTTTATTGGTTATTCGACTTGCACAGCTTAGGCTGGAGTGTGCGCAACTTGGTATCACATGCAGAACAAGCTATCGAAGATGTGATTAATGAATGCTTACAGGATTCAGAGGCCTCTAGTAATAATATCAGCGCCCACGCACGCCGTGATGCACCCGGTGTTTACTTATATGCGGATATGCCTGAACCAGATAGCAATACCGATATGCAAACCAACGACACACCTGATGATGATAAAATCATGCTAGGCAAAATGGCCTCGCTAGGCTTTAAGATTAAGCATGGCTTTAGTTACCATGGTATTGCTGTCAATTTAAATTGTGATTTGTCAGCATTCAATGCCATCAATCCTTGCGGTTATGCAGGGATGCAAATGCTACGACTGTCTGACTTTGTGACCATGCAGAAAGCGCCAAGTGCACAAGTAACTCAACAGATCAGCAACGCTTTAAGCTATGAGCAAGTGACTCAGAAGCTGATTGATAATATTGCCAAACGTCATGCTGGACTGATTGAGTTACGAGCACTCGCACCCAAATAGATGCTTTGAGTCCATTTTTGCATAATCTTTTTTTGCATAATCTCTTGCGCCCTTAGACTTAAGCAATATGAGAAAATTTGTAGCAAACTTGCTATAATCGCTGTCGGTACAATTGGTGCAGCGATGATATGACAATATCGCAGCCCAACCCTTATATATTATTCAAATATTTAAAACAAAATAAAACTGGAGCACCTTATGGCTGATTTTAATAAAATTCTAGATGCAGGCGACGTAGATGGCGGCATCATCAACGTAGTAGTAGAAATTCCAGCTGGTAGCAGCCACAAAATCGAATGGAATCGCGAACTAGCCGTATTTGAGCTTGATCGTATTGACCCACAGATTTTTGCTAAGCCTTGCAACTATGGCTTTATCCCACAAACACTTGACGAAGATGGCGATGAGTTAGATGTGTTATTGCTGACTGAGCAACCATTACCGACAGGTATTTTCTTAAAAGCCAAAGTAATCGGTGTCATGAAGTTCGTTGATGATGGCGAAGTGGATGACAAAATCGTTGTCGTACCTGCTGACGACCGTGACACAGGCAATGCTTATAACAGTCTAGCTGATTTGCCAAAACAGCTAATCAACCAATTAGAGTTCCATTTCAGCCATTATAAAGACCTGAAAAAACCAGGTACTACGGTTGTTGAATCTTGGGGTGATGTTGCAGAAGCCAAAGAAGTCATCAAAGAGTCAATCCAACGTTGGAAAGATTTATAATTTATCAAAGATTGGCAGAAATGCTGATAAAGATAGATATTAAAATACCGCAGTCATGATTATGATTGCGGTATTTTTTTGCTTGAATATTATGTCTGTAAAGCAGCTATAATAAACGCAACACCATATTTATATTTTTACGTCGCAATAAGGACAACCATGTTTAACGCCGACCCTAGCTCAAAACCAGTCAATACAAAGCTGCCAAAAGATATCACCATCATGATTGAAAAAAACAATCTGGTGATGGCCATCAAAACATTGGCATCTGACGAAAACATCAGCATGGATGAAGCCAAGGTACGGATTGACGCTTATGAGATGCAGTTAAAGGTAAAGCAGCAGCAGAAACTCAATACTATCGCAAACAAGCAAGGCATACCCAGTCAGGCTATTAGTTTTGATAGAGAACCAGAAACGGAAGATAAATCTGATAAATTGGTCAAAAATCGTCTCAAAGCCAATAAGACAGGTAAATCGTTTAAGAACCTGCAAGATGGTGTAGAGAGTCAGCTTGATGATTTAGGATATAAAAAACCACTACTGCCTTATTGGATGAAACGGTTGCTGGTTATCGCTGTCGTTATGGCAGGGTTGTTTTGGATATTATGGCAAGTTTTCGGTTAAAATTTTGTACCGAGGCATTACAGCTAATAAACGTGATTGTTTAAATAGTTGGTACTAAAACCTAACGAGGTCTGCTAGTTTAGACGGTCTATTATAAGTAGTTCCACAAATACAGTCTGTTTTAAGTGGTCTATTAATGGATTTGAAGGGTGAAATAGCTAGTTTCCTTGGGGTATACTCTACGCTAACTATAACTTCATAAGGATTTTAAATGCCAGATGCCTATATGGAAATTTACACCGAACATCAAAGTGAGACTTGCTTAGAATGGGTAAATAGCATGGTTAAAATGCTGATGGACTTCTACGAAAACACAAGAGGATTAAAATGGTCAGGGGTATATTCAGAAACTTACCAAGGTAAAGGGTACACTTTCGTCCATCTTTCTACTTTACTCAAACACAGTGAAAATGATGCTTATAAATTACTTTTTGATTTTATTCAAGAACGATGCCTGTTACTCATTAAAGATCGCCCTGATAACTGTCATATCTTATTAACTCCGCAGTCCTCAACAGATTACAAAGATGGTTTGGGTCTAGGTAATAGCCAGACTACTCAAAAATTCATCCAATTTCCTAATGTTGGAGTAACTACTTCAAGGTTTGCAGGTTATAGACGAATAGAGGTCATCATGGCACATAAAAAAACTGGGTTTAGTGTCATTGCTAACGATCATAGAAGTCAGATTGCCAATACAGAAATAGCAGGTCAGTATCTGTATTCTAGAATACAGTTTTATAAATATTTACCTAAGGAGGCTATTTGGCATTAGAACATTTTGATATTCAATAATTATACACTATCAATTCACACGACGAGTATCACTTGAAGTACACTGCCATTATTTAGATAACTCTAACCATTGCTATCACTAGCCTACAACCGAAGATTCAAGTCCTCACTAGGGAACCGAACCAGTGAAAGCACTTGATTGGTTCGCCATAGGCATACCCAAAACATACATTCTATACACGATAACTCATCTATTAATAGTCGGGGCAGTTCAGAAACCTGACTTTAAACCCATAGGTTGAGTTGTATGGCGTTTTGCCATATATTTGCCCAGTAAGGGTAAGCAAAATGCTGGTAATTGAAAAGCACCCAGTAAAGGTAAAAACACCGCACCCATAAAAGGTGCCGTTATGGTGTAAGCAAGTAATACATTGCGTCCACCACACACCAACGCAGCGATAATGGCATTTTCATAGCCAAAACGCCGATATATTACATAAGCTGTAAAATAAAACACCAATGCCAATACAGAACTTAGCGCCAGTAATAACAATGCTTGCCACGGATTATGGTCAAAGGTGTCACGAAATCCTGCCATCAACCCCAGTGGAAACAACATCAGCAGTAAAATATTAAACTGTCCAATTTTGGGATAATAACGTGACAAAATAGCAGGTGAAACGAGCCGACGTACCCCTAAAGCTAGCACCATTGGCATAACAATATAAACCAACAAGCGATTGATATAAGTGCCAATGTCTACATTCGCATTTTTATCGCCTAATAGCCACAATACGCCTAATAATGTACATGGCATAATGAGTGTAGCAGCGATGGTTTTTGCCGTCGCTAGTTGTGCATCAAACCCCACCGCATTGACCAATGCACCACTACCAAATAACGGGGCAGTGGCACCAAGACCTGCAATAGCCAACAGCCAATCGCCACGTACGCCGAGCGCATAAGCAATCAGTATTAAAACCAGACTCATACCCCCACTTTGCAACAAGGCAAAAACCCACACATAGCTTGTCGCTATACGCTTTAATAGCGCATATTGGTCGATACCCAGTAAAGTAAAAAACATTAAGAAAAACAGCATTTGGGGTAAATATACCAATACCGCGTTGGATACGTTTGGAAAAACAAAGCCAAAAATTGCGCAAACTGGCATAATTAATGTGCTATGACGCGCAATAAAACGAAGAAACATGACCTTTCCTAATAAAAAATATTCATATAAAAAAGGATATTACTCCCCTTTTTTACCATCCATTATGCAAATAATCCCCACATGATACTCTTTTAGTATTTTAATTACCTAATCATGCCATTGTTACGGTTTACTGCCTTTTTAGTCCAGTTAGATAACTATCGCTTGAATTAAGGACATGCCCTAGAGAGACGCTACCCCGAACGCTCGAAAATATATCTGCTATTATAGCAATAACCTACAAATGTATATCCTAAAGCAACTCTCTTGAGACTCACCATGATCTTTCTGAATACCTCGCTCACCAGCAAGATAACCCTCTTTTTAACAGCAGCAATTTTATCCGTGTCGGCACTGGCTGCTGATTTTAACCAAACCCAACATTTGGCTTATCAAGGGGATGCTAAGGCTCAATTTAATCTTGGAGTGATGTACAAGAAAGGTGAAGGTGTGCATCAAGATTATGCCAAAGCGGCTGAGTGGTATAAAAAATCTGCTAACCAAGGATTAGCTGATGCTCAATATAGCCTTGGAATACTGTACAACAACGGCCAAGGCATGCATCAGGATTATGCTAAAGCAGCTGCGTGGTATAAAAAAGCGGCTGATCAAGATAATGCTAAGGCTCAATACAATCTTGGAGTGATGTATCTCAAAGGCGAGGGCTTACGCCAGGATTATGCGAAAGCGGCTGTGTGGTATGAAAAAGTAGCGAATCAGGGCGATGCTAAGGCTCAATACAATCTTGGGTTGATGTATGACGCAGGCTTAGGCGTGCGTCAGAATTCTGAAACTGCTAAAGAATGGTTTGGTAAATCTTGCGACAATGGGAATCAAGATGGTTGTAATAAGTATCAACAATTAAATGCAAGATAGAGAATATTAAACCTTTTCAGACAAGATAAAGGGATTATCAAAAATAACCTCTCAACTTTATGTTGCTCAATCTTCAGCACTACTTACCCAACCAAACTCTTCCATGATACGCATCCACTGATCGTCTAATCCCGCTTTTAGCAACAACGGTTCACCAGTAACCGGATGGCTAAGCGCTAACGTTTGAGCATGTAGCAGCATGCGCGTACAGTCATATTGAGTACGAAAAAATCGTGTGTGACGTATATCACCGTGGCTGGTATCACCTACAATGTGATGGAATAAATGTCTCATGTGCCGACGCAGCTGATGTTTACGCCCAGTCTCTGGTGTCAAGCGCATGAGACTATAGCGGCTAGTATCATGCTTTTTTGACACTGCAAACGGCAACTCAATCTGTGCCAAACTCTGCCAATGGGTCACTGCTTCTTGAGCAGGTTTGTCCAAATTGGCAAACTTATCAGCGATGGCATCGGGCTTAAAGCTTAACGCATAATCAACACTGCCCTGCTCTGACATAAAGCCACGCACCACAGCTAAATATTGCTTGGTCACCTTGTGTGCAGTAAACGCTTCAGTAAGGCTGCGCGCCACGGCTGGACTCTTAGCAAATAACAACACGCCTGATGTAGGCTTATCTAACCGATGCACCGGAAATACATGACAACCGACCGCATCACGGGTGAGTTGCATGGCAAAGCGTGTCTCGCCTTTATCCAGCCAGCTGCGATGCACCAGTAGACCAGCCTCTTTATTAATCGCCACTAGATACTCATCTTCATAGATAATTTCTATTTGGTTAGCTTGGTTAGCGGTTTCGCTTTCGATATCCATGTTTTCAGTGCTCATACTTTAGCCGTTTTTAGCCCATTTAACAGTTTTTGTTCGAATTTTGGACATGCCCTAACCAAAACGCTGTTGCAAGTAAGCGTTGATATCATTAGATTCATACATCCATTGGACATCGTTGTTTTCTTGAATACGTAAACAAGGCACTTTTATTCGCCCACCGTTTTCAGCAAGCTCATTGCGAAATTGCTCATTGTTTTTTGCATCTCGAAGCTCAATAGGCACATTTAACTTATGAATTTGACGACGTACTTTTACGCAAAAAGGACAAGATTGAAATTGATACAACGATAAATCTTCACCAGCCTTATTAACAAGAGCTTGTTCTTCTTCAGTGCGTTTCATAGCATTACCTTGGGTCATGACACTTATACCAGCAATAATTCGTCCTAGACCTTCTCGTAGCAATTTAACTAACATTCTTACCTCTTCAAATTATCTTATGTGGATTTTTTAACACTCAGAGAATGAGTGCTTAATGTGCATTTGTGTGGCTGTTAGGATTTTTCGGATGTGCAAAGCTTAATTGGTAATCTCGTTGAGCATAGAAGTCGAGATGATTAAATCATGGCAAATCTATTCTACTATACTCTCAACCGCCTTGGTTAGCATCGTAAACGAGGCATCTATGCTGAGGTGCTAAAAACAAAATCTTAAAGCATCTAATAGTCTCGTGGTTCTGGTCATCGAATAGCTAAAAAGCACCGCTGTTCTACCCATTCATATAAGTATTAATATCTCTTCAGGTACTAAAAAAGGATACCGCAGTATCCTCTTTGATCTTATATCAGAGCCAATCAATCTACTGTTTTAATGATACTCACCAGGAAGGATTCTGGCAAAAGCACGCTGAGCAAGGTTTAACTTCTTATCAGTAGTCATTCCAGCGCGAGTACTTGGGAAAATACGATAACCTATCGATTGAATACCAACATTGATCGCTGGTGCCAATGAATAAGTAGCTGACGCAAACTTGCCCATATTACTGGCAATACTATTTGGCTTATCGACGATAGCTCTTGCGACCATCAACGCGGCTTCATCAGGCATTAACGCAGGCATGTAGCGGTATAGCTTGGTTGGGGCAATCATAGGCGTACGAACCAATGGCATAAAGATATTGGTAATCGTCACATTGTCCCCTTTTACTTCAGCAGCTAAGCAACGACTAAAAGCATCTAATGCTGACTTGGATGCGACATAAGCGGCAAAGCGCGGACTGTTTGCCAGTACACCAATCGAGGATATATTGACAATTTGGCCCGTCTGACGTTCAATCATCGTCGGCAAAAATCCAAGAACTATTTTAACGGCACCAAAGTAATTGATATCCATCGTACGCTCAAAATCATGGAAACGATCGACCGATTCATGAACTGAACGACGAATCGAGCGACCTGCGTTATTGACCAAGACATCAACATGGCCAAAATCTATCAAAATTTGCTCACTAACTTTTTCAATAGTATCCATATCAGTCAAATCACAAGGGTAATAACTGGCCTTGCCGCCCAGCTCCTCAATACTTTCTTTAACGGCTTTCAGTTTGTCTTCAGTACGTGCCAATAGGATAACATGAGCACCGCATTCGCTAAGCAAAAAAGCAGTACGTTCGCCAATACCACTTGAAGCGCCTGTAATAATAATGTTCTTACCTGTTACTGCTTTGGTTATCGCTTGTTTCGAGGGATTGGCCATAAAAATTCCTTTTTGTTTGTCCTATGCCTATGATCATCTCAATTATAGAATAGCAAGAAAGCATGGACTAAAGTGAATAAAACAGCCATCGCATCCAGATAATTTGACGACTTTGGGAATTCAAAAACTTATAATAGTGTGATTACTGCATTTGCGATTTCACCGATTCAATAACCCAATATTCCTTTGGCAGTAAACGCTTGCGCTATTTATCACTCATGGGCTTTTAAAAAACTCTCTACAACCCGAAACTGCCCAGCGGTACTCTCTTCACCATACATCGCTTGCCTAAAGGCATTAGAGTTTGGAATGCCTGTCGTATACCAAGCAATATGCTTTCGCGCGATACGGCAGCCAGAGTACTCACCATAAAAGCCATATAATTCTTGCAAGTGCGCCAACACAATCTCTTTTATCTCGCTCACACTAGGTGCTTCCAGAGTCTCACCAGTCCGTAAAAAATGCCCAATATCACGAAATATCCATGGTTGACCTTGAGCCGCACGCCCTATCATCACGGCATCACAGCCTGTTAGTTCATAAACACGTTGGGCTTTTTGTGCGCTATCAATATCACCATTGGCGATGACTGGAATACTGATGCTTTCTTTAACTTCACGTATCAGCTCATAGCGTGCTTCGCCCGTATACATATCCTCGCGCGTACGCCCGTGAATGGCAATAGCGGCAATGCCTGCTTGCTCTGCCCGCTTGGCCACTCGCAAGATATTTTCACGGCCATTTTCATAACCCAGTCGTGTCTTTAATGTCACAGGGGCATCGACTGCATTGACAGCTGCATCGAGCAAACGTGCAACCAAATCTTCATCTTGCAGCAACGCAGATCCTGCCAGCTTACGGCAAACTTTTTTGGCAGGGCAGCCCATATTAATATCGATAATCTGCGCACCATTATCAATTTGATAACGAGCAGCTTCAGCCAACTTATCCGGTTCCGCTCCTGCTATCTGCGCAGAAATAGGCGCAATTTCATTATCGAAATTGGCACGATAGAGTGATTTTTTGCGTGCATAAAGAGCAGTATCAGCGATAATCATCTCGCTGACTGCGTGACCTGCGCCAAATGACTTACACAGTCGGCGAAAAGGATTGTCTGTCACACCCGCCATAGGAGCCACCATCAGACGATTTTCAATCGTCAGACCACCGATAGTCAACGGCTGTAATAATGGATGCTCAGACACTGGCAAAGGAGAAGGTAAAACAGAAGAATCTATAGACATAAAAAAACGGCTTGATCTGCGGAGAAAACAAGCCGTTATTCTAAGGAATCCTGCATTTATTGCAAGCTATTAACGTGAATAACTTGCATCAATAAACACTAATTCATCATCAAGCCGATTATTTATCGAACACACTGCCCTGCTCTAATGTGATGTCTTCATCGTGCTCTTGCATACGCCATGGTAGGCTATCTGGAGACACGTTTAAAAAGTGCAGGTATTTTTCGAACTGGTCGATGATATCATTGATGACAGAGTCTGACTTATAACCATACAAATCATAGGTTTGACCGCCACGGCGCAGATATACTTCTGCACGGTGATGATGCTCTTGTGGCAAATCATTGGCCATTTTTTCAGTGTAATAATCAGGGGCATCATGCTCTGACAAGCGCACCTCATACCAGAATTCGACATCGTCACCGCGCTGTAGTTCCAGTATCGCGCGATTATTAATAGCATCATAATTCACAGATGGCTTCCAACCTGTTTCAGCGAACTTCTCTGAAACCTCAGTCATCGATGGCATGACTACGTTTTTGATATAGCTTAAAACTTTGTCTCGTGTAGGCTGATCGGTGATGTAATCAATACGATCGCGCCATGCTGATGAATTTAATAGATGCGGTGGTAGCTTGCTATTATTATCCAAACTTTGGTTACGATGACCTTCGATACGTAACGCACGCCACATACCAAACATCGCAATCAACATAATAACGGCAAATGGCAAGGCACTCACAATAGCGGCTGTTTGCAAGGCTTCTAGTCCACCAGCCAGTAACAGTGCTGACGCGACCGCACCTTCTGTAACGACCCAAAACGTCCGCTGCCACCATGGCGTATCACTACGGCCACCAGCTGCTAGCGCATCAATAACCAGTGAGCCAGAATCCGATGAGGTCACAAAAAAGGTAATAATTAATAAAACCGTCAATGAAGAGACGAATTGAGTAAATGGTAAGTTCTCTAATAGCTTAAACAAAGCAATCGCTTGGTTATTTTGCACGTCACCGATTAATGAGTTATAGCCATCAATCATAATCATGTTCAGCGCGGTGTCACCGAATACCGCAAACCAGAAAAAGGTAAAGAAAGTCGGTACTAACATCACCCCTAACACGAACTCACGAATCGTACGACCACGGCTAATTTTGGCGATAAACAAGCCGACAAACGGTGCCCATGCAATCGTCCATGCAAAGATAAATAACGTCCAGTTACCAATCCAGTCATTATGCTCATAAGCTTGCAGACTAAAGGTACGCTCAACAATATTACCCAAGTAGCTACCTGTATTTTCCATAAAGGCATTAAGGATAAATATTGTCGGTCCCACGATAAATACAAATAGCATCAAGGCGGTTGCCAATAGCATATTTAAGATAGACAGTCGCTTTACGCCTTTATCCATACCTGCCAGCACTGATGCCAGTGCAGCAGCGGTAATCACTGCAATGGCAATGACCTGAACGCCCGTACTAACGGGAACCAGATCTGGCATGAGATAATTCAGACCCGCGTTGATTTGCGATACTGATAGACCCAAACTGGTCGCGATACCAAACATGGTACCGACAATCGCAAACACATCGACCGCATGACCGATAGGGCCATGTATCTTATCGCCAATCAGAGGATATAGCGTGGATCGCATCGACAGCGGCAAACCATGGCGAAAGGAAAAATACGCCAGCGATAACCCTACTACTGCATAAATCGCCCAAATGTGAAAACCCCAATGGAAGTAAGCAATTTGCATCGCTTCTTTTGCAGCGGCAATGGTCTCTGGCGCAGACATGGGCGGACTGGCAAAATGCATGACAGGCTCTGCCACACCAAAGAAGAGCAGCGCAATCCCGTAGCCTGCCGAAAACAGCATGGCAAACCACTCTAGGAATTTATACTCAGCCTCTGCATGATCAGGTCCAAGCTTAATCCCGCCATAAGGCGAAAATGCTAATGCGATAATAAATAATAAGAACAATGCTACTGCCAGCATATAAAACCAACCAAACGTTTCAGTGGTAAAGTTCAGCACATCACTGAACAGCGCTCCCGCTGCATCAGGGTTGATAGCCGTACCAACCACCAATAACAGCATAATAATCGCTGCTGGTACAAACACTGGCAGTAAAATAGTCGAACGAGGTAATTTACTCATAAAAAATAATGTCCTCAAAATGAATCAAACGAACGTAGATAGGTATGATTTTTATCACACTCCTTTCAGAAACCCTAGGTAAGCACTGAATTCGTAACATTACTTCAAAGATTGTTACATGACTATTACCAAGCAATAAAAAAGGCAGCTTGTTAGCTGCCTTTTTATTGATATAGGCTTATTCGAGATTTATAACTGACATCTCAAGCGAGATTAATGCTTCTAGGGCGTGTCTTCATTTCAAAAATGGTGATAAAAATGAGATAAATTGGCGTCAAACAAGAAAAATAGCGCAGATAATATCGGGATATTAACCAGCTATTTGACGATGTTTGGCAAGATTTAGCCATTTTTAGCCCATTTAGATGACTATCGAGTGCATTGAAGACACGCCCTAATCTCTAATTGTATTTTATTTATTCAGCATCAATCACCGCCGCCAACTGCTTAGCCAAATTGGCCAACTGCTCTTGGTCAGCCATCACAGCAGCATGGCGACCCAGCTCATGAATACTGCTAGGAATCAAATGTATATGATAATGAAACACGGTCTGCCCTGCCTGCGCACCATTTAATTGCATTTGAATAATTCCTTCTCGCGCAAACACTTGGCGCTGGGCTTGCATGACTTTCTTAGACGTCATCAAAACAGCCGAGGCATACTCTGGCTCAAGATCTGCCAAATCAACAGCCTTTTGCTTCGGTATGACCAAAACGTGGCCTTCTGCTTGTGGCATGATATCCATAAAGGCAAGGGTTTTATCATCTTCATATACTTTATGATAGGGAATATCACCGTCTAGCATTTTGGCAAAAATGTTGTTGTTATCATAAGTAGTTTGTTGATTCAATTCAGTCATTATTTTTCCTTTGATTACATGATTATTAGATATTTCATTATATTTATAATGGTGCTGATCACTTTTTATATAGTGGACGAAATCCAAACTGAGTACAAGCCAACAATGTGAGATCAAGATTATTAAATCAATTATAACTGGCTTTATTAACGAGCTTTAAAAAAACACTTTTCCAAAAAACGAACCAGCCATAAAAAAATCGGATACCAAAAACGATAAACAGATATAAACCGTTGATATATAGATTATCGAACCATGCTTCTTGATCTATCAAGCCCAACGTAAACCAAGTGGTATTGGTCAAGAACCCCCACATACCAATCGCCATAAAAAATGCAAAAATAAGCGACCAAGCACAACTGCGTAAAAAAGACATGACACTGTGAATATTTCTAGGATCAATCTGCTGCATTCCCAGCCATTTCAGCGGCTTCCACAATACAATCGACAATGCCGCTAAGATAGGAACAAACATCATCACTCGGATAAAGTGGTAAAACATTGCGGCATCACCAAATGGAGAAGCCAAAAATGCCCATTCATCTCCAAAATATTTTTTCAGTATCTTTTCTTGTCCATTGTAATCACCAAATGACAAACTAAAGAGCTTCCTATTTTCGTTAAGTGGTGGTAGCGTCAAGTTATTATGTATCCAACCAATGCAGGCATTGACCCAGTCAGGCTGCCACACTAGGCTCAGATCTCTTATCCAGCAGCGGGTATACAATATATCGAAGAGTATGAATGCAAATAAAAATGCCAGTGATAGCGTTTCTAGTCGGTTAGGTGGCAACTTGCCATTGCTAGTAATCTGCTTATGTACCTGCTCTCTTTGCTCAATATCCTCTATGCTGTCTAACGTTTCATACACTTTGGCAGTAGCTTGAAACAGGTACGCATTTTTGCCTTTTATCAGCCGATACCAAAACTTAGGAACACTTAAGGCCACACATAAGAGCAAGAACCATACTGAGTTGAGGATTAGGTTTTGAATATCGTTGAATACTGGTATGCGTATACCAATAGAAAACAAACCAACGAAAAACCAAAATAGGCAGATGAGTAAGTAGTAGAAGAGATACTCTTCATAGAGACGGTCTGATGTCATCCATTCTTGGATAGATTCGTTATTGGAAGGGGTTTTCATTAGTTACTCTATCTGTGTGCTTATCTAGAAATTCGGTTGTATTCTACATTTTTTTAATAGACAAAATACGACTAGTTCATAATTAACTATTTACCCAATGATATTCTTTTATCAGCATACATCACTTCCTCAGATCACCAATTTATTAGCGAATCGCATCCTTAAAATGTTATATTAACACTCTATTTTAATAACATGATGTTTATGGACTCGCCTACCTTGACGACTCAATCAGATGACAATCACGCTCATTCCACACTCAATGACACGCCATCAATCTCTGTGTCCGATAACATAGTGTCAGCGAGCGATACGGAACAAACCAATGCTAATAATGGCGTGCAAACCAATGCTAATAATGGCGTGCAAACCCTTGCACCCAATACCATTATTTTGGCAGATGCTTTAACTGATAAAACAATCGCTTGGCGAATTCATAACTGTAAAATCAGCAAAAAAACCATTACTCAAGACTTGCCGCTGCCCTTTTTATATCACTATGACAGCTTAGACGATGTCATTAAACAGACGCATCCACTAACACCTGCTCTGTTGGCACAGTTCAATACCCCCATGACAGCACAAGCCGCTGCCAAGCTCATAGGAATTGATGCTGCACTACTCACTAGCCCTTGGCATGTCAAAGTCATTGGATCACTGGTTGTCTTCAGCGAAGCCTTACAACTAGCCATACGGCTACATTGGACCAACACAGGCAAAGACACTCAGCAGGTTTATACTAAAGACGACGCAGACGCGCTTACTACTGCGTTTAAAGAATGGCAGTTTTTTGGTCGTGTGGATGTGCTATATAAAAACACTCAGCAGACACTGGTCAGTATTGATGAACAAGCACTAGTCGCTAACGATCGAATCCTGAACATCGAGGTGAGTAGCGACTATCAGCTTTTGCCATCGACCCATGCGTTAGTGATTATCGCCAAACTGGAAGCTGATAAATCTGCCCTTCCTTGGTTTGAGACAGCGATATTAGAGCGTCTTGAATAGCACTTTTTTGATTCATCATTTATCATAAGCAACGAATTGTTTTTAGGTATTCATATCTAATGGTATGGTAACGACCTAGAATTATTCACTAGTCCTCACGCATCATAAAAAGCACACTATCAATATCACAGCTGAGGCTGCACATTTTCACAAACCTCGCCTATTTGTAAGGAATATCACATGGATTATCGCTCAAAAACCTCTACTGGTGGTCGTAATATGGCAGGCGCGCGCGCACTATGGCGTGCAACTGGCATGACTGACGGCGACTTTGGCAAGCCAATTATTGCCATTGCCAACTCATTTACCCAGTTTGTACCCGGTCACGTGCATCTAAAAGATCTTGGACAACTGGTCGCACGTGAGATTGAGCAAGCAGGCGGCGTTGCCAAAGAGTTCAATACTATTGCAGTCGATGATGGTATTGCCATGGGTCATAGCGGTATGTTGTACTCGCTACCTAGCCGCGACCTGATTGCTGACTCTGTCGAGTACATGGTCAATGCTCACTGCGCGGATGCGCTAGTGTGTATTTCTAACTGCGATAAAATCACACCGGGTATGTTGATGGCCGCCATGCGCCTTAATATCCCAGTGGTATTTATTTCAGGTGGCCCAATGGAAGCGGGCAAAATCTTAGCCAGTACCGTTGGTAAGAGTCACAATACTGATAGCAGTGACAGCAGCGCGGTTCGTAAACTCGACCTCGTCGATGCAATGATGGATGCCGCTGATGACAGTATTAGTGATGAAGATGTGGCCGCTATCGAAGCCTCAGCTTGTCCAACTTGTGGTTCATGCTCTGGTATGTTTACTGCTAACTCAATGAACTGCTTGACCGAAGCTTTAGGCTTGGCATTACCGGGTAATGGCTCACTACTTGCCACTCACTCACTACGTCGCGAGCTATTCTTAGAAGCGGGTCGTACCATTGTGTCATTGGCCAAACGTCGCTATGAGCAAGATGATGATTCAGTCTTACCACGCTCAATCGCTAGCAAAGCTGCTTTTGAAAACGCGATGACCTTGGATATCGCCATGGGTGGCTCGACCAATACTATCTTGCATCTGTTAGCGGCTGCTAATGAAGCAGAAATCGACTTTAAAATGCATGATATTGACCGTCTAAGCCGTGGTGTTCCTTGCCTTGCAAAAGTAGCCCCTGCCTCACAGAAATACCATATGGAAGATGTGCATCGTGCTGGTGGTGTCTTTGCGTTATTGGCTGAGCTTGATCGTGCCGGTCTCTTGAGCACTGACGTACCGACCATTCATAGTCCAACGATGAAAGCTGCGATTGATAAATGGGATATTATGAATCCTGATAACCTTGAGGCACGCGCACGCTTCCTGGCAGCGCCTGGTGGCGTACGTACCACTGAAGCATTTTCACAATCAAAAGAATGGTCAAATCTAGACGTCAACCGCGAGTCTGGTTGTATCCGTAGTGCCCAACATGCCTATTCTACAGATGGTGGTTTGGCCGTACTGTATGGCAATATCGCCGAGCGTGGCTGTGTGGTTAAAACCGCAGGCGTTGACGAAAGCATCTTAGTATTTACTGGTCGCGCGCGTCTATTTGAGTCACAAGATGATGCCGTCGCTGCGGTATTGGCTGATGATATCGTTGCCGGTGATGTGGTTATCATTCGCTACGAAGGCCCTAAAGGCGGCCCTGGTATGCAAGAAATGCTTTACCCAACGACTTACCTAAAGTCAAAAGGCTTAGGTAAAGAGTGTGCCCTACTCACCGATGGTCGCTTCTCTGGTGGGACATCAGGCCTATCAATCGGTCATGCCAGCCCTGAAGCAGCCGAAGGTGGTGCCATCGGTCTGGTTGAAGAAGGCGATACCATCCATATCGACATTCCTAACCGTACCATCAACATGCAAGTCAGTGATGCCGACTTGGCCGCACGCCGAGATGCGATGGAAGCACGCGGACGCGATGCATGGAAGCCTGTGAGCCGTGATCGTCATGTGACCCCTGCGCTACGTGCCTATGCTGCTATGACGACCAGTGCCGATACTGGTGCTGTCCGTGATGTGAGCCAAGTAGAACGCTAAAACGTGCAGACTGTGTTTTAAGGTAAATAAATTATCTTAAAACACATCAATCTACAGACCCATGAAAAGCCTGCATATCTTATGCAGGCTTTTTTTCACCAAAAAACAACGTAGCAGACGTTTTAATAACGATTTTTTGCGGTAATTGATTTTTTTTGGCGTCATGATAAGGGTTATCAAAACTGCCCCCTTAAAAACCACGACGTGCCTACTCCTTATGATCGAAAACTATAATTTATTCTTATTGATTTGCGGTGTCGCTTTCTTACTAGGAGCGTTGTTTCCTATTATGTTTAAACGCACGCCCGTCTCCTTACCTATGCTACAGGTCAGCTTTGGTCTAATCATGGGCTATTGGTGGACGAGCTTATCATTTTTAGATCCGATGGATAACGGTTTAATCATCGAAAAATTAACCGAAATCGTGGTGCTCGTGTCATTGGTAGGTGCTGGTATCAAGATTGATACCAAGCTGTCTTGGCGATTGTGGAGGCCGACAGTACGCCTATTACTGATTACCATGCCGATTGGTATCTTTGCGATGGCCATTTTGGGGTATTATGCGTTTGGTTTGAGCCTTGGAGCAGCTATTTTGTTAGGGGCTGTGCTAGCCCCAACCGATCCGGTATTGGCATCTAGCATTCAGGTAGGACCGCCTAATACGGGCGGCGAAGATACACCGAGATTTACCCTCACCTCAGAGGCAGGGCTTAACGACGGACTGGCGTTTCCCTTCGTTTATTTAGCAATAAAAATAGCGGAAGCATTTAGTGAAGGCAATCGTTTCACCAGTGAAATGCTCTGGTCATGGTTCACCCATGATGTACTGTGGAAAATTGGCGCAGGTTTGGTGGTGGGTATTGTCGTGGGTAAAGTCATGGCAAAGCTGGTATTTTCGAAATATAGCCAAGACACTACTATTTCTCAAGGTTATGTGGTCATCGCCCTGACACTCGTGGCATATGGATTAGCAGAGTTTGTACACAGTTATGGTTTTATCGCTGTCTTTATTGCGGCATTTGCCTTCCGGCGTTCAGAGCATGAGCACAGCTACCATCACAAACTCCATGATTTCGCAGAGCAATCCGAAGGTTTGCTTATGTCGCTCGTACTGGTTATGTTTGGCATTTTTCTAGGTCAAGGATTACAGTCAGGTGTGGAGCTGACGTGGCGTGTTTACATCGTCAGCTTCACCTTCTTATTATTGATACGTCCTATTGGTGGGTTTATCGCTTTATCAGGGCTGAATCTTCCTCGCACTGAAAAATACGCCATCTCAGCATTGGGCATCCGTGGTATTGGTACGTTGTACTATCTATCTTATGCGCTGAACCAAGGGTTCTTCGGTGATGAAGATGCACTCAAGTTATGGATTGTCTGCTCAATTGTGATTCTAGCCTCAATCTTCATTCATGGCTTGAGTGCAACTAGGCTACTTAAAATGACACCGAATAAGCCTCATTGAACTTATCAATAAGGTTTTTAAAGCGCTGCATCAATCATACTCAACACAGATTCCGTTAGCGCAAACTGACGGATATCATTGAGCATCGTTGAATCAAAATTATGGACAAAGGCAAATGACAACTGGCGCGCAGGGTCACACCAAGCAACTGAACCGTTGTAACCCATGTGTCCAAATCCTTGCTTGCTTGCATCCACCCCTTCACTAGCTTCGTTTTGACAAATATCAAACCGGCGATGATAACCCAAACGCCAATGCATCGCTGCTGGCATGACAGCATCTAGCCCTGTGACTTGCGGTGTAGATAGCTTCTCAAAGGTTGTGCTATCAATAAGTGTCTGTCCTTGCCACTCGCCGCCACTGGCAAGCATAGCATAAATGGTTGCCAAGGCCTGAGCTGAGGCGACACCATTGGCGGCTGGAATCACGGCCTGTAGCGTTTCACGACTATGATAATCGATCGCTTGTTTTCCAACTGGTATGAGCGCTGCCTTATAATTTTTTAGATTGAGCTTGCTCGTGTCAAAGTACAAACGATTAATATAAGCTGTGTCCAACTTAGGCAAGTTGGTTCGCTCATCAGCTTGACCAATATCTGCTGATGTTATATTCGCTAAGGCTTGCTGCTGCCAACATGCATAACTAGGCAGGTTTTCATAAGCACGCAAGACACTTTGCGAATCTACTTTTAAGGTTGGTTTTTGACGTTTACTACGCAGTTGTGCGTTTTCTTCATTTGATGACTCAAAATCTTTGGCCAGCTTTGCCACTTGGTTAACTTTGCTTGCTGGTACGCCAAAGTAACAGCTATCAGCAATACCTAAAGGCTCAGTGAGATAACGGAGCAGCGCTTCAGCTAAAGACAGTTCAGTAACGGCTTCTATGACACCGCCCAATACCCAACCATAGACTAAAGCACTATAGGCGCTGTCATATAGCTCGGCATGGTCTGGTGCAGTGATCGGCATTGCAGCAACCGTCTTGAGCATGTATTCCCAATCAAGCAAGGCTTCACTGTCTACCTCGATACTTTGAATGGAAAATAAATTGGCTTGGTGTGACATCACATGGCGTAGCGTAAGCTTACCTTTACCCTGTGCCGCAAATGCTGGCCAATAGTGTGCAATAGGCGTGTCATAATCAAGCACCTGCTGCGAAACCAATACATGTACCAACGTCGCCAATATACCTTTACCTGTCGAAAAGTTAATTGCTAAAGTGTAAGGCTGCCATGACATGTCTAAACGTGCCAACCCCGTACTTGCCTGAGCAACACACTTACCAGCCTGATAGACAACCACCGCACCACCTGCTGGGGCATCATCAAGCTGTAAATCGGTGAGCAGTTGCTGTAAGTGCTGCTGAAGTTGTGTATTAATCTGATTATTATGATCAGTTTTATTATTATCGGTCATAGTTTTCCTGCTTTGTTTTGTAGAATAGCTAAGTATAAAAAACCTTAGCGCTTAATATTATACCAATCCCAAAAAGTACGATTAGCGGTTTAAACTTGTTTTTATTTACTCAAAAAAAAGGCCACCTATCGGTCGCCTTTTTACTCGTCAAACATGCTTATACTTTAACGTGGTACCAATAGACGATTATGGACTTCTTCGGCAAGCTTAGTCAAACCATGACTGCGCCCACGTTCCATAGCAGTATCCATCTTACGCCCACGCAACCAACCTGCACGCAGGGCAATGGCCGCGCCTACTCTGTTACCAGTTCCGCAATGTACGGCGATTTTCTTGCCATGATTTTGGCGTAAAATGTTGTCAAACGCCAATATTTTCAGCTGTTTTAAATCCGCCGCGCCGCTAATAGGCAGATGCTCATAGTGCATACCTGCCTGCTCGACCGCTGATGATTCATCAAAGCTCAATTCATCATCAGGCTGCAAATTAATCACTAGCTCGACACCCGCTTTCGCTAAAGCTACCACCTTTTCGTCATCGAGTGCACCGCATACAATGGTGTTGTCATCAGGACGAAAATAAGGCTCAAAAATAGCAGCTAGATCGACACCATTATCAGGAGCGTCTTGGTCAGGTGTGACGTTTGTAGTCTCAGCCTCATTGTTAGCAACGTCGTTGTTAGCGACATCGTCATTGGCAGCTGAATTATCAAGTTGTTCTGGGCTTTTTGCTTCCGTATGTGCAGTCATAAGTATAAAGTTGTTCGTTAAGTTTGCTATTGAAATAGTTGTTAGTTAAACGGCAGTCATGTTACTGACTGTTATGCTAGCTTTTGTTAACTATCACTCTGTAATTTAACAATACCTGCCAAATGCGGCTTGTCATTCTTAGAGCTATATAGGCCAAACTCACAAGTGCCATCTGCGCTCTCAAGCTGCGCTACCGGATCAGCAATGAGTTCGACTTCTGCTGGCAAAAATATAGGCAGTTTGAACGATACATCAACGGTACAAGCGTCTGGCAACTCATCCATCATGGCAAGACACTTGGCCTTTGACCACATACCATGGGCGATGGCTTTAGGGAAGCCAAAAGCGCGCGCAGATAATGGATGTAAGTGGATAAGGTTAAAGTCGCCTGACACAAAGGCATAACGACGACCGATATCTTCTGGTACTTCAAAGATACTGTGTACGCCTTTTGGATTGACTGAGGGTTTGACCACGACTGGACGCGGTGTGCTTTTTTTGTCTTTGCTACGGCTTGGTTGTTTGCTACGTGACAGATAAGTCGATGTCCCTTCCCAAATCACCTTGTCTTCTGATTTTACCGTTGTCACAAAATCAAACTGCTGACCTTGAGCATGGTCACGCAAGTTATCAAAGGTGACAGACATAGCGACCGTTTCACGTTCACCAATTGGACGATACTGGGTCACACTGTTATCGACGTGTACCAACCCCAGCATAGCAAATGGGAACGGCTCTTTGACCATCATGTTCATTTGCAGCGTTTGAGACAGCACCGAAAAATACGTAATCGGGATATTGCCATTATCAGCAAAACCGCAAATTTTACGATAATCGTTTAAATTACCCTGATCGATGTGCAGATCGTCCACATAATAGGTCGATTGCGGCAACTGATCTCTACTAACTTTACCATTATTGACGATAGGCAATAAACTTTTGACGATATTGGCGTAGGTCGTATGCGCTTTTGGCAGCGCATCATAATGCTTGTCTGACATAATAAATCCTAAGTGGGGCTTGAGCAAATTTTCTTGGTGCATACAGAGATGCTATAAAGTCGTTCGTTAAGGCTTACCAGTAAACAGTATCTTAAGCGCTATACTCAATCCAAAGTATAAGTAATCTACGTGATTTTTAATACAAGTTACAAGCACTTATTATAACGAAACATAATTTGGCTGATGGTTTCTATGTTTTTATCATAAAAAAGCCACCCTCGGGCAGCTTTATTACGATTTATCAGCAATTTTTTCGTAAGCATACGTGAGGTAAATAATAAATAATTCACTATATTATATATTTATAATAGGCTTAATCATTACCTCTGTCTACTTAGAAATAGGTGTTAGGCCCCTAGTAAGCTCTGACCACAAACACGAACAACGTTACCGTTCAAGCCGCCAGAAGCAGGTGATGCAAACCATGCGATGGTCTCAGCAACATCTACTGGCAAGCCGCCTTGGCTCATTGAGTTCATGCGACGACCAGCTTCACGAATAGCAAATGGAATCGCTTCAGTCATTTGAGTTTCGATGAATCCTGGTGCCACTGCATTTATGGTCATACCTTTAGCATTGTTTTCTAGTTGCTTAGCAGTCGCATCAACCAGACCAATAACACCCGCTTTCGAGGTCGCATAGTTGGTTTGACCCAAGTTGCCAGCGATACCTGAAATTGACGACACACAGACGATACGTGCATTTTCTTTTAGCACGTCATTGTCTAGTAAGTAACGATTTAGCCTAGCAATACTGCCTAGGTTGATATCGATAACCATGTCCCATTTTTTCTCGTCCATGTTTGCCAATGTCTTATCACGTGTGACACCAGCATTATGGATAATAGAATCTAGACCGCCACGCTTTTGTGCTGCTTCAGCGATTTCTTTGCCTGCGTCATCACTAGTGATGTCAACGGTCACGACTGAACCACTGATTTCACTCGCGACTTTTTGTAGATCAGCTTGCTGCTGCGGCACATCGAGACAGATAACGTGAGCGCCTTCACGAGCCAACACACGAGCGATTGCTTCACCGATACCGCGACTTGCGCCAGTCACTAGCATGGTTTTGCCACCTAGAGGCTGCGTCCAATCTACTTCAACTGATTCGCCTTTGTTAACACGCACAACTTGTCCTGAGACATACGCTGAACGAGCTGAGGTGAAAAAGCGTAACGTCGAATCTAGATTTTGCTCTGCACCTTCTTCAACATAAACAAGCTGTGCCGTAACACCGCGCTTAAATTCTTTACCGACAGACTTTACAAAGCCTTCAAGTGAGCGCTGAGCCATTGCTGCTTCGATGTCAGTGATGTTTTCTGGTGTACGACCAACGATAATGACTCGACCAGACTTATCGACACGGCGAGCAACAGCATGGAAGAATTCATACACTTCTTTGAGCTGCTCAGCATTGACAATATTACTGGCATCAAACAATAGAACTTTGAATTTGTCATCGCCACCAGTATTGGCTTTTGCTTCGATGCTCGCATCAGCCAATTCATCTTTGATATCGTCACTGCTGTTCACATAAACGTCAGCATGTACATCTGACAAAATACGTGAGATCGATGCGCTAACGCTTTTATCCTCGCCCTTAGCACGACCAACCAACACACTACCGCGTACTAAATTCTCACCACTCTCGAAACGATCAAGAGTCACTGGTAATGGCAAACCCAAATTTTTGGCCACTTTTTTGCCAAGAGAAGACTGAACAAAATCACCGTAACGGTCTGACATAATATAATCCTTATAAAAATGATTAAAATAAAAAATGCAATGTGCCTATCATATAGACTCGGCAACATTATAATTATTGATATTTAGTAAGTGCGTACAAAACTGGCCTAACTATACACTGCCATCATAAACAAGTCCAAAAACTGACAATGTCCACAAAAATCTGTAAACAAGCAAGTACACAAGACGGCCGCTTTTTCTAGATTTAAAAACCATAACATTATGCTAAAATCAGACCTATAAGTTATGGTAAATAGAATTATCGATAACAATATATTATCAAAACAGCTTTTATGCAATGTTAATAGTCAATACCAGCCAGTCTACAAAAGTTATATTATTAACTGTTTTCAAAGCCAGTATCAACCTTATATATAAGTGTCACATAGTTTGCTAAAGATATACAGTAAGGTCGTAAAAACACTTTATCCTAAACAGCCATAACGCATAATAAATGATAATATTTACCTCTTATCTATTTTGAATCTCTTAACTGTATTTTTTAATTCAATTGAATTTTTTATTATTACCCTCTTTTTCTTCTACCCATATTTTTTAAGGATAATATTATGAGTAATAAAAATAACCACCCTGATAGCCCTGTTATCGAAAGCACTGTCGTAAAAACCAGTGATACAAAAAATGAAAACTCACAAGCAACCTCTACTGATAGCACTAAAAAAGAAACAGCTGTCAAAAGAACTGCAAGTGCTTCGGCTAAAGAAGCTGAAACGGTTGAGGACAAAAAAGTAACTGAGGATAAATCAGCAACGACTGTTGTCAAAACTTCTGCCACTGCTAAAAAGACCAGCAAAGCGAAGCCTGCTTCAAATCTAAACCGAGTGGCTATTCTAGGGGGCAACCGTATCCCGTTTGCTCGCTCAAACGGCTCATACGCTGATGTCAGCAACACAGACATGCTAACGGCTGCTTTAGATGGTTTGGTTGAGCGTTACAACCTACAAGGCGAGACATTAGGTGAAGTGGTATCTGGCGCTGTCATGAAACTGAGCCGCGATATCAACCTAACTCGTGAAGCAACATTAAACACAGCATTGAACCCGCACACGCCAACTTATGACATCTCACAAGCTTGTGGTACTGGCTTACAAGCGACCTTTGCCTCTGCAAACAAAATTGCACTTGGTCTGATTGATTCAGCCATCACTGGCGGCGTAGACACGACCTCTGATGCGCCTATCGCAGTTGGCGATGGCCTACGTAAAGTACTTATCAAACTGGGTGCCGCAAAAGACAACAAGCAACGCCTAAAAGCATTGATGGGTCTAAACCCAAAAGACTTGATTGATTCACCGCAAAACGGCGAGCCACGCACTGGTTTGTCAATGGGTGAGCACCAAGCGATCACGACGCTTGAGTGGAACATCAGCCGCGAAGCCCAAGATGAGCTGGCTTTTAATAGCCATCAAAACCTAGCACGCGCTTATGACGACGGTTTCTTTGACGACTTGATCACGCCTTACAAAGGTCTGACTCGCGACAACAACTTGCGTCCAGACACCACTTTAGAAAAACTGGCGAAGCTAAAACCAGTATTTGGCAAAAGAAACGCCAACCCAACGATGACTGCCGCCAACTCTACACCGCTAACTGACGGTGCTTCTTGTGTGCTATTGGGTACGGATGAGTGGGCAAAAGAGCATGGTCTAAAGCCATTGGCTTATATCGTACATCAAGAAACGGCTGCGGTTGACTTCATTGGTAAATCTGGCACAACGGAAGGCCTGCTAATGGCACCAGCATACGCCGTACCGCGTATGCTTGAGCGTGCTGGTCTGACGCTGCAAGATTTTGACTTTTATGAGATTCATGAAGCCTTTGCTTCACAAGTATTGTCAACACTTGCGTCGTGGGAAGATGAGAAATTCTGTGAAGAGCGCCTAGGATTAGAGGCACCACTAGGATCTATCGATCGTAGCAAACTGAACGTTAATGGCTCATCATTGGCTGCAGGTCATCCATTTGCTGCTACTGGTGGTCGTATCTTAGCAACTGCTGCTAAATTACTAGATCAAAAAGGCTCAGGCCGTGCACTTATCTCTATCTGCGCAGCAGGTGGTCAAGGTGTGACTTGCATTCTAGAAAAATAATCTGGATTGCATTTAGTTTAAAAAAAGAGATATGCTGATCTATTATTTTAATCAGTATCTGTCTGTAAAAAATGCCCTTTAAGTTAATTAAAGGGCATTTTTTATTGCCTATAGTTTGTTATTATAAAAGTGAACCAGGAGTAGTATCTTACAAAATCCAATATGCCAACCAAAGGTAATATTTATGGGTAAGACAAAATATTTATTAGAAAAACTAAGGGAAGTCATTTTTGGTTCTGAAAAATTTGTGATGTCAGAACCACGTACAACGACTGATTTTGAATCTTTAGCAACTAAAGAGCATGTAGATCAATACAATCGAGAACAAGCTATTCTTTCAGAGCGTATCGAGAAAGAAGTTCTGGATGATGAGTTGCGTCGAAAAATGCATCAAGATTTAATCGATACCTATGATGAAGAATTAGAAAATGAAATAGATGACTGTGCACGTGATTTTCGTTTTGATGGCCGCGAGATGAGCGAGCAGGAAAAGCTAGACCGACGAACATACTTTCATGAATTAGTCCGGCTACAACGCGAGCTTATAAAGCTACAAGATTGGGTTGTGGATCGCGGTGAGCGCATCGTCGTCATCTTTGAAGGGCGTGATTCTGCTGGTAAAGGTGGTGCCATCAAGCGTATTACTCAGCGTTTAAACCCTAGAGTGTGCCGTGTTGCCGCATTACCTGCTCCCACGGAACGCGAGCAGACGCAGTGGTATTTTCAGCGCTATGTCGCCCACTTACCAGCAGCTGGTGAAATTGTACTGTTTGACCGTAGTTGGTATAACCGCGGCGGTGTTGAGCACGTGATGGGCTTCTGTACAGATGCACAGTATGAAGAGTTTTTTCAATCAGTACCTGAGTTTGAACGTATGCTCGTACGCTCAGGTATTCGCCTAGTAAAATACTGGTTTTCTATTACCGATGACGAGCAACATGCGCGATTTATGAGCCGGATATATGATCCGCTTAAGCAGTGGAAACTCTCACCGATGGACTTACAGTCGCGCCGACGTTGGGAAGATTACACCAAAGCAAAAGAAACCATGTTTGAGCGCACTCACATTCCTGAAGCGCCGTGGTGGGTGGTCGAGGGCAATAATAAAAAACGTGCTAGGCTGAACTGCATTGCCCATTTACTCGAACAAATTCCTTATAAAGAAGTGCCACGTGACGAGGTCGAATTACCCAATCGAAAACGCGATGATGAATATTACCGTGAACCTATCCCAAACGACATGTATGTGCCACCGCGCTATTAGAACACTCTCACATTCCGCCAGTTTTTTATATTTTTGCTAAAAAGCAGCCTTATACCAAGTATAAGGCTGCTTTTCTATAGTGGCATTTGTTCAAAACTAATTATCGTAATGGATAAAAATATTAATGGTTGTAAAGACTACATCGTATAAGTCGCCTGCAAACCATCTACTTTACCAGCCAATAGTCGCTCAACTTCGTTTTTGATTCGCTGACCAGAAATATCTGTCCCAATCTGTACGGCAAAACCTGCTGGACGACCACCTTGTGTTTTAGAGTTTATCCAAACCACCTTACCGTTCATAGGTAAGCGCTCGCTAGAGTTCGGTAAGGTAACCGCGATAAACACTTCATCACCTAGCTGTTGATCTTGAGTCGAAGGTACAAACAATGCACCATTACTCACAAAGGATAAGTAGCTAGCATATAGCATTTCGATATTTTCAATATGGCAGGTTAATACCCCACCGCGTCCTGGCATCGCCATAGTTAGCTTCCTTTATTAATTGGGTTAAGTATATTTTTATGAGTGACTAACGGTATGTAGAGCAAAGCATTGCGTCAATTACCAAACGATAATAAAATGCCATAAAAATTGCTTTATAAATATGCCAGTTCTTGCATCAGCTTATCATAGGCAAATTTTTCTTGCACATTTTGTTGTAGTGCAATTTTGGTTTGCTGCAAGCTATTAGCGAATGCTTCCAACCCACTATCAGTCGGTTGATAACTCTCTAACAATGCTGATAAGTTGACGTCTTTTTGTAGCTCATCCAGTCCTAGACAAACACGGCGCATATCGAGCAGCATCAGCTCAGACAGTTGGATAAACTCTACGATGTTAAGCTGATTTTGCCAATAATCACTGGCTGCGATACTACTACGTTTGCCACTACGTAATGCTTGCCACGTCGTCAACCACAGTGAACGCTTACTATACCAAGGCACTTGTGCCAGTGCTATCGCTGCTAAAGGTGCGCCATTTGCCAGCTGAATAAGTTGATGAATAGCCGCGGTACTGACTGCTTCACGATTGATAGTATGGCCTAGCTCACCTGTTACATAGTCAACAGCTATCGCAGGCTCAATCGTTTGTAATGCCAGCTGTTGTACGCGGCTTTTAATGGTTGGTAGCAATTGGGCAGGCGTATCACTGATCAGAAACAGATGAACTTGTGCTTGTGGCTCTTCTAAGGTTTTTAGTAGGGCATTGGCTGCAGCAATGGTCATTTTCTCAGCATGGTCTAACACGCAAATCCGCATTCCTTGTCCACCTTGATAAATAAAAGGTTGTAAGGCACGGATATCATCAATTTTGGTCTTGAGAGCACTATTGCTAGCAGTTTTACTAGATTTTTTGTCTTTAGCGGTGCTGCTTGATTTTTCCTTATTATCTGCCTGCTCTGCACTGATAGGCATACTGACCAGTGGCAATACTTGCAAGCTCGGATGGGTGCCCGATCTCAACCATTGGCAGCTCTCACACGTGCCGCAAGCACCTGTTGGATGACTGTCACGGCTGCGACATAGCAACCAAGCGACCAGTCGCCATACAAAAGCACGCTTGCCCATTCCTTGCATACCTGCGGCTAGTAGCGCATGAGGTAAAGACTGCTGCTGTAATACTCGCTCTGTCAGTTGCGACCATAACGACTGCTGCCATGGCAATAAGGGTGCAAAATAAATGCCGTCGTTGATAGCTGCTGCACCCGTATTTCCTGTCACATCACTCATAGCTGTCGCCCTATAACATTGCTCGATTATTCAGGATATAGCGCGTTAATGACGCTTTAAATGAAAGGTATAAAATTTGAATTGGATTACTAACCTATAGACTACCGATAGGATTTAAAAAGTCAGCTAGGTTCATGCCATTTAAACGATCTAAATCTTCTTGCGTATCGACACCTGCTGGTAAATGACAAGCAGCGGCAGCAATGGCGATATATCCACCATTTTCTAACACACGTAACTGCTCTAAGCTTTCTAGCATTTCGAGCGGTGTCTGTGGCCAATGCACAAACTGCTGTAAGAGACGCACGCGATAAGCATATAAGCCCAAGTGACGATACGCATTTTTTGGTGGTTGTCTTTGATTATCCTCAGCCAACACGACATCACGATCACAAGGAATGGGCGCACGACTAAAATAAAGCGCACGCTGTAAATCATTGGATTGTTGACTGACAACCTTGACCACTGATGGGCGCATAAAAGTCTCATAGTCATCGATAGGCTCACATAAAGTGGCCATCACACTCTCATCATCTGCGACTAGAAGTGCTTTTACTTGCTCTAATAATAGCGGAGGTACCAACGGCTCATCGCCTTGCATATTGACCACAATATCATGGTCAGCCCAACCTTTTATAGCAGCCACTTCTGCTAAACGATCTGTGCCTGAGGCATGATCAGGGCTAGTCATTACGACATCGAATCCTGCATCCGTGCATACTTTAGCGATATCCGCATCATCAGTCGCAATACACATATCATCTGCAAAGTGTGCTGTCTGAGCCTTTTCAGCCACCCAAAGAATCATCGGCTTACCATGTATTTGTAGCAATGGTTTGCCGGGTAGTCGTGTGCTTTTGAAGCGAGCAGGAATGACAATATGTGTTTTGGCAGGTATGGCGACTGATGACATGGCTTGTTCCTATAAAATTTTGCGGCAATGTAAAATATTAGCGATTATCTATCACGTAGTTTTTATACTGATATCAGGATCAGACTGAATACCTAATATCTTTAGTTGCTCGTCTAGATTGTCATAACAACTATCAGAAAGTACGGCTGTCACTGGTAACACCCATAGTCTACTTGCCAGCTCCTCATACTCATCACTCAGTGCTTGCTTACTTGTATATTCGACTAGCAATGCTCTAATTTTCACTGCATCTTTGCTAGTGATAACAATGGGATAATCGCGATACTGCAGGAGCTCAGCCAAGCTAAAATCATAATGGTCAGAATAAGGATGACCGATTACCTCAAAGCCAATAGAATCCAAGGTACCGAAGAAACGCTGCGGATAACCAATCCCGCTGACGGCGTGTACCTGACTACCCTTTTCTGGCATGTCAATTTTCACTTTGGAGTCAGTAGCTTTAGCATCAGTTAATTTAAGTTGCCACAGGCGCTGCAACTTGTCAGGCATTAAATGCATAGTCGAACGACTGGCTAGAGGCAGAGTATTATTATCTTGATAAACTGCTCCTGTTTCTAACTTTTCATGATAAATGACATTTGCGCCTTCTAATCGTGACATTGGCTCACGTAAAAAGCCAGTGGGTAGTAGTTGCTCATTGCCAAAACCGCGTGCTGCATCAACGACAATCCACTCGATATCACGTTGCAATGCATAATGCTGCAAACCGTCATCTGCAATAATTAACTGTAAATCTGGATAAGCATCTAATAAGGTGGTCACTGCTTGCTGACGATTGGGACAAACTGCCATCGCGGCACCTGTCATGCTAACGATTAAACACGGCTCATCGCCAACTATATTAGGTAAGCTATCTATATTAACCAATGCTGGCATCTGACTGGTATCACCACCATAACCGCGACTAACAACCCCCACCTTGACGCCTCGTGATTGTAGCTCATTGACCAAAGCAATAATCAATGGTGTTTTACCGCTACCACCAACACTGATGTTTCCGATTACCATGATAGGAATGGGTGCGCGATAACTGGCTAACAAGCCAATTTTATAAGCTTGACGACGAAGTATAGTAATGAACCCATACAACCAACTAATGGGTAGTAATAGCCACAACCAAAGAGCTTGGCGTTGCCATGCACGTGTCACTATCGTTTCAATGCTCATGATTATGGACCACTTATTCTATAATATTCAGTACCGAAATATCATCCAATGTATATTGGAATAAAATCATATCAACCTATTCAAAATCGCGGTCATACATCTGTGCATAATAGCCTTGTAACTGCATCAACTCTGTATGTGTGCCTAGCTCGACAATCTGCCCTGCATCCAACACAGCGATACGATCAGCAGACTCAATAGTAGTCAATCGATGTGCAATCACCAATGTCGTGCGGTTTTTCATCACATTATCTAGCGCTTGCTGAATATAATGCTCTGATTCATTGTCTAGCGCACTGGTCGCTTCATCTAAAATTAGAATTGGCGCATCTTTTAATAGCGCACGAGCGATAGACAAGCGCTGACGCTGCCCACCTGACAATTGCAAACCTTCGGCACCGATTTCGCTTTGGTAGCCATTTGGCATCTTCATTATGAAGTCATGAGCAAAGGCATCTTTTGCGGCACGCTCAACGTCGGACTGACTTTTATTCGCTAAGCTACCATAAGCAATGTTGTTAAACACCGTCGTATTGAACAGCACCACTTGCTGATTGACCATCGCAATTTGAGCACGTAGGCTCTCTAGTTTGATATCTTCGATTGGTATACCATCTAAAGTAATTTGCCCTGCAGAAGTTGATAAGGTGCGTGTCAATAGATTTACTAAAGATGATTTACCAGCACCACTACGCCCTACCAGTGCAACGGTTTCTCCTGCACGTATATCTAACGTAAAGTCGCGCAGTGCCACTGTCGAATCCGGATAGATCAGACTGACATTATCAAGCTTCATCTCACCCGTTAAGGCTGAGCTGATCACGCCAGTGTCTTTTTCTTCTGGCTCATCTAGTAGAGCAAAAATTGACTCACCAGCCGCGATACCTTTTTGCAGTTTCTGATTAATATCCGTCAGTGAACGCACTGGTTTACTGAGTAATCCAGCAGCTGCAATATATGAGATAAACTCACCGGCCGAGATATTATTGATGACTGAAGGACGCAGTGCGAGCCACACCACAACCGACATGGCTATTGCCATCAGTAGCTGTACTGCTGGCGTATTGATACTATTAGTAACGACTACCTTCATACCTTGGAGCAAGTTCTTTTTTGACGTTTTGTCAAAACGTTCGGCTTCGTATGCTTGTCCGCCATAGTTTTTGACCACCTGATAGCCACCGATGACCTCATTGGTAATATGACTAACATCACCCATCGTCTCTTGAATACCCTTAGATAACCTGAGATAACGCTTAGATGCTATACGAATGAGCCATAATATCGGTGGTAGTACGAGGAATAAAATTAAAGTTAGACGCCAATTACTGTAGAGCAAAAATCCGATCAATGCTAATACCGTCAAGCCATCGCGCAATAAGGTCTTCATTGACTCTGTACTGGCTGCTGTGACCTGTTCAACGTCAAATATCAACTTTGATGAGATAGTACCTGCTGGGTTGGCAAGATAAAATGAGCTTGGCAAACGCAGCAATTTATTGAAGACTTCTACTCGCAACTCATATACCAAGTTACGTGAAACTAAAGCAGAATAGTAATTACCCAAAAAGCTACCCAAACCACGCACAAAGAACAATGTGATGATAAGCAAGGGAAACAAATTCTGTTTGCTTTGATCACCTTGATTGATAGCATCAGTGATGTACTGTAGAAGTTTGGCCACCCATATCTCTGTCCCAGCATTGATAGCGAAACCTAAAACCACTAATGCTAACGCCCACCAATATGGCTTAAGATAGCGTAACAGGCGCAATAATGTCGTACGCTTAGGTACATCTGATGGCTCTGCTGACAATTTTTTAGCAGATTTTTTTGTAGAGTCGGATTGATATGTTTGGCTCATAAAAGCCTCAATTTGGGTATCATGATATGAATAAACTGTACTCAAAGCACAGTTTTATAGGAGTATTTATGACACTAATATAGCCATACATTATTGCGGTAACGGTTGGCCAAGTGGTACAACCGTACTGATATTAAGGTTCAAAAACCCTAGTTTTCCTGCGACATCCATCACCCGTACCACAGATTGATGGGTAGCGTTAGCATCAGCAGCGATCACAAATAGCATATCACGATTACTACCCGCCTCTTGCTGTAGCATGCTGATCAATTCAGCCTCATTGCTACTGCCAAGGGTGATACCATTTACCAAATAGCTGCCGTCTTCTTGTACTGCCACTTCAATGCTGTTGTTTTGTTCTGTCAGTGCGACACCTTCAGCTTCAGGAAGAATAATATTCAAGCGACTAAAATGATTAAATGAGGTCGCAAGCAGCAAAAATACAATTAAAAATAATAAGCAATCAATCATTGGTGTTAGATTGATTTCAAGTGGTTCAACGGTTGGTTTTCTAAAGCGCATATCACTCTCTTTAATATTTTTACTATGCTTAAGGCGTGTTTAAAATGCAAATAGGATGACTAGATAATTCATCTGACCCTTAGTACTAAAAATAATACCAATAATATTAAAAATAGTGCTAAGAAGTCACTGTGACTCCGTCGCTTAAACTTACCGAATCATTACGTATAGTGCTATGTAATGAAGCATCAGGATTAAGCGTATCAAAACCAGAAGTATGCACATTTCCTAGCAACTGGTAGTCATACAACTCTTGAATCATCAATCCTGCTTGAGTTTCAAACTGGGCATTGATATCAATGATCCGGCGCTGAAAATAACGATAGCCAACCAATGCAGGAATCGCAACAATCATACCAGCAGCAGTTGTAATCAATGCCTGTGATACGCCAGCGGCAAGCATCGTTGGGTCTTGCATCGCGCCATCAGTAATCGCTAAAAACGAAGAGATAATACCCAATACCGTGCCCAACAAACCAAGCAACGGTGCAATCGCACCTATAGTACCAAGCATATTGATATTTTTTTCTAACTGATGAACTTGTACGCTCGCACGATTTTGCATATGCATCGTCATCGACTCTAAACCATACTGACGATAAAGCAAACCCGTTGCCAAAATATCACCCAAAGGTGTTTTTTCTTTCACGTTCATTAATTGTGTACGGCCGATACCGCCGTTTTCGCGTAGGCGCGTTATCAATTGTTCGCGCAATCTGTTAGGTACAATTTTGTTAAATTGTAAAGTATGGCTACGCTCAATGATGATAACCAATGCCAGTATTGAGCACACCACGATAGGCGTCATCAACCAACCACCCGCTTTTACCAACTCCCACATACTCGCTCTCTTTTATATTTTTATAAAAATAGTGGTAACCAAGATAGTTTAGACTTGTGCAGTCATTACAAACTGGATGAATACCTTAAGCCTGTGCTTCTATGTGCTTAATCAAGGCGGCCAACTGATCTTGATTTTGGAAAAATATCTCAACACTACCCTGTCCGTCTTTTTTATGCTTCAACTTTACTTCGGCCCCAAGCATATCCGTTAACCTTTGTGTCAAACGTTCCGCGTCATGAGACTGTGCTTGTTCAGTACGATTGGCTTTGGGAGCTGGCTGCAAAATTGACTTCACGAGCTTTTCAGCTTCGCGCACGGTCATGCCACCATCGATGATTTTTTGTGCAATAATCGGCTGCTGTTCAGAAGATAGAGCCAACAGCGTGCGGGCATGACCCATATCTAGCGCACTAGTGGCTAAATGATCTTTTACGGTATCGTGTAGCTGGTTCAATCGCAGTAGATTCGATACCGTCGTACGTGCCTTGCCCACAACTTCCGCAATCATCGCATGACTCATACCAAACTCAGTATGAAAGCGTTGTAATGCTGCTGCCTGCTCAATCACAGACAAGTCTTCACGTTGGATGTTCTCAATTAGTGCCAGTGCAATAGCCAACTCATCTGACAATGCGCGCTCAATCGCAGGTATTACTGCTTTACCCGCCATTTTTGCAGCACGCCAACGGCGCTCGCCAGCGATAATTTCATGAGTAACAAATGCTTCACTCTTGTCTTCATTTGCCAATAATGGACGGATAACAATAGGTTGCATGACCCCATGCTGTTCAATCGAAGAGGCCAATTCGGCAAGCGCAGTTTCACTCATATCACGGCGTGGTTGATATTTACCTGCTTGTAAACGTGTCACATCAATTTGTACCAGACTGATTTGATCTTCAGAGGCACTGTTATCTGTTCCACTAACACGATTTTTATTAGCACCAGTTTTGTGAATGCTGCTCTTATTCATCGTACGCGGCGCACGCGCCTTACGATTACCAGAATCAGCAGCTTCCACAGACGTTGGCTTTGCAGTCAGCTTTTCGTTGTCTTTTGCACGACCTGTTTGAGCGGGCGTGCTATCGTTTGGCATATCAGTATCTGGCGTTACAGCTGGCAAAGTATTATCACGCGCTGCCATATCATCTTGTAAGGCAGACGCAGTGATTTGCTTTTCTTTTTTGATTGACCCCAATAAGGCATCTAAGCCTCGATTGGCAGCCAATCCTCTTTTCTTCGCCATGATTACCTATCCTATAACGCTAAAATAAAAGCCAAATGATTGTGAATACGGCTTACTCATTACTCATAAATACGATATTTAGTGCTTTGTTATTTAATCTGGTTGATGCTTTTATCACCAAATTTTTATCTATAACCAAAACTAGCTGCTCTGCTTCATCACTTCAGCGGCCAGCTTTTGATAGGCACGTGCCCCTTTTGACCATCTCTCATATGCGATAACTGGCAAACCATGCGCAGGTGCTTCTGCTAAGCGAATATTTCTTGGAATATGAGTCTTATACATGATATCGCCAAAATGTGCTTCCAATTCAGCGGATACATCGCGAGCCAATGTATTACGCGCATCAAATAGCGTTCTCACCACACCGCGAATATAGAGCTTCGGATTCAGCTCCGTGAGTCGCTCAATCGTCTGCGACAAATCTGCTAGGCCTTCTAGTGCATAGTACTCACATTGCATCGGGATAATGACGCTGTCTGTGGCAACCAATGCATTGATCGTCAATAAATTCAAGCTGGGCGCACAGTCTATCACGACATAATCGTAAGCAGGTTTTTTAGCCGCTATCTGATCGTTAACCAAAGCCACCATCGCTGTTTTAAACAATTCATGGCTATTGGTCTTGTTCATCAAGGTGATGTCCATCCCAGCCAAATCGCGATTGGCACCGATGACATCGAACCCTGCTGGACTGGTAACAATAGCATCCGACAGTGATACACCATCGAGTAAAACATCAGCGATGGTCAGCGCGAGTTCATTTTTATCCACGCCCGTACCGCTGGTCGCATTGCCTTGTGGGTCTAAGTCAATCAGTAGTACATGCTTACGCTTTGCAGCCAAGCTAGCGGTCAAATTTACCGCCGTCGTGGTTTTGCCCACTCCGCCTTTTTGATTCGCAATCGCTATGATTTCCATACACTCACTCAGTTTAATTAGAATTTATTACTGTTATTTTTTTAGCTATACATTTAAAAAGCGAGGCATATTCAGTCATTCGTTGTACAAACGACTCGCTTTGTCTCGACACCATTTAAATATTATGTCATTTAATTAAAGACGTAAACTATGTTTCACAATCGGGCAGTCACTGTTTCATAGTTGCGATTTCATGACTGAAAGGTGCTCATAGCTTAGACATTTTTACGAGACAATTCAATTAAATGACGACTATCATGCAAACGTGGTACTTTTAGCTTGATTGTTTTTATGTGCCAATCACTATCCAATGCTTGCAGTTCTTCTTCACTCGGCGCCTTACCTTTCATAGCACATAAGTGACCATTATCTGCTAGTCTTGGCTGCGCCACATCGACGAAATCTATCAAACTGGCAAACGCTCTAGAAGTAACCACCTCATAGCTTGCTTCGTGCGCTTCGATACGAGAAGCAATCGGCTGCATATTACTCAAACCAAGTTCACTACTGATTTGCTTAATAAAACGTATTTTTTTCTGGTTACTATCAAGTGCCGTACATTGGCGCTCAGGCTGACAAATAGCAATAATTACGGCAGGCAATCCTGCACCCGTACCAATATCAAGCAATGACCCTGATGGCAAATGCGTTATAATAGCCAAACAATCAATCACATGCTTGATTAAAGCTTCTTCAGGATCAGTAATAGCGGTCAGATTATACGCTTTATTCCACAACAAAAGCTGGTCTAAGTACAATAATAGTGTGCGCTGCTGCGTCTCACTTAAGGATAGACCGAGCTCATGAATGGCTTTCGTCAGAGTATTGGCCAGCACTGGCAATTGTGATCCAAGCTTTACAAATCCAGTAGGATCAATATGGATAGTACCTGTACTAGCAGATGATGACGTGATTTTATCGGAAGCTGACATACAACGAGTTATCCAGTTTTAACATGTGAACCGTCTATTTTATCATGCACTCTGTCTATTGAATAGTTGCAGATTGCGCCAATGTGAGACATCTTATACTATCTAGGCCTGTATTGAGGTGTTATTCTCCTTTGATAGCAATAAACTCACTGTTAATTTGTCTCTCACTTATTCATCATACACACTGGTATATCTCATAATGATACAAAACTGCGTTTAATGATTTAGCTAAAACGTTGCTGCATCTTGTAAAATACCTTATAAAATATCTTGGTTAGCTATTCAATATAAAGTATAAAAAGTTCAGCATGAATGTGAATACCTGATAGCATAAAACCAATTATAGAGATCAACACTCCACCTTTTTAAGAAGATATCTCCTACGCCTATGACCGAACAGCCACACGCCCCTATCTCTAAAATATCAAGAGACGCTAATAAAAAAGACACCAATAATATGGCAACACCCATCGCTGAATTGACAGACACATTGACGAATGACAAAAAAGTAAAAGTACCGCACCCACTCTTTATTGAGGTAAAGCAGCGCTGCCTTATTAGCGCTGAGCAATTAAAGCGTTATAGTGAGCTAAGCGAGCTGCCAACAGACACACGTACGGCACCAGATTTAGATGTTGGGTTTGGTCAGGAGCGCGCGCTCAAAGCCTTAAACACAGCTTTAGACATCAAAGCCAGTGGCTACCATGTATTTGCAGCAGGTGAAAATGGCTTAGGTAAACGTACCGTAATCAGCCGCTTGCTGAAACGCATCGCAGCCGATGCGCCGACGCCTGATGATTGGGTCTATGTGCATAATTTTACCGATCCGCGCACCCCGTTGGCATTACGTCTGCCTGCCGGTCAAGCTTCGCTATTGCAGCAACAAGTCAATAACTTGTGGCAACAAGCCAAAAAGCGACTGAGTCAACGCTTTCGTAGTGACCAATACCAAAGTAAAATCGAAGCCATAAAAAATGACACGCATCAAAAAGAAAGTCATGCTTATGAAGTGCTCAATGCTGAAGGTAAACAGTATGACTTAGCGCTGACGTTCCGCTCTTTCGATAACAAAGCCATGTTTGTGCACCCAAGCAAGCTACCTACAGAAAATAGCGATGCTGATGTCAAACATGAAAAATCCTCTAACAATGATGAAGCTCCTTCGACGATAGAGGACAGTAGCACCGCTGATATTTCTAATATCAATACCAGTATTGACAACAATGACGATGACAGCACTAACGCATATGGCAACAGTGAATACGAAGCTGAGCTAAATAACTTTGTCCAAAAAAACCACATGCAAAAACGCTTGAGTCAGCTGACCATCGCGTTAGAGCAGTTAGAGGACGAAGCCAATGATGCGATAGAAGCATTACATCGCAATATTGCACGCCGCGCGCTACAACCTTTATTTACACCTGTTTATGAGCAATTTGCCAATCACCCGCTGATTATGGATTATCTCAAAGCGATATTTGCCGATATGGTCACTCATGTAGAGCGTATCGTTAATGGCGATGATGAAGAGTTTGTGACGGCTGTCCTGACCACAACACCTAGTCGTTATGCGGTCAATGTCATTGTCAGTCATACGCCTGACAGTGGCGCACCCGTTATCTTTGAAGATTTACCGACGCATTTAAACTTATTAGGGCATGTCGAGCAAATCACGCAACTGGGGACTGTCACCACTGACGTCAGTATGATTAGAGCAGGGGCTTTACACCGTGCCAATGGCGGCTATCTGTTATTAGAAGCCAGTCACTTACTAGAGCACCCATATGCTTGGCAGGGTCTCAAGCGAGCATTACAATCCCGTAAAATTAAACTCTCAAGTCTTGAGCAGATGCTCACACTCACAGGAAGCTTATCGCTAGCGCCTGCCCCTATTGACCTTGATATTAAAGTCATTTTACTTGGCGAAGCAGATTTATATTATGAACTGTTAGAGCTTGAGCCTGAATTTGATGCGGTTTTCAAAGTTCGTGCCGATTTCCACGATGATGTGGTTCGCACCAGTGAACACGAACTGGCATTGGTCGCGAAAATGGCTGACATTATTGATTATGCCAACCTCTATCCGTTCGATCGTAGTGCGCAAGCCACTCTACTTGAGCATTTGAGCTTACAAGCAGAAGACCAAGATCGACTCAGCTTGCACAGTGATTTATTGATTAAGCTGTTGCATGAGTCGAACCGCCATGCACGTTTGAGCGGTAAAAACATCGTCAATGCCAATCACGTCACCCAAGCCATCGAAGATATGGACGAGCGCTCAGGGTATTTACGTGATCTCTATTGGGATGAGCTCAAAAATGGTCAGCAACTCATACAAACACAAGGCAATGCCGTTGGACAAGTCAATGCGTTAACGGTGGTCAGCTATGCCGATAGTGAATTCGGCATGCCAGCACGTCTTACGGCCGTTATTCAGCCAAATATTGGTACTGGTGAGATTCTCGATATCGAGCGCGATGTGGACTTAGGTGGTAGCTTACACGCCAAAGGCATGCTAATTATGACCAGCTACTTGCGGGCCCTATTTAGTCAGCATCATGCCTTAAACTTTAGCGCGTCACTCGCTTTTGAGCAGAGCTATGCCCATATCGATGGTGATAGCGCCACCGTTAGCGAAGGTTGTGCGTTGTTATCTGCCTTAGCAAATGTACCGATTGATCAGTCATTTGCGATTACTGGCTCTATGAACCAGTTGGGTGAAGTGCAGGCAGTAGGCGGTATCAACTCTAAAATTGCAGGGTTCTTCGATGCCTGCCGAGAGCAAGAGTTAACGGGCCAGCAAGGTGTTGTCATTCCGATGGCCAACGTCAAACAACTCATGCTACGCGACGATATTATTGCTGCCGTCAGTGCCGATGAATTTCACATCTATGGTGTCCATACCTTGAGTGAAGCACTGACGCTGATGACTGGCCTACCTATCGATACCATGAACAAGAAAAGTCGCTATCGCAAAGAAACATTATTTGGAAAAGTCTTAAGCCGTCTGATGCTGTGGGACGAGAACCAAAATAGCGATGATGATATTGATGATAAAAAATCGAAAAAGAAAGACAAAAAGCAGAAAAAAGAAAAACGTCAAAAGAAAGCAGATAAGAGAAAAAAAGAAAAACGTAAAGAGAATGACAGCACGATAATCATTGATAGCGAAGCAGATACCCATAACGAACCAAGTACTCAGGATAGTGACACTTAGTGAGGTATTGACGCTATATAAGTTAATATACAGCAGAATCATTGAATAATCTCCGTTGCTAGACGCTACGGGGATTTTCTGCGATGATATAGGGTCACTGACCCGCCGCTAGCATTTAAAATTGCTCTATAAAAACTGACTCGATACTTCATAAAGGCTACTTCCTAATGACTGTACATCCGACTGACGCCGATCACATTCAAACTCAGACAGACGCTAACGAGCAAACCAAAGCGCTAGCGGCTGAGAGCAGTAGTACCTCGGAAGTGAGCAACGATAATCGACATGGCGCAGCGACGACTGCTCGCCAATGGCAAGTACTGTCGCAGCTACAACGCAATCGTTGGGTAGGCACCACGCATATCTACGAGCAGCTGATGATGGCAGGTTTTGATATCAGTCTACGCACGGTTCAACGTGATTTAAATGCGCTGGCAAAACGTTTCCCTATTGAAAAAAACAATGCCAATCCACAAGGCTGGCGCTGGTGCGATGACGCGCCGCTACAAAGCTTGCCGCATATGAACTTATCACAAGCGGTGGCCTTTAATATGGTGGAGGCTAATCTCACCCAATTACTACCCCCTGTTATTTTGGATGAACTGTTTCCTTGGTTTGACTTAGCACGGCGCCAACTTAAAAACAGCAAAGTCACCCATTCATGGATCGATAGAGTACGCATCGAACCTGCCACGCAGCCATTGATTGCCCCGCATATCGATTTGGATAGCAAAGACAATATTTATCATGCGCTATTTTATCAATTACAAATTAAAGCCTGCTATACACGCAGTGATAAATCGCAATCTAGTGAATATATCCTAAACCCTATTGCCATTATTCAACGTGGTGTCATTATTTACCTACTGGCAACTCGTACCGATGACCCAGAAACTGTCATTCGCACCTTTGCGCTACATCGATTTGCCAGTGTTGAGATACTCGAAAGCGCAGCAAAAACGCCTGACAATTTTCAACTCGATACTTACTTAGATGCAGGTGGCATGGGCTTTAGTCATCCATTATTCAGTGAACTGCCTGACCATGGTAAAAATACCACTATCGAGCTACAATTCACCACACAAGCAGGCAAAAGCCTCACTGAAAGCAAGCTCAGCGACGATCAAACAGTTACGTTAGATGGTGACAAATTGACTATACAGGCAACAGTCAATTTAACTTCACAGCTGGTTTGGTGGTTGCGCGGTTTTGGCAGTGGTCTATTAGATGCAAAACCTCAGCTGCTATATCAAGCGGTATTAGACAAGTCTTTAGATGATGAATAGCGACTGGATAGATAACAACTAATAGCTATGACGTTAAACGTATTCAAACTTCTAAACTCAATATACCTCTATTAAAATTTAAGAACGAATAAGGAACACTATGTCAATCACTGCCCCATCGCCATTACTGTCAGACAGTTTAAGAGGACTGGGCCTAGATGCAGGAACCTTGTTTTTTTCACTAAACTATGAATTTACTAAGATTGAACCCAAAGGGTTGTTCAAACGCTTTAAAAAAAATCAAAGCGCGATTGATATTGATTTGGCCTGTGTGCTGTATGACAAAAACTGTACTATTAGTGACATCGTTTGGTTCAAGCAATTGCGTGACAAAGCTGAATCGGTTAAGCATCAAGGTGATAGCTTAAACGGTAAAGATCGCGGTGAGCAAGCGATGTATTTGGCCCCTCTTGATCAAGAGCAGATCAGACTATACTTAGATAAGATTCCAACACATATCACTCATATTGCGATGATTGCCAACTCTTACCATGGTCATCCATTTTCTAGAGTGAAAACAGGCGAGATTCACTTAAGTGATGATGAGGGTAACCATTGTTTTGAAGTCAATCTCAAAAAGTTACCACGTGATTGTACAACGCTTTGGGTCGCTCATTTACGTCGAGAAGTGGATGACTGGCATCTAACATTGCAAAACTTACCGCTGCCTGCCGAAGATTTGGCCAGTGCCGCGCAAGAGGTGGCTCACGAGCTGGCACGCGCACTCCCTTTACAAGGGATATAGTATTCGTACGATACTCACCAAGTAATAATGTATAAAAAGGGTGCGACGTTATAAAAACGCTGCACCCTTTTTTGAACACACTTCATAGTGAAAAAAGCACTTCTCTACAATCGCTCACCACAATGTGAGCAAAAATTCTTCTGCCCTATTTCTACCTCTTTTTCTCGGCGCTCAAGCTCTTGCTCACGCAGTACTTGCAGTACAATATTTTGTGCCTGCTCTTTATCTAACCCTAGCTCGCGGCGAATCTTATCGATCATCATCTGATTCTGTACTAAATCAAAATCACTATCGATCAGTTGCTCTCGAAAGTGCTGCTCAAGCCCTTCACGACGCTGAGCAAGCTCATTGGCCAGACCTGTCGCGAGAATACCTGCAGGTAATGCTGCCAGCCCCACACCCAATATCGTAATTACTGCACCCAATATTTTACCAGCATTGGTAATCGGCGTGACATCACCATAACCCACTGTCGTGAGTGTAACCACAGCCCACCACATCGCCTTGGGAATAGACTCAAACTCTTCTGGCTGTGCATGATTCTCAACCAAATAAATCCCACTAGAGGCCGTTACAATCATAATAATCAAGATAAAGATAACCGCTTGGAACGATCCTTTTTCTTTACTGATGACTACTAGCAGAATACGCATCGAAGCAAAATAGCGTGTAAGTTTGAGGATGCGAAATAAACGTAGGATACGTAAAAAACGCAAATCGATAGAGACAAAGAAGTTCAAGAATGCAGGAATGATAGCGATCAGGTCAATCAACGCAGATGGGCTTTTTAGCCAGTTCCAACGCTGTCGCCAAGTCGTGCCATCTGGTTTTACTTCAGCCACGCTCCACAACCGCAGCATATACTCGATAGAAAATATCACAATAGAGAAATTTTCAAACCACGTAAAATAATCTTGATAAGGGTAATACCAACTATCGACTGACTCTGCAATCACGGCAGCCACATTCGTCATGATCAAAAATATTAAAAAATAGTCGATATAACGACTGAAGAGCGTGTCATGCTCATCATTTTGTAGAATATTATAAACAAAAATACGCAGGCGCCGTATAGATTGGAATAGCATACCGTCCCTATGCGGTGAAACACCGATCTTATATTAGTAGATACTTAACAGTATAGTACTATAAGCGTGCTGCCAGTCGCGAAAATAGAAATTTATGAGAAGTCACGGTAAAGTACTATAAAAATAGTAAATATAGACTACCGTAAATAACGTACAGATAATCACCATAATAGAAAATCTTAGGAACTGCTCGTCGGCAGTTAATTGCTGACTGACATCCTGCGCAGGTAGTAGAAACAAGCAGCATTCAGGACAGCAAGAGTCCATCCGATTCAATATCTTTATAGAATAGGCATTGTCACAGCGCAGAGGAGAGTTACTACAGTAGCCAAGCATAATATATTACGCCTATTTTTATACCATAATTATTCATTCAAGAAATGAAACACTAAATATCTTAGAACCTTAAAGCAAATAGTCACATATGTACCTACTACATATTAGCATCACAATAGTTGGTTATTTAAAAAAAATGCCAAACATATCAATGTAAATAACTTTATATTGTAATTTATGGGATAAAAATCTTTAATATACATTTAAAACCTTACAGATAAAACGGTTTTGTACTATAATAGAGTCATAATGTTACAGTTTAATCAACAATCATAACATTGTGTATCAGTAACTAATGCTATCCCTTATTAGAAACTGGCCCATAATCATCTATCACATTGAGGAACTAAACGATGAAACTACAATCCCTAGTTTTAGCCACTGCTACTGCACTTACTATGACAACTGCTTTTGCAGTACCTGCTGGTACTTGGTCAGTTGCTGCCGGTGCACATTATGTTGACCCTAAGAGTGATAACGGTACTCTTGCAGATGGCGCACTCTCTGTAGATGTTGGTGGCGATGCGCGTCCAACACTTACTGGCGAATACTTCGTTGCTAATAACGTTGGTATTGAATTGCTAGCAGCGATTCCATTCAATCATGACATCACATTGACAACTGCTGATGGCGATACAATTAAAGGTGAAACTCAACATTTACCACCTACTTTGTCTGTCCAGTATCACTTTGATGGTTACAACATCCCTTTAAACATCAAGCCTTTCATTGGTGTTGGTGTGAACTACACGACGTTCTTTAAAGAAAAACTATACACTGGTAGCTCAGCTAACTTAGATATCGACGATAGTGTTGGCGTTGCTGGCCATGTCGGTGTTGATTTCCCATTCACTCCAACGGATGCTTTCCGTATTGATGCACGCTATATCGACATCAAATCAGACGTAAGCCTAAATGGCGATGATCTTGGTGAAGTAGATATCAGCCCTTGGGTATATGGTGTTGCTTACGTAAAAAGCTTCTAATTAGAAGTCTATTTTATTAAGTCGTACTTATAGTAATAAAAAAGCCGGTATCTACCGGCTTTTTTGTGCCTGTTGTTTAGCGACAATATAAGCAGTCATTATCCAAGTGTACTGCAAATGCGCTAATGGAACCTGTTTGTGCATACTCGATATATCTTAATTACGCTCAAACTTTAACGCATAAAAAAGACCGTCCGTAGACAGTCTTTTTTCAAACCAACACTATTATATATTTAGATTTATAGCAAAATGCGACGTGGATCAGCCAGTAGCGTTGCAATATAACGGGTAAATACTGCAGCGTCTGCTCCATTAATCACACGATGGTCATAAGACAGCGACAACGGTAGCATCAGACGTGGCTCAAAGCTTTGCTTTTTGGCATCCCAACGTGGCTGCATACTTGCCTCAGACACACCTAAGATACCAACTTGTGGCCAGTTCACCAGTGGTGTAAATGCTGTACCACCTAGGTTGCCTTGGCTTGAGATAGTAAAGCTCGCCCCTTGCAAATCTTTGGTGCTGAGCTTCTTATCACGCGCTTTAACAGCAAGCTCACCGATTTCGATAGCAATCTGCTTCAGACCTTTATCTTGCACGTTTTTGATAACTGGTACGATCAGGCCGTCATCAGTTGCCACTGCAATACCCATATTGACACTTTTACGCAAGATAACTTGAGTATTATCATCGCTTAAATGACTATTAAAGCGTGGATGCTGAGTCAATGCATAGGCAGTCGCTTTGACCACAAATGCCAAGATGGTGAAGCCAATACCTTCTGCTTTCATGCCACCTTTTAGCTCGCCACGTAGTTTTTCTGTCTCAGTGATATCTGATAAGTCAAACTGCGTCACTTGTGGTAGTAATGTATTGTAATTGAGCTGTGGTATCGATACTTTCTGTAGACGGCTAAGGTCTAATGTCGATGTTTCACCCCAAATTTCAGCATTACTCATGTCAGGCAAGCTCGGTAAGCCTGAACTCGCCACACCGCTGCTAGCAGGTGCTGCTTTTTGAGTGGTCAAACTCTCTTTCACATGCGCAAACAAGTCTTCTTTTAGAATACGATCATTCAGTGCCGAACCGCTCACTTGTGTAATATCTACACCCAATTGACGTGCAAGCTTACGTACGGCTGGACCTGCATAAACATCGACCAGCTTTTCATTTACTTGCGTTTCTGTCAACTTTTCAGCTTTCTTACTAGTGGCCACATTAGGCGTTGTAGATTTTTCTGCCTGTTTTGGCTCACCAGTTGTTTTAGCAGCAGCTTTCTCTTCTGATTTGACTGGTGCTGACTCTTTCGACTCAGAACTACCCGATGCAGATTCACTATCATCAGCAGCGTCTGTACCACTGCTCATAATAACGATAAAGTCTTGACCATTGGCGACCATGTCACCTGTCTGGACTAAGATTTTTTCAATCTTGCCAGCTTCTGGTGCTGGTACTTCGACAGAGGCTTTGTCAGATTCAATCAATAAAATCGACTGATCAGCAGTCACTACATCGCCCACACTGACCATAATTTCAGAAACTTGCGCTTCATCAACACCTAAATCAGGTAGTGCATGAGTCGTTGACTTACTAGCATTAGTAGCTGGCTTGGCACTGGACTTTGATGGCTTTGATTCAGTCTCAGCTGGCTCAGCTTTTGATTCTGACTTAGCAGCAGATTCTGCACCACTCGCTTCTTGATTGTCATCAGCAGCGCTATCGTCATCACTATCCGCGCTATCTTCTGCACTCTCAAGCTCAATCAGTACCATGCCTTCGCTAACTTGATCACCAATAGCAATATTAATTTTGGTGACTTTACCAGCAGCAGAGCTTGGCACTTCAACTGAGGCTTTGTCAGATTCTAATAATACGATGTTGTCATCTTTTGCGATGACGTCACCGATTTCTACCATAATTTCGCTGACTTCGGCGCTATCAACACCCAAATCGGGGGCTTTAATGTCCATGATTTATCTCCTAGTCTTATGGTTATTATTCTTTGACATCGCCATCATTGAGTACATTTGCATCTGCTTGATCTTCAGCACGACCTTCACTACTGATTTCTTCATCGTCTTCAGCAACGAACTCAGGTACAGGATTTGGATTTACGTTACCTGGTGCTGGCGCATCTGGAGAATGATCCGAGTAAGACTGCTGTTGCCATGCTGGTGGCTGATCCACATCAATGCCTAGGCTAGAAATAGCGTCTTTAACCAAACGCATCTCAACTTCACCTTCATCCGCTAGACGTTTAAGCGTTGCAACAACGATATGCGCAGCATCAACGTTGAAGAAACTGCGTAAGTTTTCACGCGTATCAGAGCGGCCATAACCATCAGTACCCAACGTGGTATAAGGACGATTGTCTGGTAACCAAGCACGGATTTGCTCTGAGTAATTGCGCATATAATCTGTCGCTGCGACCACAATACCTTCGTGCGGTGCTAACTGCTCAGTAACCCAAGGCACTTTCTCTTCATCCATTGGATGCAGACGGTTGTAGTCGTCACATACCATACCATCACGAGTCAACTCGTTGAAGCTGGTCACGCTCCATACGTTAGACGTAATATTGAACTCGTCTTTTAGGATCTGTGAGGCTTTTTGCACTTCACGTAAGATAACACCTGAGCCTAATAGCTGTACTTGTGCTGAGCCATTGTCCTCTAACAAGTACATACCACGTTTGATACCTTCTTCAGCACCTTCTGGCATTTCAGGTTGCTCGTAGTTCTCATTCATTAGTGTTAGGTAATAATATACACGCTCGCCTTCACCATACATGCGGCGTAAACCATCATGCATAACCACTGCTAATTCATAACCAAAGCATGGATCATAGGTCACACAGTTAGGTACGACATTGAACAAGATTTGTGAATGTCCATCTTGATGCTGCAAGCCTTCACCGTTCAAGGTAGTACGGCCAGCCGTTGCACCCAATAAGAAGCCTTGTGCCTGACAGTCACCTGCCGCCCAAGCCAAATCGCCCACACGTTGGAAACCAAACATCGAGTAGTAGATATACATTGGAATCATCGGCAATGCGTTTACAGAATAGCTGGTTGCCAAAGCAATCCAAGTACTCATTGCGCCTGCTTCGTTGATACCTTCTTCTAACATGTGACCATCGATGGCTTCTTTATAGCCCATCAATGCTTCACTATCTTCTGGCGTATATTTCTGACCAACAGCCGAGTAAATACCCAATTGACGGAACATACCTTCTAGACCGAAAGTACGTGCTTCATCTGGCACGATTGGTACGACACGATCTTGGATATCTTTGTTCTTTAGCATCGCAGATAGCAAGCGTACAAATACCATGGTCGTAGATTGCTCTTTACCATTACTTCCTTTTAGCACTCGATCAAACATCGATAACTCAGGGATATTCAGTGGAATATGACCACTGCGACGGTTTGGTAAATGACCACCCAACGCTTCACGACGGCCTTTGAGATACTTCATCTCCGCTGAACCTTCTTCAGGGCGGTAGAATGGTAGGGTCTCTAGCTGCGCGTCGGTAAATGGCAAATCAAAACGATCACGGAAATACATCAACGCTTCTTGATCAAGCTTCTTGATCTGATGCGACTTATTGACCGCTTGCGTTTGAGCAGATAAGCCATAACCTTTAACGGTTTTAACCAAAATAACCGTTGGCTGACCTTTGGTTTTCATGGCTTCACTAAATGCGGCATAAACCTTAACTGGATCATGTCCACCACGGTTCAGACGTGAAATTTCTTCATCAGTCAACGCATCTGCCATTTCTTCTAACTCTGGATATTTACCGAAGAATTCTTTACGGGTAAATTCAGGCGTGCGCGCTTCGTACAACTGATACTCGCCATCAACCACTTCTTCCATGCGCTGCTTAAGCACACCCGTTTCATCATTGGCCAGTAGACTGTCCCAGTTACCGCCCCAAATCACTTTGATGACTCGCCAGCCTGCACCGCGGAATACTGACTCTAGCTCTTGAATGATTTTACCGTTACCACGGACTGGACCATCAAGACGCTGCAAGTTACAGTTGACTACCCATATGAGGTTGTCCAACTTCTCACGACCTGCAAGAGAAATGGCACCTAAACTTTCTGGCTCATCCGTTTCACCATCACCTAAGAATGTCCAAATCTTACGACCTTCTTTTTCTAGCAGTCCACGGTTTTCCATATAGCGATGTACGTGGGCATGATAGATAGACATGATTGGGCCAAGTCCCATCGATACCGTTGGGAACTGCCAGTAATCCGGCATGAGATAGGGATGTGGATAGCTTGATAGACCTTTACCACCCACTTCACGGCGGAAATTATCGAGCTGATCTTCGGTCAAACGACCTTCTAAATAAGAGCGGGCATAAATACCTGGCGCTGAGTGACCTTGATAATAAATCATGTCACCACCGAAGTGATCGCTAGCCGCGCGGAAGAAATGGTTAAAACCAGTTTCATAAAGCGTCGCACTAGAGGCGAATGTCGCTAAGTGACCACCTAGATCATCGTCGTTTTTATTAGCACGCATAACCATAGCAAGTGCGTTATAACGAATCAAAGCACGTATCTTACGTTCCATGCCTAGATCGCCTGGGTACATTGGCTCATCTTCGACAGCAATACTATTAACGTAAGCGGTGTCTAGTCTATTGAACGGCAGTCCTTCTTGAACTGCCATGTTGTACAAAGCTTTTAGCAAAAACTGAGCACGATCTTTGTCTGCATGTTTGAGTACAGACTCAAAAGCTTGCAGCCATTCCTGTGTTTCGGTGCTATCAGCATCCTTATAATAATTCATCTTTGTTGTCCTTTTTTGTCAGTCAATCCTACTCAATAGCAGGAAGTTATTAAATCAAAGTATTACTTAATACTGTCTTACATACATGATGTGCTCAATGACTTCCTTGTTAATTTTAAGAAGTTACGTTTCATATCGAAGCTGTATGACTGTACTTCACCGTTCCACAATGTCGAACCGTTCAATATAATGATTCTAAAAGCAGCAGTACTATCCATTACATATGAATGGAATAGTTAGGCAGTCAGGACAAAGTCATCACTCAACGCCTACAGCCAATTATCAAACGATAATAACTCTCTATTATAGGCGCTTATGACATAGATGTTTATAGCTGTAAAGAAATGACGATATGACAAGTATTTTTAAAATAAATAATGATTAGTTTTTTTAAAAATGACTAATATAGCGATAGCTTAAAGTCAAGTATATAAAAGGTAACAGGTTAATGATCAAGACGTCTTGATGTGATTGGTCATAACAAAACTACCATTCATCAACTTCCTATGATTTTTACGAAATTATTACCTAATATACGTATTATGTAACATATAGAGCGGTTTGGTAGGTAGACATTTATACCGAGTTTTCGTTTATAGGAACAGCAGCATGCAGCAAACTCAACGACTTTTAGACTCAATTAGCACATATTTATTCAGTAAATATATATGTCGAATGATGGCATTGATAGCCGCTGTTCCTATGCTTTTAGTCAGTAATTTGGCCTTTGCTGAAGCCAACCCTACATGCCCAAGCGATCATGCGATGTACTATCTGGGCTCCAAGAGCACTACTCCTGCACCCAAAGCAACGCTCAGCTGGTCAGCAGCAGGAAATGCTAGTACTACCTATAGCTTTGATAGCGGTCTTAAGTTAGTACTATCATTTTCTGATATTAACTTTGTTAGAACTGGCTATCCAGAGGTCAGCAGTTTTAGCGGTGTGACAACGAATGCTCTTAATATTCGCCATAGTAGCGAGAAAATCGACATCAATCATAGGCTGACAGCTACTATTAATAAACCAGTATCAAAATATGGATTTGTTGTTCAGGATTTAGATGCAAACCTAAGTGGAAAATATACTGAGTCAGTCTCACTTGTCACTGCTGGTGGCGCTTTTAGCAATTATACTACATCAGGCACTACAACCAACTTCACATTATCTAATTCAAGCAAAACGATTACTGCTAACCAATGGACGAACTGTAATCCCACTAGCCCATGTAACTTTAATATTGAATGGGGAGCACAGTCAGCAAACACACCATTTGTTACCACTCATGGTAATACCTATACGGGGGCTTCTGCAACCGCATCCACTGGTGACCATGTAGTGGGCTACTCAGACTTCTACTTTTGTCTTGCACCACCTAAATTGACTGTAAAAAAACAATTAGAAGGTACTCGTTTTAACGACAGTGATACTAAACGTGACCAGTTCAATATCAAAGTAGCTGGTGGAAAGTTGACTCCTGATACTCAAGGCTCTACAGCTTCTTTTACGACAACAGGGACAGGTTCAACCATAACTAACGGAAACACTGTTACCCCATTGGAATTAGCTCCAAGTACTATCTATACCATATCTGAAAGTATAATAAATGGTAATGCTAGTAACTACAGCACTAGCTATGCTTGTACCAATGCGACAACTGGTAGCACGACTGTGATGCCTACTGGCACAGCCGGCTCATTTACGTTGTCCAATTTAAATTATGGTGATGAAATCACATGTACTATCACAAACAGCCCTAATTATGTGTTCTCAGGCACTGTCTTTAATGACAATGGTGGCATTACCGACGCCCAAGCTGATGCTACCAATAGCACCATCACGAGTGGCGTGTATAACAACTCTAATTATTTCAACGGCATATTGAACGCCCCTTCTGAAACAGGTATCTCTGGCAGTACAATTACATTAGTAGATAAATGTGAGAATCCAACCAAAACCTACGCCACACAAACCTTAACCTCGACAAACGCAAGCGATATTGGTACTTACCAATTTAACATCGCTAGCAGTGTCATCGGTACTCAAAGCTCTGTTTGTCTCATCGAAACTTACAGTGGGAGCGCCTACCCTGTACGCACAACGATTGATAAACGTAGCATCAGCTTAATAACCAATACCTATAGTTACTCAAATAATAATTTTGGCCGAGTGATTACCAAAAACTCAGCCATCGTACTTGAAAAAGAGCAAGCAGCAAATACGTGTACTATTACAGATCTGACCAAAGTCACTACATATAGTAAAAACGCATTATCTAGCTCAACGAATGGCGCTGATGTGCAGCCAGGTCAATGTATTGCTTACAGAATTACAGCCACAAATCGCGCAAATATGGATATTAGCAATTTTATTATGCAAGATGTACTACAAAAAAATGACGCTAGTAATCCAGCAGACACTACAGTTACTTCTGTATTGGCAGATCCAACACGAGCCTCTGGCATTTACAGCGATGGTCTCGTTAAAGGTCAAAATGGAACTATTACTACCATAGCTACTGTGTTGACAAAAAGGAGCATTCGCAGCTTTTATTTCAACACTCAATATGGATCAACGCAGTCCAAATAATCTTTCCGTACAATCGTCTACAGCCCTTACCACCTATGAACAACAGTCGATATCATAAATTGATCGACTGTTGTTTTTTTTTACCTATTTGACGAGTCAGTTTTACCATTCAGCTGTTTTATAACTCCCTCCATCTGCTTTTTCTGAGCTTAAATAATAAACGATATATAATTACCTTAAGAATACTAAAAACGTATTTTACTTACATCAAACATACAGAATATTCTGAAAACACGTTGGAAAAATTCACGAAATGAATTGGTTTGTTGAAGTGAAATAAATATTTTTTACTGAAAGAGAGACGAATTATGAAATTTTCTGCCATAACAACCAAATTAGTCATGACATCTATATTATGTGCCAGCTTTCTTGGTAATGCACATGCAGCAGATGCTCTAAAAATGGAACTAACAGCCAATCAAGTTACCAAAAATGCAGACGGTAAGACAGTATATTCTCCAGTACGTACCGCACCAGTAGGTACTGTCATTCAATACAAGGCAACTTACACCAATACTATTAGTAAAGATATCAACGACTTGATGGTCACTCTACCTATTCCTATAAATATGACATTTACTGGTGAGGCACAACCTACAAGCGCACAAGCCAGTACTGATGGTAAGAATTATGCCGATATGCCTTTAATGAAAAAGGTAGATGGCAAGATGGTAAAAGTTCCATATTCTGAATATCGTACTCTACGCTGGAATATCAAATTATTACCGGCGAAGAAGACAGCTGTTGTTGCTATCAATACTACCGTTGACCGATAAACCTATTGACTCTTAACACCTCTAATTAAACCCCTAGGAAATTTACCGTATGAAACCTAATTCATTTAAATACTCAGTGTTGGCTGTTGGTCTAGCCGCAGCAATGAGCATCACTACTGCCAATGCTGCTACCCCGACGGGCGGTACTTCTGGTTCATTTAATGTAACGAACAAAGCAACTGCTTCTTATACGGTTGCCGGTAATACCACTTCACAGACTGCAGAGTCGAATGTAGTTACGGTGAATGTTACTGAAACTGGTTCGTTCTCTTTAATATCAACAGTAGTTGATGATGTAAAGGATGATGATTTTGGTAAAGACCGTACTATTAATGCGCAAGCGAGCTCAACAGTAGATTTCACTCATACATTGACTAACGGTGGTAACGTTAACGACACTTACAAGATCACTCTTGCTAATGTAACTGGCGATAATTTTGACTACAACCTTGGCAATAGTGTTATTAAGTATCAAAAAACCAATGCAGCTGGCACTAACATTGGTAGTGAAGTAACTATTGCTAATAACGATTCAATTGCATTGGCACCAGGTGAAAAAGCGCTCATTACCGTTACTGCTCAGTCTGATACTAAGCGTGTTGCGGACGCTAACGGTATCTTGACGGTTACTGCTGAAAGTACTTACTTAAAATCGAAATCTGCAAACACAGCTCCTGCTACTTATACAGCAGTCAACACTGATAATGCTAAGACAACAACTCCAATATACAAAATCGTAAAATCAGCTCAAACCAATCTTTTAAACAAAAATTTTGATTTGAACAATGCTAATGCTTATGTTGATTACACTGTAACCGTTAAAAACGAAGGCAATATTGATGGTACTGCCATTGTTATTTCTGATGACTTACCTACAGGCTTAGTTGCCATAAAGTCTACTGAGGCTAACTACACTGCACCGACCACTATATCTTCTAACGGTAGCGCAGCAGTTACACCTGTTATATCTAGTGATGGTAAAACCATCTCAGTGACAGGTCAAAACGTTAAAGTAGGCGAAACTATTACGCTTACTTTCCGTGCTAAGAAAGCAACTGGCGCAACAACTAGTAGCTTATTTACCAACTATGCAGTTGTTAAAGATAATACTAAGAGCGATGTAAACGCTAACACCCCGGATATCATTGATAGGTCTGATGATGGTGCTACTGCAGGTGGCCTAACAGAGAGCACTTATGAAAATACAGCTACGCCTACAATAGGTAAAGATGACAATACTAATGCAACCGTGACAACGACTAATCAGACTCGTGCTATTGCTATTACTCCAGGTGTAAACAAAGAAGTAGCTTTAGTTACTCCTTCAACTAACAACGAAGTTACCAATACTTATACTTATACCATCACCAACAACGGTACTGATGTCACAGAAGCAGCAGGAACAGGCGATAATGATAGTTCTGTAAAACTGTCTATAAAGCCGACTGCTACTAGAAATAATGGCATTATCGATGATCCTAATATCAGTATCACACGTGTATACGTGGATGCTAACAACAATGGTAAATTTGACTCAGGTGAAACTGAACTCGTCGGTGTGAACGGTATTTATGAGCTGAACGCTGCCACTCCTTTCATAACAGGAAGTACTACTAATCGTAAAGGCCTAGCTCCTGGCGAAAGTGTCAAAATTGGCGTGCAAGTTGCCTCGGCAGGTGAAGGTAGTAACGATCCAAACTCTACACAAGCTAATGTAAATAACATAGGCGACTTTGAGACTTTGACAATAGCCATTCAGCCTAAAGGTCCAGTTAACGGTACTGCTGCACCTACTAGTACTGGCGATAATCCATTGTCCACAACGTCTACTACGACTATGCAAGGTGTTAATCTGACAAAATACCAAATAGTAGATAGTTGTGGTGCGAATCCTGCTGTTAGCTCTGCTGCTTGGTCAACTGGAAATGTAACAGCGACTGCTGCTCAGTGTATCTTCTATAAGTTAGAATCTAAGAACACTTTTACTGATAGCGCTAGAGTAATTAACAACCTTGTCGTATCAGATACTTTGGCATCTACGCTTACTTATCAAGCTAACAGCTTTTCAGCTTCGCCAACAGCAACCGATCAATCTCTTGGTCAGGTGATAAAAGTTACGTTTGCAACTGTAGCAGCTAATACAACCGCTAACGTTGTATTTTCTGCGAAACCTTCACAGACCGGTACCAATCAATAATTAATTCAATAAATCTATGAGTAGCGAATGCTGCTTATAGAACACCCTTCTAGCTTGACCTAATCGATTTTTATTAGCCAAGCTAGAAGGCTCTTACCCTACCCCTTTATGTTTTATTGGATAAGCGACATATGACTCTATCTATCATGACACCGTCTAATCGTATCACATTGTGTACAGCGAAGATTTCTGCGCTGTCATTAGCGATGTTGCTTATGCAATCAAATATGGCGTTTGCTGCGCCTATTACTCTCGTGCAAACTATCAATAATATTGCTAATGTGACTTATGACGTTGAGTCTATCAAACAAAATGGTATTTCAAATCAGGTACAGGCTAAAGTCTCAGACCTACCTGCATACGGTATCAGCTTAACTCAGCAGCCTCTACGTACTGTCATACCTAACACAGAGGTAAGTTGGGTTAACGTACTGAGTAATACAAGTTATAGCGAGCAAACGGTTGAGCTAACACTTGCTATCTCGCCAACAGTTTCTAATTTAAAGGTATATCAAGACCTTAATAACAATGGAAAAGTTGATTCAGCAGATAGACAAATCATGCTCGATAACTTGAGTGCTCAAATCAAACTTGGTCAGAGTGAAAGCATTCAGCTTATCGTACAAGCGCTATCAGATATCAATGGTGAAGATGGCGATACTGCTGATGTAAAAATTGGCGCTATCATACTAGAAGACCCATCAATAGCAGCGGTTGAAGCGATAGACAGACTTGTTATCATCGAGCCTGAGATAAAATACACCACGCCTCAATTTGATGGAACCCAAGCTACCTCACAAATCGGCGAAAACGTTTATATTGATGCAAGCTATGCTCAGTGCAACGTGCAAACTGATAAGCCCGATCAAGTATGGATCACGGTTAAGTCTCCACTAACGGGTGACACCTACTCTCTCAAAGGCATCGAAACAGGCAACAACACCGGTAAATACCGTCTATCTGCCCCGACACAAAATAATGCCAATGCTATTGACGATAAGTTTATTCAGACCTTAGTCAACGATACCTTGACTGCCAGTTTAGATGCTTGTATCGACCCTTCTGTCGGTACAGGTACTGATCAGTTACCAACTGCTAGCGACTTTACTGTCCGTATCGATGATCTAAATACGCAAATCAATATCATTGATGATAATGCAAGCTTAGTCGTGACCAAAGAAAGTGACGTCAAAAGCGCTGATCTTGGAGATTATGTCAGCTATACCATCAATGTTACGAATAACGGTAATGCTACGGCTTACGATGTACAGCTAAAAGATGCCCTACCACGTGGTTTTGATTACGTTGATAACAGTGTGCGTGTCAGTCCAACGACCAATGTAGATATCAACCAAGCACAGACCACTGAGTTTAAGGCTGATGGTAAATATCAGGTGTTAAGCTTAGGTAATATGGCAACTGGCGAAAGTAAAAAAATAACTTATCGTGTGTTGATTGGTGCCTCATCATTAGGTGGTGACGGTATCAACCGCGCGACTGCGGTGGCTAGCAATGACCAAGGTCAAAGTGTTGCCTCAAGAGAAGCACAATGGAAAATTGATGTAGAACGCGGCGTCATGAATACGGATGGCATTATCATTGGTAAGGTCTATCACGATATCAACCGTGACGGTATTCAACAAAAAGAAGACGGCGAGCTCGGTGTCGCAGGCGTCCGTATCTACATGGAAAACGGTAACTTTGTGATTACTGATCCTGAAGGTAAGTATAATTTCTATGGGATCAGTGCAAAGACACACGTCCTGAAAGTAGACCGCACCACCATCCCTCATGCAACCGAGATGGTCACCCAAAGCAATCGAAATGCTGGTGATGCTGGTAGCCGTTTTGTCGATTTAAAGTATGGCGAACTCCATCGTGCTGACTTTGCTATCGTTGGTGGCATGGGTGATAGCACTGAACGCTTGAATACTGAGCTAGTCGCTCGCAGCAAATCAGTAGGTACTAAAAATGATACCTTAGAGCAAGCTATCAAAACGGAGCTGACTCTAGAGCCTGACTATAATCGTGACTACGAAGATAATGTCGATGCTAGTGGCTGTAATATCAATGGCGATTTAGATCTTGGTAATAATTGCGACTCTGCAATCGTCAATGATATGGTTGGCGAAGCAAGCAAACGCGTTGACATGGCTGTGACGACAGTAGCACCACCCGTCGAACAAGAATTAGAGCTATACCTAAAAGAAGTCGCTAATAATGATGTTGCCTTTATCAACTTAAACGAAGATCAACAGCTTAGTTCTTATAAGCAAATAGTACAGGTACAAGCACCGCTCGGATCAATATTCACACTATATGCCAACGGCAAAGCAGTATCAGAGCAAAAAATAGGTAAAACAGCTGAGCAAGAAAAGCAAAACGTCACTGCTTTCGATTATTATGCAGTGGATTTACAACGCGGCAAGAATACCTTGCGCGGTGTGGCTACCGATATCAATGGTAAAGTCATCTCTGAACAAACGATCAAAGTGTTAACGCCAGATAGCCTTCAAGCGATTGACTATCGTACTCAAACCCAGCTAGTAGCTGCCGACGGTATCAGCGAATACCAAGTCGTCATCAGCCTAAAAGATCGTGATGGTCGTCCATACATCGCCTCGACCCCGATTACTATCGATACCAATATCGGTCGTATCAATCTAAAAGATGGCAGTAAAGACACGGCCGGTACCCAAGTTATCGTATCAGGCGGCGAGCTATTGATTCCTGTGACCGCGCCTAGCGCACCGGGTAAAGGCGAGCTGGTTATCGACACTGGCAGTAGCAAACAGGTTATCCCTCTACAGTTTACCGCTCAGCTGCGTCCACTGATTGCTGTGGGTATCGTAGAAGGCGCTATCTCGCTCAAAGATTTTGATGGCGGCAGCATCACTGATGCTCAAGGCGCATTTGAGCAAGAGCTAAATGAAATTTCTGGCGATGATAACTATTCAGCGACTGGTCGTGCTGCTATGTTCCTCAAAGGCAAAGTACGCGGCGACTATCTGCTGACATTAGCATATGACAGTGATAAAAAAGGCGAACGTTTATTCCGTGATATCGATCCTGGCGAATACTATCCTGTTTATGGTGACTCATCAGCTAAAGGCTTTGATGCCCAATCTACTAGCAAGCTGTACGTACGCCTTGATAAAGGTCGCTCGTTCGCTATGTATGGCGATCTAAAGACTCAGATTGATAATGATGAAGGTATCAAGCTCGGTCAATACAACCGTACTTTGACAGGCCTAAAAGCTCAGTTTGAAGACAGCAATACTCGTGTTACCACTTTTTTAGCAGAGACCAGTACAAGCCAGCGTGTCAATGAGACTCGTGGTCTTGGTATCTCAGGCCCTTACCCGTTGGCTGAAAATTTTGATGCCGTACTAGAAAACTCTGAAACCATCGAAATCATCACTCGTGACGCAAACAATTCTGGACTGATCGTCAGCCGTGAGACACTGACACGTTTTGCTGATTACGAAATTGACCCTATTAGCCGTAGCCTATATTTAAAGAGTCCTATTGCCAGCCAAGATATTGATGGCAACCCTGTCTATATCCGTGTCACGGTAGAAGTAGATGAAGGTGGTGAAGATTACTTGGTTGGTGGTATCGCAGCCAAGCAACAGTTAAATGAGAAAATTTCTATTGGCGGTAGTTATATCAATAGTGATGATCCACTTAACAAAGAAGAGCTTGCTAGCCTGAATAGCGTCATTAAATTCAATGACAAGCTAAAGCTAGTCGCTGAATATGCCATGAACAAAGCTGAAAATCCAAACTTCCAGCCAAGCAACCAGATTAACACCACAGAGTTGAACGACAGTAATGTCGAAGGCAACGCATTCCGTATCGAGCTTGATTTTGATAACAAGAAAAACACACGTGCCAAAGCTTATTACAACGATGCTGACGAAGGTTTTGTCACTGGTTCATCGCCACTGACTGCTGGGCGTACCGAATCTGGTGTAGAAATCAACCGTACTTTAAATAGCAAGCAAACTGCATTAACGTTAGAAGGTATACGTACAGAAGATCATACTACTGATGCTAGCAGTGAAGGTGTACAAGCCAGTATCGAGCATCGCTTGACTGAAAACGTCGTTGGTGAAATTGGTGTGCGCTACTACAAACAAGACGCAACCGCTGCCTCACGTAACACTCAAGCTGCAACAGATGTTTTGGACATCACAAACGACACCTTGTTCAATGACGACATCATCAATCAGTCAGCGTTAAGCAGTATCAGCAGTGCGGACGAGGACATCGAAGGCACCACTGCTCGCGCCCGTATCACAGCGCATTTGCCAAAGCTAAATAACTCATTGGTATTTGCAGAATATGAGCAAGATATTGAACACAGCTCACGCAATGCAACGTCTATTGGTGGTGAAACGCCAATGGGAAGCTTGGGCCGACTATATGCCCGTCATGACTTGATCAACAGCTTATCTGGTACTTATGGCCTTGATGACACTGATGAACGTCAGCGTACGGTTTTCGGTTTTGATGCCGCTTATATGAAAGATGGCAAAGTCTATAGCGAATACCGCATGAGTGATGCCATTAGTGCTCGCGAAGCTGAAGCTGCTATCGGTCTAAAAAACAAGTGGTATGTTCAAGAAGGTCTGACTTTAAATACCTTATTTGAGCGCGTTGAATCTCTTGAAGGTGAAGAAGATAACACGGCAACGGCGGCAGGTATCGGCGTTGAGTATCTTGCAAAAGAAGACTACAAAGCATCAGGACGTTTTGAGAAACGTTGGGGCGAGACGAGCGATACATTACTCGGTAGCGCAGGTATTGCGTACCGCTATACCGACGATATTACTTTACTGGCTAAAGACATTTATTCACGTATTGACTATGACGATGGTGATCGTACGATCAACCGTTTTCAGCTAGGTGCAGCATACCGTGATTACGATAGCAACCAGCTAGACATGCTTGCAAAGTTTGAATATCGTTTAGATGACAATAATACTGGCGATGATATTTATCAGAAAGATACCATGGTGTGGTCATGGAACGGTAACTACCATCCTACGCGTGCTATGACATGGTCTGGTCGCTATGCAGGTAAATATACAGAATACAAAGCAGATGGGTTGACGAGTGATAACACTGCTCATGCCGTCTATGGTCGCGGTCTTTATGACATCAGTGAGCGCTGGGATATCGGCATGCAAGCGGGTACTTACTGGAACGAGCAAGCAAATGACTTGGCTTATATGCTTGGTGCTGAAGTAGGCTATAGCCCAATGACCAATCTTTGGTTATCCATTGGCTATAACTTCATGGGCTTTGAAGATGAAGATATTGCCTATGATGACAGTACGCAAGAAGGCGCTTACTTCAGATTGCGCTTTAAGTTTGATGAAGACTTATTCAAACGTGAAGATCCACGCAAGAATAACCGCCTAGCCAGTGACTCTACCTTATAGTTTGACAACATTGTTCTCAGTTACTGAGAACAATGTTGCACTTACTCTGTTATTTAGCATCAACCGATAGGTCATAGTTCTAGCCATAATGATGCTAAATATCAATACTTATTACCTTAATATAAGGTTTGCACCATGTTTACATCTGTAATTAAAACCATTTCTCGCAAACAGCCGATATATGCTGCACTGTCGGCAACAGTACTGCTAACAACTGTCTCACCTGTTTTGGCAGACAGTGCTACTGTACAGATCACAGATAAACATAGCATTACTGACTGTCGTAGTAATGCTCACTACCAAGAGCCTTCTTATAGATACCAAAGTAATGAGCAACGCGTCCTGAACTGTATGGTAGATCAGCTAAAATTTTACCAACAAGCTGATAAAACTGTGCAGCAACAGTATTTTGCTTACCAGGCACAAGGATGGCTAAACTACGCTATTCATCAAGACAGTATGAATAGCAAATCATCTGCTGGTCGTATAGCGACAGAAATGGCCGAGTCGATACTGCAAGCGCTAGAGACTGATACGATACAAAACATCGCACTACATCAAGACATACCTTCAAACTCTGCTCTTATGCGACCTGATTTATGGGCAACTTTAAATGCTCTTAAAGATAGTGATGGTATCGCCTCAGCACCACGTGAGATAGCATTTAGCGAAGTGGCTCTCATTTGGGCAGCCACCAATCAATGTGAGCGCGGCTGGCGAGAGTCAAGTATGCATTTTCGTATGGCAGACCGCTGGCTTGAACAAGCACGTGAGGCTTATGTAAACGCGCACGACTCACAAACCAATGTAAATTTAGAACAGCTAATCGTCCGCTATTATAAGCAATATGCGCCTTTGGACACGGGTGATGATGTTTGCCAAGGGCAAGTGTTGACCCCAGTTTCATAAAGCAATCATAGCCATATTCATTGATAATGGAATTATTAAAATCTTAAACACAAAAAAGCCGACATATTATGTCGGCTTTTTCTATACATTCTTAAGGCGATGGGTCTACACTGATACTTTTTTACGTGGTAGCTTCTCTGGTAAGTAGCAACGTAAATAGGCAATAAATGCAGTGTTCGCTTCTTGGATATACTCATCAGTGATTTTCTGATGACGGCGATAAGACAATGTAAATATAGAATTGACAATACTATAAGCAATCAACAACGTATCTTGGATATCGTGGAAACCTGGCATCTCATAGCGTTCTGATAGACGTTTGTAAACCAAATCAACGATTTGATGATTAATGTCTTCACCAAAACTATCACCTTCAAAATCAGGCGTGTTGGTGTCATAAATGAGCTTTGCTTTTGTTTCATCATTATGAAATATCGTCACACACTGGTCAATCAGTGCGGTTAGATAGCCCTGCCATCTATCATAATTACCAACATCAACCGTCTCTACGATTTCTAATATTTCAATAGCATTCAAAAAGCGCAATGCTAAAAATATGGCTTCAATATTAGGGAAGAAATGATAAGCAGATGCTCTTGGTATACCCGCTTCTTCACAGACAGCAGCCAAGGTAATATCATTAATTGGTAGCGTTTCGCTCAACTTTTTGGCACCAGCCAACAATTTTTGACGGCGCGCACGGCCTTGCTGACTCGTAAACTTAAACTTATTCGGTACAAGTTTTTTTGCCAGTTCCGAGTCTACCAACACATCTTCAATCTTTTCGTCTTTATTTTCGCTCATTATAAGTCTCTTAAGGTTACACCCTGTTTTATAAATACAATTTTCATTGGATAATACTTATCCGAAATGAAAGAATTACATCCTATTAGTGAGTAATATAGCGTCAATGCGAGCGCTACTACATCTAACGGAGACGCATCATAAACGCTTGTACACCATCAAGCAAGGGAGATAAATGGGTTAAAAAATAATGTGTAAATCAACAATCTAATAGAGTTGACCATTTAGTGCAATTTAATATAATAAAACTAATTATTAAGTTTTATTTTCGCTCTTATAATACCATGATCGATGACTCTATCTGCATAATCCCATTTTAAATGGTCATTAAAATAGTCCACCCGTTCAACCTGACCAAGTGAAAACTTACTGTCAGGTAAAAACTCTTCTGAAACAAATAGTTGATCAATCACTTCTGGCATGCCTTGATAGATATGGGTATATGCCACATCTTTCATCCAGCCATAACGTGATTGAATTCGAGCAGCATCAAACAATGCGATATCGCGCATGCTTTTGTCATAGTTGACTTCACCCGTTTCCGCCATTAATTGAGTGGTGACGCTACCAGTGACATCATTCATATCACCCAATAAAATCAATGGCTCATGAGTATGCTGCAAGCGCTCTATAATAGACATACGAATAGAAGCGGCTTCTGCAGCACGCATACATAGACTGCGCAGCTTGGCACGGACTCTAATATTAGGATCATCCATATCTTCTAACAAACTGCCATTTTCATCGCGTAAGAAAAAAGCACGCTTACTCTTAAGATGAGCAGTGATAATCGTTATTGGTTGACCATAGGCATTAACACGTACCACCAACGGCGGACGATTAAATCGCTGATAAGGACCTATATCAGGAACCTCAATCACCGCTTCAGGTAAAATCTCTTCTAACAAGCTGCTTTCCAGCTGTTCAAAACGGCTGATAATGCCAACAGCAGGCGTGTTCTGTGCCCCTTTGCCTTGGGTATAAGGGCTCGACATATCATTACTGGCCAATGGAATGACCACATGCTCCGCCTTAAACCCTAACGATACTGCCAATGCTTCGAGCGCTTTACTATCCCATACTTCTTGCACAGCGATGATATCAGCATGTGCTTTTGATAATAAATCACTAATACCCTGTAGTTTGTGCTCATACTCATCACTATTATAAGCGGGGGCATTCTCGTAATAAATACGATCTGGATTAGCAAAATTTAGCAAATTAGCCGTGGCTATATAAAACTGCTTTGAATTATTCTCTTTTATATTATTAGTCATGGATTACCTACTATTATTATTCTTAACATTTGTTTTTAATAGTGTTTTTTGGAAATAACATGCATATATAACAAACAATATACAGCAAAAAAGCCCCCAAAGAAATCTTTGAGAGCTTCGAAAATGCATAAATTCAAGTTATTATGTATGTTAATAGAGCAATATCTACAACTTTACTCAATCTGGTCATAAGAGTGCAAGCTTACACACTGTGTGCTTACTTACACTTAATATGCTGTTAGTTTCACCTAGTTGATTTTAGTTCACTAATTAATACGAATAGCTATATTGTTCATTATGATACACGGTTCCATGCGTCACGTGATGCTCTACGTGCATCGTTCCATTCCATACGCGACTCGCCTTTTACTTCATGCCATGAACGCTCTAACTCTGATTCATGATCTTCGAAACGAGCATCTACGGGATAGTTAGCACGATTAGCATAGCCTACTGCATAAGCTGGATGTAAGTCACGGTCGAAGTCATAGCCTTCTTTGTAATAATCCGCATTGGCATGCTCTGCGCGCCAGTAAGCTTCTTCATGGGTAGGATCGATAGCTTCTGCTGCTGCATGTCCAGCGCCGCCGCCAACGATAGCACCAATAGCGCCGCCGATTAAGGTACCCAGTGGACCTGCCATTGTACCAATAGCTGCACCTGCCGCTGCACCGCCTACACCACCAATACCTGTTCCTAGTGGATGTGAGCCTGGCTCACCAGTGATGATGTCAGCATTTAGGTCTTGCTTTGCCTCTTTTGACATATGCTTTACTTCACTGCGATCAATACTGTCATGGTTACTCATATTATTATCCTTAATTGTTTATTATATATTCGATTTATTAAGTGCCTATTTCTTAAGTACTTATCTATTAAGTTATGAATCTTGAAATTGTAATTTTACCAATTTCTGAAGAATCAGCACGTTTGCTTAATTCGACTAAAGTATAATAATTTATAGATAACAACAGATAGATAGGTTATGTAAACTGTGTCCAAGTTGCGATTGCGTTGCGTTACAGCCTGTATCTTTATAATGTTTTTGTAGAACACTCGACAACGTTAAGTAATCTTCCGTTAAATAACTATAGGGCTTTGATGATACTACTCAACCGTTTATATCGTTCTTAATGCTCGATTAATAGCTTGTCGCCATTTATTAAGGTGTTGCTCACGAATATCGTTGGACATTGTAGGTTCAAAAATCCGCTCAACTTGCCATGATGCTCGCATCGTTGCTTCGTCATATAGTCCAGTTTTTAGACCTGCCAGTAACGCAGCGCCTTTGGCAGTAATTTCTGTGTCTCTCGGGCGTAGTACTGGTACATTAAGTAAGTCAGCCTGAAACTGCATCAGCAAGTCATTGTTGGCAGCGCCGCCATCTACTCTTAGCTCAGTCAGCGGATGAGGACTGTCTTTTTGCATAGCAATAAGGACATCGTAAGTTTGATAAGCCACTGCTTCTAGAGCTGCACGCGCAATATGAGATTTAGTAGTGCCACGGCTCATGCCCGTGATACTCGCGCTGATATCAGAGCGCCAATAAGGTGCGCCTAGTCCGGTAAATGCTGGCAGCAAAACCACATCCTCACTACTGTCTACCTGCCTTGCCAAATCTTCAACATCGCTACTTTTTTGAATCATACCCAAATTATCGCGCAGCCATTGGACGATCGCGCCCGCCATAAACACACTACCCTCTAACGCATAGGTCACTTCTTTTTTGGGTGGCTGTAGCATACGCTTGCCTGATTGCACGATTTGATCAAACGATAAATTTTCTGGACGAATTGGCACAGCTTTTCTCTGCCACGCGATGGTTGTCAATAATTTATGCTCACTGAGTTTTGGTTTTTGGCCAATATTCATCAGCATAAAACACCCTGTGCCATAAGTATTTTTTGCCATGCCAGCATCGAGGCAGCCTTGCCCGAATAGCGCTGCTTGCTGGTCACCCAGTACAGCCTGAATGGGTATTTGCTTGGCAAACAATCCTTTTTTAGTTTTGCCAAAATCACCGTCGGATGGTAGGACTTTAGGCAAGATATTCATGGGTATGGCAAACCGCGCACACAACTCTTGTGACCACGCCAGTTTATGAATGTCATATAGTAACGTACGAGAAGCATTGGTCACATCAATGACATGCTCTCCGCCAGTCAGTTTATAGATAAGCCAACTGTCTATCGTACCGACCGCGATTTCACCCCTATTAGCACGCACGCTCAATTTGGGATTGTTTTCGAGCAACCAAGCAATTTTACTGGCACTAAAATAAGGATCTAGACGTAAGCCTGTGATACGTTGTACTTCACTTGCCATGTCTTCATCGCTATCATTAGTAACCTTTTCCACAGCCAATGTTTGACAATAGCGCTCCGTACGGCGATCTTGCCAAATAATAGCAGGCGCTAAGGGCTTACCCGTTTGCTTATCCCAAATAACAATCGACTCACGCTGATTGGTAATCGCAATACTGGCGACATCGGTAGCAAGTAGGCCTGCCCGATTGATCACATCATGTGCACAGCTAATCTGAGTCTGCCAAATTTGTTGGGCATCTTGCTCGACATATCCAGCTTTGGGTGTTTGCAGCGTTGTCGGCTGCTGTACCATTTTTATCGGACGTGCATGGTCATCGTACAATATCGCGCGACTCGATGTTGTCCCTTGATCTAAAGCCAAAATGTATCCTGCCATGCCACCCACCTTCTACTGGTATTGTTTATACGATTCATTAATTGGTGCAATGATTCAATCATTCATTACGTATTACTGCTTACATTACCTAATAATGTCATTTAAAAATAATAATTATTGAATACTAATCCGCTCAAACCTAAAAATACGCCACCCATGGTATTCGCTATCACATTACTTATAAACGAATATTTTAAAACTAAATCAGCTCTCTATCATACTGCTATTGACTATACAATAGAAAACAGGAGAATATTGAGCATTGACCCGTCACCATTGTGGCACTACAGTGTACGCTTTGTTATTGATAACAAAGTTCTGGTCTCTGTAATAGACTGGTATTTCGGCTTTTCTCCATCAGTAAATAGCTACAATGGTTCATACTTTCGCTATAGTTAAGACGTTATCTGACACCAAAACACCTTGCACTCTAATTAATGGCTTATGTGACTTATGAAATTTGCTTTATCGACTCTATCTAATTCGGTGATGATGGTTGCGCTTATAGCTTCAGCGGCATCCAATGTCGCAAGCGCAAACGAGAGTAATACTGAGCTCCAGAATAATGTGACACAAATTACTGATGCCGACTATCCAAGCGATATTCAAAAAACCCGTGCCCAAGACAGCTCAATTACTACAAACCAAGAACTGAATAAAGCTCAGCAACCAATTGGTCTATCTACGGTTATCGACCCAATTACTCATAAAAGTATCGATGATAGTTATTCTTTAGAAGTACCTAGCTTATTGAGTCTCGAACAAGCCCAAAATATTTTATTACAAGTATCGCCGAAAATCGCTGCCAATCAAGCAGCAATCGCCGCCAGTGATTATCAGACTGATGCGCTAAGCACCTTAGACAACCCATTGGTATTTGCACGAGTATCAGCGACTGCTTACCATCTGGACACTGATGTTGATTTATCATCACTCAAAAGTGGTGTTGTCAGCGAAATAGACAGCATCGTCCCAGCTATACCAAACTTGCCCGATTTTGATGGATTGGTTGATGAGCGTATCCCAGATTCTTATAATATAAAACGCTCGGGCTCAACATCGGGTGCAGGACTTGGTGTCTTATGGCCTATCTATACCGCTGGACGCACAACTGCCTTAATAGGCGCTTCTGATGCTCGTACTCAAGAAGCCGTCGCAGACAGCTTGTTGGATAAAAATGAGCTATATAACACGTTGATTGAGCGGTATTTCAAAGCGCAGTTGGCTATCATTGCGGCCTACTTACGCGAAGATGCTTATGATACTCTGCAACAGACTGACCATATGGCTCAGCGACTGTTTGAAGAAGGCTTCATCTCTCGTGTTGATCGGTTAGAAGCACAGTCTGCACTGGCCGATGCAAAAAGCGAATCCGTCAATGCCAACAATGATGCACGCCTTGCGATGATGGCCTTGCAACGCCTATTGCGTACCGAATATCGCATCAAACCTACCACACCACTATTTGTCTCTAGTCGTCCCTTACCAGATGTAAATTACTTTCAAGATTTGGCACTGACCAATCATCCAGGTTTACAAAAAGTAGCGGCCAAGCGTGCGCAAGCACAGCAGTTACACGCACTGTCCGATACGGGTTACAAGCCTACTGTCATGCTGTATGGCTATAGTCAAGTTGAAAAAGACCCTAGTTGGGTTACTGGTATTTCGGCAAGCTGGAAATTATGGGGCGGACTAGATAAAACGGCATCGCTGGCATCGAGCAATGCCCAAATCCGCCAAGCAGATTTGTCTGAAATTGAAGTCAGTGACAATCTATTATTATTAGTAGAAAAAAACTGGCACGATGTCAACAATGCTCAATCACGTTATCAAGCATTACAAAGCAATGTTGATCTGGCTGCAGAAGTACTGCGTTTACGCCGATTGGGGCTGCAAGAAGGCGTGAATACCCCTATCGAAGTGGTGCAGGCTCAGACACAGTCACTCAAAGCACGTACGGAACAAGCACAAGCAGCAAACAGCTACGTACAGTCGCTGGCGGCGCTCATGCAAAGCTGCGGCACGCCTCTCGCGTTTAACGCTTATCTGAATGCTGCCGACATTCAATTGCCGACTTTATATAACGAATAATAATTTGATATGAGTAATTAATTAATCAGCCTATTGCGAATACCTGTCTTATGAAAGAACCAACTTCTACATCAACAAATAGCTGGCTACAGACTTTACTAGAAACCTGGCGTATCGCGAACAGCTCTAATGTTTGGGCACATTGCGCGAGCGTGGGGTTTTTTGGTTTTCTCTCCATTTTTCCAGTAATGGCGGTATTTGTACTGCTTTATGGTCTCGCATTTTCACCCGCTGAGATGCAAGAACAGATTGCGCTTTTACAGCCATTTATACCTGATACAGTATATGAAATCCTAAATTCACGTCTGAGCGACTTGGTCTCTAGCACCACGTCTACACTAACGCTCAGCCTTGTTTTATCGAGCTTACTCGCTCTTTATGCTGGCTCTAAAGGTATCAAGTTTTTAATTATTCTGATCAATCTTGCCTTTCATATCACTCAAGAGCGCGGCTTTATACAAGGCACCATCAGAGCCGTTGGTTTGACCCTTGCAGCAGTAGTTGTGTTGATTATCGCGGTTTCCTCTATTGCTATCATACCTTTGGGGGCGGCCTATTTTCCTTTCCCTCAGATAGCTAAGACCATTGCGCTTTGGAGCCGATGGCCGATATTGGCAGGTATCATATTTTTAAGCTTTTTAGGCTTGTATCGCCTAGCACCAAACCGTGATGCCGTAGCGCTAAAGAAATTGGTGCCAGGAGCAGCGCTGGCCACCGTTCTTTGGATTTTATTGTCTGTCATATTTTCAATTTATGTACAGAACTTTAATAACTATAGTGCTGAGTTTGGCGCGCTTTCAGCGGCTGTGGTCATTATGCTGTGGCTTTATTATTCAGCATTTATCGTGGCCTTTGGTGCGATTTTTAATTCTGAAGCCATAGAAAGTGCCAAACCTTATGCTACCCGTGTTTACTAGGCCGTGTCATCAATTAGATTCTGATTCTGAGGCTAAAAATGAGAAAAACTGTAGATAAACAAGGAAGGAATTGCCATTAATATGAATATATTGACAAAATTACTGACGATGTTTAGCAAAATTTAGCCATTTTAAGGCTACTAAATGTATTAATGTGCTAATTGATGACACGCCCGAATTATAAACCCTTTATTTTCAACTTTGTTGCTTTAGGAATCTCACCGTCATGACTGAATTTCCAAACGAATCAGACCACTCACAAAAATCAGCTGATTCAACCGAGCCAGTAGTCTCTCAAGATGGCCAAACTTCAGTTGATGCTGCAGAAGATATACCTGAATCTCAACAAGAGCAGACAGTGCCTCACTATAAGCGCGATGCAGCAAAAGCTGATAAATCTGCCATGATAAAAAAGGGGCTTCTAGCACTATTTATTTTGATTGTATTAGGCATGGTGGCTTACGGTCTATATAAGAGCAACCAGCACAGTGAACCTGAAGTGATCACCTTACAAGGACAGATGCAAATGCAGCAAACGTCCATCGCTGCAAAAGTACCGGGGCGTATTTCTAAGATTTTGGTCACCGAGGGTGATGCTGTCACCGCTGGTCAACAGCTTATTGAAATGGACTCGCCTGAGATTAATGCCAAAATTGATCAAGCACGTGCTGGCAAGCAAATGGCACAAAGCCAGTTAGATAAAGCAGAGAATGGCGCCCGCCCACAAGAAATCGCTCAAGCAAAAGCGGCATGGCAAGCCAATAAAGCGGCATCGGACTTGGCAGAAAACACCTATCAACGTGTCAACCGTTTGTATGAAGAAGGACTAATGGCACGACAAAAACGCGATGAAGCCTATGCTCAATATCTCGCTACCCAAGACCAAACGGAAGCAGCACGCTTGCAATACGACTTAGCGATGGAAGGCGCACGTAGTGAAGACAAATCAGCTGCCACCGCACAAGTGGCACAAGTCGATGCAAAACTCGATGAAGCCCTAGTCGCAAAAGATGAAGCCAATTTACGAAGCCCAATAGCAGGTATCGTGGACAATGTCATTGTGAATGCTGGCGAAGTCATCGGTCAAGGTGTGCCACTGCTCACGTTGGTCGATACCAGTGATCAGTGGGTCGTGCTCAACGTCACTGAGACGTATTTGAACCAGTTGGCAATTGGCCAGCAGTTTACGGGGACGATTCCAGCGCTATCCTCGGCAAATAAACCTTATACAAAGCAGTTTACGGTCTACGCCACTTCGACATTGTCTGACTTTGCCACTTGGCGTCCGACCAATAATGATGATGGGTTTGATGTACGTACTTTTGAGGTAAAAGCACGCCCAACGACGCCTGATGCACGGATTCGCTCAGGTATGAGTGTCGTTGTGCGCATCAACCCTACTCTTACTAATAAAAGCCCAGAGTAGCCCATGCGCCTGACCAAGCTAAGTGGGGCTTTTTTACGTAGTGCGGCCTATGAGCAACGGTTTTTAGCCAAAAATCCGTGGGATTTAGCCATGGTAGTTTGGATACCATTAGCAACGGTGCTGCTGATTTGGTGGATATTTTCACAAACTCAAATTACGGATTTGCCCATTGGAGTCATTGACCGAGACAACAGCCCAGTTGCCAATACGGCTGTACGATACTTAGAAGCCAGTCCGACGCTGATGGTAAAACAGCTTTATGCCTCAGAATCTGATGCAGAGGCCGCTATCTTGCAACGCGATATCTATGCAGTCCTCATTATTCCTGAAGACTTCTCTCGTAATATTTTATCTGGCAAGCCCGCCCCGTTGGTGTTGCAAGTAAACGCGCAGTACGGTACGCATTCGGGCATTATTCAAACCAGCGTGCAAACGGTTGCTAGCACATTGTCAGCAGGTGTCGAGATACAGCGTTTGGTTAAGCAAGGTATGGCACCCTCACAAGCGGCAATTGCCTACTCGCCGATTAGCATACAACGTATCAGCCTGTTCAATGCTGCGACCAACTATCAACAGTTTTTGGCCTCAACTGTCATTCCTGCCCTGCTGCATATCTTGGCAATGGTGATTGGTGCAACGACGATAGGCCGTGAGCTACGTGATAAGAAAATCGGTCACTGGTACGATGTTATTACTAATAGCAATGTTGATGAAAACCAGCATGACAATCAGTATGACATTACTAATGAAAAAACAGGCTTTTCTGAGAATGGCACTCAGTCCAGACAAGTGTGTATTTCAATATTGTTGTTTGGATTATTGGGCAAGTATTTTTGGCCATTATTGGCTTATAGTATCTGGTCGATGTTGGCAATCTGGTTCGCTGCACCGCAAGCGTCCGTTGCTATTAGCTCGATTGTTGCCACTTATATTGGTCTCTTACTATTGATGATGCTCTCGTTCTTTCTCGGTGCTATCTTAACGTTGAATTCGTTTTCACTGCGCATGGGCTTGTCTTCTACCGGTTTTATTTCCGCACCGTCTTACGCATTTGCGGGTGTGACTTTTCCGTATATCGCCATCAGTGACAATGCTCAGCATTGGTCAGATGTGCTCCCGCTTACCCATTACTTAAAATTGCATATTGCACAGTTACAAATGCATGCGCCTGCTGCGGTGTCATTACCGATTGTCTATGGACTTACCCTAGCCACGACGATTGCGATGCTCCTGACCACATTATTGACCAAACGTGCGTTGGCACATCCTGAACGCTGGGGAGCACGCTAATGCCAGTTTCACCGAAAGAGAATGCGTCCACGACTGATGCAAAATTACACGCACAGACGCAGAATTTTCTTGGTGGGTTTTTGCAAACCCTAAAAGATATCTTTACTGACAAAGGTGTTCTTTTACTGTTGATGATTGCTCCTATGATTTACGGTTTCTTTTATCCTTGGCCCTACTCAACCGAAGTCATCAATCATGTGCCCGTTGGCATTATTGATTATGACAATAGCAATATGTCACGGACTATCGTTCGTTATGCGAGCGCTAGCCCGCAATTAGATACAGAGCGTTTTCTAAATGAGCAAGATGCTAAAGACGCCATATGGTCAGATGAAATCGCTGGATATATGGTCATTCCAAGCGGACTTGAGCAACAAGTCATGTCTGGCAAAAAGGCCAGCGTCAGTGTATTGGGCAATGGTGGTTATTTTTTATTAAATAAAAATGTCCAGATGGGATTTTTGAAAGCCATTAGTACGGTGTCAGCAGGTATCGAGGTTAAGAAAAGCGTGGCTCAAGGCATTTATCCAACGACCGCGACGGCCAATACCCAAGCCGTACCATTGCAAATTATACCTTTATACAACCAAACTGAAGGATATGGTGCATACGTCGTGCCAGCCGTTTCTATTCTGATTTTGCAACAAACGCTTTTGATGTCAACGACGATGTTGATTGGCACATGGTATGAGAAACGTCGTCATAGGACTACTATCCGTGGATGGCTGGGTCGTATTGCAGCGCTTAGTATGTGCAGCTTTATCATCGGCTGCTTTTATTATGGCTGGGCATTTGAGCTGCATCACTATCCGCGCGGACAGAACATGCTCGGTAGTCTATTGTTTCTACTGTTATTTTGTCCAACCGTGGCAACACTTGGCTGTGTATTGGGGTTATGGTTTCGCCAACGTGAACGTGGTATGCAGATTCTCATCTTCAGCTCTTTGCCCATGTTTTTTATCAGTGGCTATCCGTGGCCGGCTGACCAATTACCCGCGTTTTTACAAGCTATACGCTGGCTGATACCCACGACACCTGGCGTCAACACATCGGTACAGCTTAACCAAATGGGTGCAAGCGTCTCACAGGTCGCTATTGGGTTTTATGCACTTGCCGCTCTATGGCTATTTTACTTTATGCTGCTTATGCTTATTCTTTGGTATCACACTGATAAACAAAGTCAGACAGTCGCATAAAACATAGCTCTATTAAAAGTTCTGCATATATGCTTGGATTACAGACTCTGAGCTATGCTTAGATTAATAAATAAGCCACAAAAAAGCGCCTGCACTATTAATAATATAGTAGCAGGCGCTTTTTTATTGATATGACTTTATTTGAATAAGCTTGTTTTAAAAGACGCGATTCAAACCGTTCAATGCCGCAACACGATAGGCTTCCGCCATCGTTGGATAGTTGAATGTCGTATTCACAAAGTACTCAAGCGTGTTATTGCTCTTACACTTCATGACGGCTTGACCAATATGAATAATTTCTGACGCATGATTACCATAACAATGGATACCCAAGATTTCTAGCGTATCACGATGGAACAAAATCTTTAGGACACCCGAACGTTCACCGATGATTTGTGCACGTGCCAGATGTTTAAAGAATGCCTGACCCACTTCATAAGGGACTTTTTCATCCGTCAGTTCTTGCTCTGTTTTACCAATACAAGAGATTTCTGGAATCGTATAAATACCAGTCGGTACGCTAGATACTGGCTCAGCATCATCGTCGCCTACCATAAAGGCAGCGGCACATCGCCCTTGGTCATAGGCAGCAGATGCCAAAGACGGCCAACCAATCACATCACCAGCGGCATAGATATTTTCGATACCTGTGCAATAAGTATCATCGACTTTCAGCTGACCACGGCTATTGGCTTTTAGACCAATGGCTTCTAGATTTAAGCCTTCTGTATTACCTGAGCGACCATTTGACCAAAGAATGGCATCAGATTTGATGCGCTTACCACTCTTTAAGTGCAAGACTACATAATCATCGTGTGTCTCAAGGTAATCAATCTCTTCATTACTACGGATGAGCACGCCAAATTGTCTAAAGTCATGCGCGATGGCATCACTAATTTCGCTATCCAAATAATTGAGCAACTGATCTTGGTTATTGATTAAGTCAACTTTATAGCCGAGACCGGTAAAGATAGACGCATACTCACAACCGATCACGCCTGCACCATAAATGATGATTTTTTTGACGACATAATCCATTTGCAGGATTTTGTCAGAATCAAAAACGCGTGGATGATCAAAGTCTAGAATGTCAGGACGGTAAGGACGGCTACCGACGGTAATGATGGCTTTATTAAAAGTAATGGTTTCAAAAACATTGTCATCGGTTTCAATGCGTAGCGTGTGCTCATCAACGAAACTTGCCCACCCTTGAATCACTTCAATACGGTTGCGCTCATAGAATCGTGTGTGAGTACTGACTTGACGACGTATTACTTGACGGGCTTTGGCCAGCACTTCATTTAGTGGTACTTGCTTATATTCCATCGCCTTGGTAAACATCGGATCACGGCGAAAGTTGATCAAGTTAAATACTGATTGGCGCAGCGCTTTACTCGGGATGGTACCCACATGAGTAGAGTTACCGCCCACTTGGTCACGCGGATCAACAACTACGACTCTTTTGCCAGACTTAGTCAGCTTCATGGCAGCAGCTTCACCAGCAGGGCCTGCTCCTAAAATAACTGCGTCATATTCATATGCATGATCATCGCTTTTTAGGCGGCGAGAGTCTTTGGCAAAACCAGATTTGACATCGATTCGTGTGTCATCAAGTGGATTCACAAGATCAGGATGATGTATAAAATCATCAGTGACTTGCTCGTGAGTCTGTTCAATGTTTTGTTGTTTATTTTTGCCTTCAGTGTGCTCAGGATTAGGTATGTGACCATCCGCTTTATTAGATACTTCGGTATGGGTATCTTCACCGATATCATTAGTCGCGTCGCTTGGTTTTTTACTTCCCATCGTATCCTCTTTATATTTACTGGTTTATTTGATATCTAGACCGTGAGTGAGTCAATAGTTAAATGAGTCAGAGTCACATTATTGAGGGTTGCTCACCATACGTTGTGACACAATATTTTGTAATGTCCAATACCCAGTGAGACTCTGCTTTCCCTCATCGATCTGCGGGCGAGCACTGATCACATATTCAGTACCGAGCGCTGGCTGAAAATCTTCAATCCAATCGTAAGGAATCTGAAACACACTACCATCTTTGGACTTGGCCAGCAGACACTGCATCGGTAATGCAGAGGCACAGGCCACCCGATTTGGCATAATCGTTAACGTTTGTGCATCACCCAATACGATAGACGGCACATAACGTGGCTCAGGTACTGGCTCACGCGACGTCTGACAAGCCGTCAGTAATGTCGCTACACTCAGTAAGCTCGCCAATAATAAAGGGGTTTTGCTAGATTTGTAAGCTGAACTCATAATGTTCTCTATATGATAATGAGATTATATTGAACCGACTATGGTCAAATCGATTAACATTTGATTTGATTAAACGAACCCTTAACCAATACGACGTTTAAGGCCTGTCTTCTGTAAAATACGAGTCGCAATTTCTTCAACGGACATCTCAGACACATCCAAACTTGGAATGCCATGAGTGATATAAATGCCTTGTATCGCGCGCTGCTCTTGCTGACATTGCTGATAGCTCGAATAACGACTGCCTGCACGGCGCTCTTGGCGGATTTTTACCAAGCGATCGGTATCGATGAGCAAGCCAAACAGTTTGTCTTTATGTTCACGCAATGCTTTTGGTAATTGATTGTCGTACAAATCATCTTCGGTCAAAGGATAGTTGGCTGCTCGAATACCGAACTGTAATGCTAAGTATAAAGATGTTGGCGTTTTGCCCGAGCGAGAGACCCCAACCAAAATAATATCGGCTGCATTATAGTGACGTGTACGTGCACCATCATCATTGTCTAAGGCAAAATGGACCGCGTCAATACGTTCTTTATAGGTCTCAGAATCGACATTATCGTGGGCATGACCTGAATGTCCATCTGGCTCTACCCCTGTCTCTTCTGCGACACGCCCAATCAAACCCTCATACATATCCAAATTACAGCTTTGTGCTGCGTTAATTTTTTCACGAATATCAGGGTTAACAATCGTATCAAACACTAAAGGCAAAAATCCGTCTCGTTGATAAGCCATATTGATTTGCTCAACGGCATCCTCTGCACGCTCAATACTGTCCACATAGGGCAATACGCGTGTCTCAAAGGGTATCGAAGCAAACTGACTCAAGATAGCACGGCCAAGTGTCTCAGCTGTAATCGCCGTACCATCTGAGATAAAAAATGCCGTTCTAACCGTTTGAGAGCTGTCCAAATTCAGTGCATGATGATTTTGGATAGTGGACTTGACTGGTTCAGATGGATTGCTTGAGTACATAACGTTGACACCTCAATTAGAAACACACATGGTAATCTTTATCTGGTTTTTATTTTCAATCTACTTTAGACTCATCTAACTCTCGATATAAGCACTAAAAGTCGACACATATATAATGGCAGGCCTACATTCTTGATGCCCTACATTATACGCATAATAGCCACCTAATAGAAATCAATGTTACAGGCGCACACTTAGAAACCCACACTACTTTTGATGTCCTAATTGCTGTCCATAGGTCTGCTCACTTCACCTTCTTACTTGTATCGCTTTAGTACTTTCTACTATATATAGGTATTTATTATGAGTAGCTGCTAACCCACTTTTTCCTCACTCCCAAACCCTCTATTTATAAACCCATAAATGATTATCAAATGGCATTTATATCAGCTTTTACTTATATTTCATAAAAACTCTAAAAAGTAAAATCTGTGATACTTGCCATAAATTATGTAGCAAATGCCATAATTTGTGTGTTTTTAACAATTTTTTTGATTTAAGCCCTCGAAATTCTCAAAATATAGCGGTATAATCCACCGTTATAATCTTTACTAAATAACCTTATTTTCTGGAGTTATCATGGCAGCGCAATCTACAGCACTTGTAATCAATCTTGATCAGCTAGGAAAAGACGACATTGAAATGGTCGGCGGTAAGAACGCTTCATTAGGTGAAATGATCAGCCATTTGTCTGATTTGGGTGTTAGTGTACCAGGCGGCTTTGCCACCACATCAAATGCGTTTAACCGCTTTTTGAATGAAACTGGCCTGCTTGACAAAATCAACAGCGAACTAAAGACGTTAGATGTTGATGATGTAAAAAAACTTGCAGAAACTGGTAAAAAGATTCGTACTTGGATTATTGAGCAAGAGCTGCCAAAAGATCTTGAGCAAGAAGTGCGTCAGTCATTTGAAGCCATGAGTGGCGGCGAAGACATCGCTGTTGCTGTACGTTCTTCTGCGACTGCCGAAGATTTACCAGATGCTTCATTTGCTGGTCAGCAAGAGACATTCCTAAACATTCGCGGTATTGATAACGTTCTAATCGCTATTAAAGAAGTATTTGCCTCTTTATACAATGACCGTGCTATCTCTTATCGTGTACACAAAGGTTTTGAGCACGAAGGTGTTGCACTATCTGCAGCCGTACAACGTATGGTACGTTCAGAAACTGGCGCAGCCGGTGTGATGTTCACGCTAGATACTGAAAGTGGCTTTGATCAAGTGGTATTTATCACGTCAAGCTATGGCCTAGGTGAAATGGTCGTACAGGGCGCGGTTAACCCAGATGAATTCTATATCTCAAAACAATTGCTAGCCAACGGTAAACCTTCGGTTATTCGCCGTAACCTAGGCAGCAAGCATAAGAAAATGATTTATGGTGATGAAGGCAGTACTGCCAAATCAGTCAAAACTGTCGATGTTGAAAAACAAGATCGCATGCAGTTCTCCCTCTCTACTGAAGAGCTAACCTCTCTTGCCAAACAAGCCGTAACGATCGAAAAGCATTACGGTCAAGCAATGGATATCGAGTGGGCAAAAGACGGCGATACTAACGAAATCTTTATCGTTCAGGCACGTCCAGAGACGGTTAAGAGCCGCCAAGACAGCAATGTCATGGAACGCTATATCATCAACACGACTGATGCAAAAATCTTATGCGAAGGCCGCTCAATCGGTCAACGTATCGGTTCAGGTAAAGTACGTATCGTTAGCAACTTAAACGAGATGGACAAAGTACAAGAAGGCGACGTACTCGTATCAGACATGACCGATCCTGATTGGGAACCAGTCATGAAGCGCGCTTCTGCCATCATCACTAACCGTGGTGGCCGTACGTGTCACGCAGCTATCATCGCGCGTGAGCTAGGTGTTCCAGCTATCGTTGGTTGTGGTAATGCGACTGAGCTGTTGGTTGACGGTCAAGATGTGACTGCTTCTTGTGCTGAAGGCGATACTGGTTTCATTTATGAGAGCCAAATTGACTTTGAAGTACAAACCAACTCTGTTGAAACGATGCCAGAGCTAGCATTCAAAGTAATGATGAACGTTGGTAACCCAGATCGCGCATTCTCATTCACGCAAATGCCAAACGAAGGTATTGGTCTTGCGCGTCTAGAGTTCATCATCAACCGTATGATTGGTGTGCATCCAAAAGCGTTGCTAAACATGAACAGCTTGCCACGTGAAATATCACAAGCTATCCAAGAGCGTATCGCTGGTTATGCCTCACCTGTTGACTTCTATGTTGATAAATTGGTCGAAGGCGTTTCAACGCTAGCCGTTGCCTTTATGGATCAGCCAGTCATCGTTCGTATGTCAGATTTTAAATCTAACGAATATGCTAACTTGCTTGGTGGTAAGTTATACGAGCCATCAGAAGAAAACCCAATGCTTGGTTTCCGCGGTGCCAGTCGTTATGTGTCTGACAACTTCCGTGACTGCTTCGAGCTTGAGTGTAAAGCACTGAAGCGCGTACGTGATGAGATGGGCTTGACCAACGTCGAGATTATGATTCCTTTCGTACGTACCGTTGGCGAAGCAGCACAAGTCATCGAGTTACTTGAGAAGAACGGTCTGAAACGTGGTGAAAACGGTTTGCGCATCATCATGATGTGTGAGCTACCGACCAACGCGCTATTGGCAGAAGAGTTCTTAGAATACTTCGATGGTTTCTCAATCGGCTCTAACGATTTGACTCAGTTGACACTTGGTCTAGATCGTGACTCAGGCATCGTCTCACATCTATTCGATGAGCGTGATCCTGCGGTTAAGAAGCTGTTGACTATGGCTATCGATGCTTGCCGTAAGCAAAACAAATATGTCGGTATCTGTGGCCAAGGCCCATCAGATCATCCAGATCTTGCTTACTGGTTGATGGAACAAGGTATCAGCTCAGTATCATTGAACCCAGATTCAGTACTAGATACTTGGTTATTCTTGGCTGGTGAAGACTCAAAGTAAGCCCTTACGTTCATTCGTAGCGGTCATTTACACAGTCACTAAGAGTACCACCATTAGGGTCTATTTGATTTTTTCAAATAGACCCTAATATAATGTACGAAGACATGACTAACTATGCAGGCAATTATGCAGATTTTCCTTGCTCGAAATAACGTACAAGCTGGGCCATATAGTTTGGATCAGCTCAATATCATGCTAACCTCTGGTGAAGTATTGCTAGACGATTTGATATGGCATGACGGCCTAGACCAATGGCAGCGCGTCGGTAACTTAACCAATAACCAAACGGTTTATCGACCGACCAACGTTAATAGCCCTCAGGCCAATGACTCTATCATCAATAACGTTACCGTTTTTCCTGAAGATAACGTCAATGATGCACAGGACGGCAAGTCAGTATCGTTAGATAGATTATATGGTAAGCCTGAACGTCCAAAAGACACCAGTAAAGACGCGAAAGCAGACATGACAACCAATCGTCATCATACGCCGCACAACAATGTGTCATTGAATAAATCTACTAACAGTAAAGCTACCTCGAGCAAAGACAAAGTCGTTGGTAATGTTGTCCTTGCCCCCATCATGTCACGAGTCTTGGCAACTGCACTTAATGGTTTGCTTTATATCTTGGCCATTTTTCCGCTAGTCATGGCATTGACTAAAATGGATGTGGATTACACTAAATTCCAAAACATCCAAGATATGGACGCGGCTTATCAATACTCAATGACACTGATGGAGAGCCTTCCTAGCAGCACATTGATGATATCGCAAGTCATGGTTTTTGGCTTGTTTGCGTTACAGTTAGTATTCATCACCATGCGTGGTCAATCACTGGGCAAGCTGATTACAGGTATTCGCGTCGTGGATCAAACCACGCATCGTCTGCCTTCTTTTATCAAGCTCATCGGCATGCGTACATTGCTGCTATTTATTATCTATAATTTGCTATTCTCATTCACAAGCTTTTTAGGTTTTGTGATTATTGCTATTCACTATTACATGGCATCGAAAAGCCCTGAAAATATTGGTTGGCATGACAAACTTGCTAAAACCTTAGTCGTAAAAGCAGATAGCAGTCAGATAGTGAAAGAGCCAAAAATAAAATAACCGTCTTGTTAGTTTGGTTATTATTGATATGTCTTATATATAATAAAAAAGCAGCGTACGATCGTTGCTTTTTTTATTGGTAAAGACATATTCATCATTTTTATATTTTATTGACAGTACCGTAGAGATTAACCTTTGTGTTAATGGCTAAGTACTGTTATAATACGGCGCTTTATAAACTAAGCTTATTCCTCATTATTTTTTATAAAATTTGATAGGATTCGGGCTTACCTTATAAATCTCCTTGCTATTAACATAGGGTTAATAGCTACTAATCCGTAAGGAGTCATAATGCGACATTACGAACTGGTGTTACTTGTACACCCAGACCAAAGCGACCAAGTGGTCGGCATGGTTGAGCGCTATATCAAGTTAGTTCAAGACAACAACGGTGTTATCCATCGTTTAGAAGATTGGGGCCGCCGTCAATTGGCATATCCAATCAACAAGATTCACAAAGCTCATTACGTTCTTTTCAACATTGAAACTGACGGTGAAACTTTAGCTGAACTTGAAGAATTATTCCGTTATAACGACGCGATCATTCGTAGTCTAGTTATGCGCCGTGACGACGCTGTCACTGAAGAGTCGCAGTTAGCCAAGAATGCCGATGAAAAACGCGCACGCAAAGCAACTACTCGTCGTCCAGACAGTCGTGAAAACGATAACGACGACAACGACAACAGTGAAGACTAATTAAAGGAGAATACTCATGGCACGTTTCTATCGCCGTCGCAAATTCTGCCGTTTCACTGCTGAAGGCATCACTCACATCGATTATAAAGATGTTGAATTGCTAAAACAGTATATCAGTGATAATGGTAAAATCGTACCAAGCCGCATTACCGGTACATCTACTAAATATCAGCGTCAACTAGCTACTGCTATCAAGCAAGCTCGTTATTTATCGCTACTTCCATACACTGATAACCATCAGGGTTAACCGTTAATTAACTAGGAATGACTCATGCAAATTATTTTGTTACAGCGTATCGTCAACCTTGGTAAACTCGGTGAAACCGTCGATGTGAAACCAGGTTACGGACGTAACTTTCTTATCCCTTTGGGTAAAGCACTACCTGCTACTAAAACTAACATTGAAAAGTTCGAAGCACGTCGTGCTGAACTTGAAGCTGAAGAAGCGAAAGAAGTAGCTGTTGCTCAAGAACGTGCTGATGCACTAACTGACGTTAATGTCATCATGCGTGCTAAATCAGGCGACGAAGGCAAGCTATTCGGCTCTATCGGTACTCGCGATATTGCTGAAGCATTGACTAACTCAGGTCTAGAAGTAGACCGTGCTGAAATCAAGCTTCCTGAAGGCACTTTACGTCAAGTTGGCGAATATAATGTTGATATTCAGCTACATCATGACGTTACTGCTAGCATCTTAGTTACTATTCTTTCTGAAGAAGGTAACAATGATGACGAAGACGACGTTGCAGATGAAAGCGAAGACTATTCTGAAGAGTAATCTTTAGCATATCTAGTTTCAGTCTACATAAAAAACCAGTGATGTTATGTCACTGGTTTTTTTACGTCTGCACTTTACGATAGTAGTCTACTATTAATTGAAATTGAGGTTTAAACAAACAATATTTTCCTTTCAAACACCGTGATAACTGTCCTTTTATTAATGATTTCTGCAATGACATAATCCAGTAACTAGCCGTAATAAATATCCAAAAAAACTTATACTTAACAACAAGATACCATATATAAAGCATCTATATTATCGTGCAGTGAATTGCTATTATAGCCATATCTAATCTACTGGTTCCGAGTTGTAGATAATAATAAGGTACGATAATATGATAAACACTAACGACAAATTAATATGTATCAAAGGTAATGACGTGTACTCAGAAGGTGAGATATATACCGTGGGTAGAATCGTCAACGATAAGTATTTTCAACTAATGACAGGTAGTAATGACGACCATTGGTACGCAACATTAGATAAAGAAGGTATCTGTGTGAGTTTCGACTCAATAGTAGCAGAAGGTAATAAAGCACGATTCGATAAAATCGCGTAATTACCAACTAAATACTGCTTTGAACATGCTGTGCACAACGACTGGTCATTTAAAATGGCCAGTTTTTTTGGTTAAAATTCAATAATCACTGTTCTATAAGCTAATAACCCTCATAAAAGTATCTTAAGATATATGTATTACCTCTTCGCTATACCTAGTAAATCGTAAAAACCTTATCGACAACCCCATATATTTCACGAATGTATTTCCTAGTCGCGTCTATTTACTATAAAATGTGCCCCTTTAAAATTTCGTATCGTTATTGATGCCTGTTCGCGTGAATAATCCATTAAGATATAAACCATATTGAGACAGTAATGATTGTATTTTGGCTTGTGCTGACCATTCTTTTTATTATTTTCGCTACCGCAAAATTAAAGTGGCATCCTTTTTTAGTGTTGATTTTGTCCGCATTTTTGGTAGCACTATTCTACCAAGTACCACTTAATACTGTCGCTAAGACAATCTCTGATGGCTTTGGTGGTATCTTAGGTTATATCGGTCTAGTAATTGTATTCGGTACCATTATCGGCTTAATCCTTGAGAAAACTGGTGCGGCTATTGTGATGGCAGAAACCGTTATCAAAGTTTTGGGGCCACGCTTCCCTACTTTGACCATGTCTATCGTCGGTGCAGTCGTTTCAGTACCTGTATTCTGTGACTCAGGCTACATCATCTTAAACTCATTAAAAGAGACGTTGGCCGAGCGTTTAAAAGTATCTAGTGTGGCGATGAGTATTGCCTTAGCAACTGGCTTGTACGCAACCCATACTTTCGTACCACCGACACCAGGTCCGATTGCAGCGGCAGGCAACTTAGGATTAGAATCCAATCTAGGTTTGGTCATCATGGTCGGTGTGGTCGTGACAGCCGTTGCTGTATTGGCTGGCTGGTGGTGGTCCAACCGTTTTCTGAATGTGACGCCTGACAATATAGATGCGCTGGATGCACCAGCCGTGACATTGCCCGAAAATATGAAAACGCGTGACGACTATAGTAATATGCCGTCAGCAACGATGGCGTTTTTACCCATTATCGTGCCTATCGTATTGATCTGCCTATCGTCTGTTGCCAACTTCCCAAGCGCACCGTTTGGTAGTGGCACGTTGACAGATATCTTAGTATTCATTGGTAATCCACTAACAGCTCTGCTCATCGGTCTGTTTTTGTCATTCTTACTTATCAATACTGAGCAAAAAACACAGCAGATCAGTGACAGCATCTCACAAGGTCTGGTCGTAGCCGCTCCTATTTTATTGATTACTGGTGCTGGTGGTGCATTTGGTGCCATGTTAAAAGTAACACCAATCGGCGACTATTTGGGCACGACACTATCTGCGTTGGGACTCGGTATTTTTATGCCATTCATCGTCTCTGCTGCACTAAAGACGGCACAAGGCTCGACCACCGTAGCACTAGTCACCACCTCTGCGATGGTTGCACCGTTATTGGATCAAATTGGTCTAGACAGTGAGCTGGGTCGCGTATTTTGTGTGATGGCAATTGGTGCAGGCGCTATGACTATCTCACATGCCAATGACAGCTTCTTTTGGATTGTCAGTCAGTTTAGCCGCATGAGTGTGTCACAAGCATACAAAGCCCACTCGATGGCGACTGGTATTCAAGGTGTGACCAGTATTGTGTTTATCTGGCTGTTAACTTTAGTATTTATTTAACAGTGTTCATTTAACACATTCGTTGAAATATCAAAAAAGACGTTCAAAAATACCCAGAGAGACATTCATGAAGATTTTAATCGCCCCCGACTCGTTCAAAGAAAGCTTAGAAGCATTGGATGTTTGCCGCGCCATTCAATCTGGTTTTAGTCAGGTGTTTCCAAATGCTGACTATACGTTATTGCCCATGGCTGATGGCGGTGAAGGCACCTCTGCAGTATTGTCTTATGTATTAGGCGGACGCTGGAAAGAAGTGGTGGTACACGACCCACTCATGAGACCCATTACTGCAAAGTACTTATTATTGCCTGATGCCACAGCAGTTATCGAGATTGCTCAAGCTTGTGGGTTACATCTACTGACCATCGCAGAGCGTAATCCTGTCATTGCTAGTAGTTACGGTGTCGGTGAGCTGATTGCCGATGCTTTAGATGAAGGCGCCGAGCGTATTATTATCGGGCTGGGTGGTAGTGCCACCAATGATGCAGGTCTTGGTATGCTAACGGTATTGGGTATGACATTTCATGATATTAATGACAGTCCATTAGCACAAGGCGGTGGTGAGCTTGCCAAGTTACACAAACTCAATGATACAAGTTTCCATGCAAAAGTGGTAGATACCGTGTTTGAAGTGGCGTGTGATGTGACCAATCCACTATGTGGGCAATTAGGGGCCAGTGCTATATTTGGACCACAAAAAGGTGCATCTCCACAACAAGTTAACGATTTGGATAAAGCCTTAAGCCATTTTGCAGCTGTTCGCGCGAACAGCCATCAGGACTGTCAAGAAGTCGCAGGTGCTGGCGCAGCCGGTGGTCTTGGCTATGCGTTGATGAGCTTTTGTGGCGCGCAGCTGAAATCGGGTTTTGATACGGTCGCTGAAGTGACCAAGTTGTCACAGCATATTGCCGATGCGGATTTGGTTATCACTGGCGAAGGCAAGCTCGATGCACAAACAGCCATGGGTAAAGTCGCTGGTGGTATCAGTCATATCGCTAAAGCCAATAATACGCCTGTCATCGCCATCTGCGGCAGTGTTGACGGATTAAAACCTGCTCAGACTAGCCAATTCGAGGTCGTCATGCCCAGTATCCAAAAGGTAGATACCATCGAAAACGTACTCAGGCAGGCTTATGACAATATTGAAACCACGGCTGTAAACATTGCTGCGAGTATCAGACTTGGGCAAAGCATGAAATAGCTTCATTTTTAGAATAAAGATAAGTCTTAGGTATACGGTTATTAGAGGTTTTTAACAGTTTTTTGGATATTTGTCTTAAAATCTCTATAACCATTTTTGCACTTCATGAATAACGGTTTGCATTCTGTTAGGCAGTACAGACTGACTGCGGACAGCAAGGTATAAAGTTTCGCTGACAGGTACTGGTAGGTAGTGACTTTTGATAGCTTGAGGATTTGGGTATGCGGCAACCGCATGCGCTGGTAAAACGGTAAACCCAAGTCCCCTGCTCACTGGCTCCAAAATCAAGCTAATCTGGTTTGAAAATCCTTTTTTATCAAAATCATTGACGTGCTGAAACTCAGGATAATTAGCACTTAGCAGCAGACTTGCATGGTGCGCACCATCTGGATGATCTATAAACCCAAGCTGATTTAGTGTCTCCCAACTCGTCTCAGTAGTCGTTGCAGGAGTAATCAATAGCAACGCTTCTTGAGCCACTGGCTTGCAACTCACTGTCTCATCACCTGAAATATCCGTCATAAAACCAATATCAATCTCATGCTTGGCAAGTGCCCGCTCTATATCAACATTGGGTGCAAAGCGATAATCAATCACTAGATTCGGATGCTGCTGCTGTAGTGTCAACAGCTGCGGATACAGCTTAAGCCCCACACTACCCGGTGACATCAGTCGCACCAATCCTTCATAAGCAGGGTCTTCCCCAATGCGCTGCTCTAAGCGTGCCAATCGCTGTAAGATATCTTCTGCTTCCTGATAAAGCTGTTGACCGGCATCAGTCAATGAGAACTGCTTACCCTGACGAATAAGCAAATCAATATCTAACTGATTCTCTAGCTTACTGATGTGTTGACTGACACCGGACTGGGTCATGTGTAAGCGCTCGGCTGTATGCGTAAAGTGACCGACGTCAACAAGCGTGCAAAAGGTGCGTAACCATGTGATATTTATCATTACAATATATACTTATCTTTATAATAAATGATAATTTTACGTAATTATCTTCTGTTTGTATACTGGCTCCACGTTAAAGAAAACGCACACCAAACAGGAGCACAAGCTATGAACAATGTTTATCCAAGAAGCTTTTCGCACATCGGTCTTTCAGTCCCTGACCTAGATGCAGCCGTGAAATTCTATACTGAAGTAATGGGTTGGTATACCATCATGGAGCCTACTGAGATTGTCGAAGATGACAGCCCTATTGGTGAAATGTGTACTGAAGTATTCGGCTCAGGTTGGGGCAGCTTCCGTATCGCCCACCTATCGACTGGTGACCGTATCGGTGTTGAGATTTTTGAATTCAAAAATCAAGAAGACCCTGAAAACAATTTTGAGTACTGGAAAACTGGTATCTTCCACTTCTGTGTTCAAGATCCAAATGTTGAAGAGCTGGCTGAGCGTATGGTTGCAGCAGGTGGTAAAAAACGTATGGAAAAACCACGCTACTACTACCCTGGTGAAAAGCCATATCGCATGATTTATATGGAAGACCCGTTCGGCAACATTGTTGAGATATACAGCCACAGCTACGAGCTTATTTATAGCGAAGGCGCGTACTAATCTCAAGATAAATACAGATTCGTATGGCTTTAGCTTATATCTGACTGACAAACCAATAGCGTACTCATAACTTGAGTGCGCTATTTTTGTTTTTGAACACTCTATATTAATAAACTATTGTATATAAAATAAGCCATGCTACTATTTAGGTACAGTCAATTTCCTATAAATTAGCAAATTCTTACAAACGACGTAATCTTGACTGAATAATATAGCGGTACATATTGCACTTACCAACAATCTATTATCAAGGATGATAAATGACTCAATCTGACGTTACTCTAGACCTAAATGACCTTCTGGTTATTAGAGAAGACAATAAAGAAAGTGGCGTAGTCACGCTCACCTTAAACCAACCCAAACAATTTAATGCTTTATCCGTTGAGTTACTGTCTGCGATGCAAACTGAACTAGATAATATTGCCCAAGACAACCAGATTCAAGTTGTCATTATTGCAGCCAATGGTAAAGCATTTTGTGCAGGCCACAATCTAAAACAGATGCGTGCCAATGTAAACGAAGCCTTTCAGCGCACACTATTTCAGCAGTGTAGTCAAATGATGCTAACCATCAATCAAATGCCGCAAGTCGTCATTGCAAAGGTGCAGGGCATTGCGACAGCAGCAGGATGTCAGCTAGTCGCAGCTTGTGATTTAGCCGTTGCCGCTGATGAAGCCAAATTTGCCACTTCAGGGATAAACGTTGGACTGTTCTGCTCCACGCCTGCGGTTGCTGTCAGTCGTAATCTACCTCGTAAGCAAGCGTTTGAGATGCTGATTACTGGTGAGTTTATCGATGCACATACTGCTTTACAATATGGATTAATCAATCGTGTGGCAAGCGCTGAGCAATTAGAGCAAGTCTTACAATCGTTGATAGAAGCAATCACTGTCAAATCACCAGTGGCGGTAAGAACTGGCAAAAATATGTTTTATAAACAACTAGATATGAATGTCGAAGATGCTTATCACTATGCCAGTGAAGTAATGACTTGTAATATGATGGCAGACGATGTGAATGAAGGTATTGACGCCTTTATTGAAAAGCGCCAACCCGTATGGAAAGGATACTAACGGTTTGACAAAAATACTCTGACCAAAGAAAAATGAGGTTACCATTATTATGAAATCATCATAGACCCTAAGATTATAAATGCAAGAGCTACCAATGATCTCAAAAATGGCGAACTACAATCTGGCCAGCGAGTGATAATAAAATATAAATTGGCAAATGGAAGAAACAGATACAAAAGCCCCCAGAGTATTGATTCTTGGAAGGCAATGATAATTAACTTAATGCTATAAATAAGAAGCATAATACCTGCGATTATAAGTATAATAGAACCTAAAATTTCCACGTGATTTTCCTCAAAATTTTTAATAAAAAAATAAACTACAATCTGTTTAAAAACGCTATTTATAATAGATAATATGATTGCTATCCGCTCTCTTGACATCAAGAAATATAATGTGTCTTAAGGCATCCATATTATCTCAGAATTGTTTCTGGCGTATAGTAACAGGTAACACAAAAGATTCATAATTTTATAAGACATAAGTTGATCAAATTTATTCCAGACTACTTCGATAGCTTATAAAAAATGCTGACAACCAATACATGAGAAGACAGAAAAAACAAAAAGGCCATGATATCGCTATCATGGCCTTTTTTGTTTCTATTTAATACCGGTACTACAGATACTATGAGCAAATTATTATTCAGCAGCGATAGCGATCATCTCAACCAATAGCTCAGGGCGTGCTAGGGCTGATTCACCACAAGCACGAGCTGGAGGCTGAATGCCTTCAAAAAATTTGTCATAGACTTCATTCATAGCAGCAAAATCTGCCATATCTTTGATCCAAACCGTTACTGATAGTAGTTTTGATTTATCACTACCCACTTCTTCTAGCAAGGTTTGGATTTTTTCTAAGCAAGTCAATGTTTGTGCTTTGATATCATCTTCTGCATTACCTACCTGACCACACAAGTATACAGTCTGGTTATGGACGACAATTCTGCTCATGCGTGGCGTGGCGTGTAGCTTCTTTATCATATTGTATACCTTCAATTTATTAATTTAAGTCTGTGCTAAATCTAACAGATATGCGCTTATTTTGAAAAACGCTGAGCACTAAATGGTGCAAGATTTACTAATGATGGCTTTTCATGAATCATTTCTTCAACCAGACGCCCTGTCATAGGCCCTAAGGTGAAACCCTGATGGCTATGACCAAATGCGAACCATAATTTTTCATGCTTGTCTGCAGGACCAATAACTGGCTTCATATCTGGCATACAAGGACGCGATCCTGCCCATGCTTCAGATTCTACCGCGTCTTCTAATGGTAAGATTTTGCGAGCCAGCTTCAGAACCGTTTTTAATTGACCAAAGTTCTTGGGCGCATCCATAGTGGTCATCTCAGCACCAGTCGTAATACGGATACCTTGCTGCATTGGGCCCATTACAAAGCCTTTGTCCATATCAAACATACTGTGATTGATGGTATTTTTTTCTGTCACTTTGAAATGCTGATGATAACCACGCATTGGGAACAATGGCAGATTATAACCAAGTGGTCTGATCAAGTCATTCGACCATGGACCCGCTGCAATGACCAACTTATCACTATAGTAAGTGTCATTATCAGTGATGATTTTCCAGCCTTCGCCATCTTTTACGATTTCTTTTACATCGCTCTCTTTGATCGTACCGCCCATCTCTTGAAAGTTTTTCGCATAGGCTTTTACTAGCGAGCTTGGGTTCGATACTTGCCAAGAGTTTTTCCAATGAATCGCACCAACGAAACCTTCAAAATTAGCACTAGGCTCCATGGCTTTTAGTGCTTCAAGGTTTAATACGTTATGTTCAACCCCTTGATTGCGTGCATCAATGGCTGCTGCTTGCGCTTCTTTAAATGTCTCTTCAGAACGATGCAGCTGTAACCAGCCGTCACGCGTGATTAGCTCGTCAGCACCAGATGCTTCAATCATTGTTTGATGTTCACTGGTGCAATGCTCAATCAGTGTCTGCCACTCTGATTCGATTTGCTTAACAGTCGCAGGTACAGAGTATTTCCAGTATTGTAACAGTGCTTGATGGTAACGCAGAATCGCTGGGATACGATAGCGAATATCAGTACCTTGGTTCGGTAATACTCTGATCATCTCAGTCAATTGACGAGGAAAAGGATGGGTGTGAATGGCTTCGCGCTGAATCAACCCAGCATTACCATACGAGGTCTCTGATCCTGGCAGCTTCTTGTCTAACATCAGTACTTGTGAATTGTTTTTTTGTAAATGCCACGCAACTGACGTGCCAACCATACCTGCACCGATAACGATCACTTCATAGCGCATAACCTATCCTTTTCTTAGGGTGTTAATACAGAGTATCAAATATGAGGGTCTAACAGAATTAGGTGGTAATAGTAACGCATTGAGCTAAATATTAAACCCTTATCTGCAAAATATTTTTGGGTTGAACACTTTTAGTTATGGGGTTTTTGAAAATGTATTTTTGATAGGAATAATTTAATAAGTTAACGAAGGTTTTGCCTTTAAATTATTCTTTCTAAACTGAATATATGTAATTCTAGTCAGTTATTTAGAAACGCTATTGAAATAATAAACATACTTTACAAGAAGGTGATATGTTGAGTAGCTTCAAAAACTTTATTTGTAATCAACTTCTCTTTCAAATAATAACTGTAACCATTCACTGAGACTATCAATATCAAAGGCCTTTGCACCATAGCCAAGATTTAATAAATCCTCAGGCAAATATTCATCGAACTTCTCAATTATCTTGTTGGGTACATTTTCGGCAAGTTCAGTAGCACTAGGCATAGCATTTGATGCTAAAAAGCTCAAAAACCTGATAATTTGAACCGAATCGACTTCGTGAACACAGATTACACCTGCATATGCTTCATTAGAGAATCCATGTTGCATAAGCAAAGCTGCTAGGGTATTAACGACTTTATCATCGCGCCACGTGAAAATGTAAGTATTGCCGTCTCGATCTATGATTGGTCGATGACGTAATTGACACCTATCAAAAGTCTCAATGCTTTCTTTGAAAAGTTCACGCGCTGTTTTATCAGCGAAGTCTACTTTTTTATCACCGACTGAAATAAGATAATCACCACTACTCAATATGTCGTACATTTCTTGGCGGACTCGGTCATGTATCGACATATCTCCGCCGCCATCAAAATCTGGAGGCTGACCGCCGCCTTGGACAGCGCTCACATAAATAACCTTTTTATCCATATCGATATCTTTGACTTGCCAGCGTATACCAGCGAAGATGATGTATTGTTCGGGTAGCAGCAGAGTAGTGACGGGTAATGTACCCAGTGTTTTACTACCAGCCACAAGACGATACTCTTCTGGCGTTTTAAACACCGCATAAAAAGTATAATGACCAACGATACGCTCGCCTACTACCCCTAACACTAATTGCTGATTGCCAAGCTGAGTAATCAGTTGCATCGCGCCCATTTGTGATAATAAGGATTTAAAATGAGTAGGTGTTATCTTTTGAAAAGGACCTTGTCTACATAGCAAAGTATAAATTTGATCGGCACGAATACCACCCCATTGACCGATAGTCGCTAGCACTTGATGCAGCAAAGTTGAAAAGTGATAAAGCGACGTATCTGCGGGCTCAAACCATCGGCTAGCGATAAGCAGTCTTATCATTGCTAATGACTGAATAAGCTGTAAGCGTAGTCTATCCACCAAGCTAGTATCGACATCGATTTGTTTTTCGGTGATGAGCATGCGTAGCACTGATGAACCGCCTCGCCTACCCGAGCGCCCAAGCCGTTGCCGCAAGCTTGAAACTGAATGCGGTGCTGTTACCTGTACAACAGAATCTACTTTACCGATATCGATACCTAGCTCTAAAGTCATCGTACAGACAGCAGTAGTCGGCAAATCCTCTTTTTGCAAACGCTGCTCTAATCCTTCTCTTAACTCTTTTGCTAACGAGCCATGATGAGGAAAAAACTCATTTGGAACGATGTTTTGTTCACATTTCTCACTTAGCAGTGTGGCTATAAGTTCAGTACGCTTACGGCTATTGGCAAAGATCAGGTGATTACCGCCACGACAAAAGCGATATAAATCCGTACATATTTGTGATTGAGCATCATAGGGAATCTCAAAATTACTACTTTTAATAATGGCACTCTCTAGACCAATACCTGTAAAATTTTCTTCTTCAGTTTTATTACTTTCATAATTAGTCTCAACACCATCAATTTGTACCATTTGCATTATCTGACTAGGTTCCATACCACCTTTTAGCTGAATATTAACATTTGAGGTTGAGTTAGTATCTTCGACAATAACGTAAGGTAGCAAGCTGTTAGAACGTAGCAATAAAGGAACCCTTTCTAAATCGCCCAAATCAGACTCAACGCTATTATTTTGCACCGCTTGCATTAGCTGACTAGGCTCTACGTAACCTTTTAGCTGAACTTTAACGTTCGAAGTCGATTCAGTGTCTTTAATAATGACGCAAGGTAAGGACTTATTAGGGCGTAGCGATAAAGGCACAGTTTCTATATCGCCCAAAGTGGCGCTAAGCGCGACCCTAGGAATAGGAGCATCTAACCGCCCCGCCACATGCTCAAGACGGTTCAGTAAGGACAATAAGTGCTGTCCACGCTCACTACCCAAAAACGCATGAAACTCATCTATGACAATATATTTTAGCTCACCAAAAGCTTGCTTTACCCATCCTGCATCTCTTATCAATAAGGATTCAAACGATTCAGGAGTAATCAAAATAATGCCTGAAGGTGACTTTTTCTGTTGTTTCTTTTTACTTAGCGGACTGTCGCCATGCCATGGAGTCACTTGCATGTCTAGTAGTTCCGCTAGACTTTGCAAGCGTCGATACTGGTCATTAATCAATGCTTTTAGCGGGCTGATATAAAGAATACCAACGCCCTTGTTTTGATGAGCAATAGCGCTGCAAGCAGGCAAAAAGAAAGCTTCTGTTTTACCTGCAGCGGTTGCCGCACTGATAAGCACATCCTTTTTTCCTGATAAAATAGGTGCGATAGCTTTGGATTGTACTTCGCGTAATCCGTGCCAGCCTTGGTTAAAAATCCAGCGTTGCACACGTTTATCAAGCTCGGTATGGGCATCTCTCAAAGTAATTTTCCGTCCTAAAGTTATATATCAAACTTATAAGCTAAAGTCTGCAAGTCCATCATCTTCATCCATGTCACTAAGGTCGCTCATATCGATGTCCATATCGGACGGCGTCTCAGGGTCGATAGCTACCGAATGAATGAGATGATCCCATGAGATCGTAGGGTTTTGGTCGATGACAGCTAGCATATCTAAAAATGCCTTGATGGTATTACGTGGCGTTCTAAAATAAGCATCACCAATCGTTTGGCTACAGTGTTGCAAAAAAGCTTGTAGTGACTCATCAGGCACTAGATATGCAGACTCATCACCGCCCGCATAAACGTGACGTAGGTTTTTCAGCAAGATATAAAGCTCCTCTGGCGTTAAACTAGCTAAATGTAATGCGGGAGATGAGTAATCAATAACCCCTGCCTTCTTGGCAAAGCTGTTGTCCGCTAAACGAGTTTGCAAGGCATCATAGCTATATAAACCCTTGCGCGGGTCGAGTAAGAACTCAGGAGTACCCCCTAATAAGAACCCTAAGTTCTCAGCCGTACCTTGCAAACAGTCATTTAATATACGCAGAATTTGCTCATAGTTACCTTGACGCGCTTGCGTACTATTGAGCTTATATAGATTGACCATCTCGTCCAAATTAACGAGCAATCCTTGATAACCTGCTTGGCGGACAAATAAGCTCATAATCTTTAGTGAATCATAAAAGGAAGCATCAGAAATAATAGTGCGCACACCTAAGTCCCGTCTGGCATCAGTCTTAGTAACGTATTCTGCACGTAACCAGCGAATAGCGTTGGCTTTTAACTCGTCATTACCCTCTTCGTGCCCTTGCCAATAAGCTTCAATGACTTTTGCAAAATCATAACCGCCTACCAACTCAGTCAATTCAGCTAAATTTTGTTGGATAACGTCACTGATAGCCTCTCCGCTACTGTCCGCTTGTTTGCGTGCTTCGGTAATAAAACGCTCAACCACACTAGCAAGCCCATTGCCATCAGGCTTATTGCGCGTCGATAAGTTACGCATCAGCTCAGAATATAAATTCCTCGCTTGGCCTGACGATGCTTGAATGCGTCTGTCAGGCGATAAATCCGCATTCACCGTGACCAATTTACGCTCAAGTGCAATGGCGCGAACCACGCTCAAAAAGAAAGTCTTGCCCGACCCATATTCCCCAATAATCAGCCGAAACGCAGAACCGCCATCAGCCACACGTTCAATATCATCTATCAAAGCTTTGAGCTCATTAATACGTCCCACTTGGATATGCTGAATACCAACTTTGGGGGTAACGCCAGCCTTGAGCGACTGGATAATCGCGTCGCGTTCTTTGGCTCTAATTTTTTTACCACTCATCTTTATTCCTTTTTAATCCACTATTTTTAGTGTGCTAATTTTTATATATTATAAATTCAAAGCATTTAACTCTTCGACAATCTCAAAATCAACTATGACTTCATCATCATCTTCTAGTACGGGTGCTTCAACGTTGTCATATGCCCAATCATTAATGGTCTCAATAGCACCATTTATCATCAAATTTAAAGATTCGCATAGCTTGTTGACGGCTTCACGTTGCCATACCTCGGCACTAATAAGCTCTTGATACAGTTTGCTGTGACTACTATCTAGTCCATTTATAATCGCCTCATTACCTGAACTATGATTATCAACAGGCGCGTTGCTCTGATGCTCAGTCACAGTCTTACTGTTTATCTTTAATAGTACACTCTCTTTTATATTATCTTCGCTTTCTTCATCTTCTACAGCAAAGATCTTACTTAGCATTGCTTTAGCCACTGCGGTCTCACGTTCATGTAGCGCCAACAGTTCGGCATCAAAACTAAATGAGCGGCTATTTTTGCCGTTATTGTCTTTGGTTTCGGGCGCATTATTTATGCCCATGTCTACTTTTTTATTCGTTGACAGCTGATGAATATCACTAGTCACCATCGTTCTATCCAGACCTAAAGCTTGATATAATTTTTCGATTTGTTTGATTTGACTGGGTTCAATATTGCCATTCGCTAAAGCAACGGTAATGATAAAACGGCTGATAAAGCCAATATATTGCGCGTCAAGATCAGCCAATGTCGCTTTTAGACCTGCCATATTTGCTGGGGTATTTAACTGCCATAGCAAATAAGCGGTCAGTGAGCTTTTTTCAATAGTGGTTAGTTGACTGTCTTGATTGAGCAGCGTCAATAGTGTATCTACTTCCCTTTTATCAACATAACCATTAATAGTCGCTACCATTGCTCCTAATCTCATAGTTAGGCTGACTTGATAGAACGACGAACTCGGCTCAAAATCTTCACAAGATGTACCATGACCGCCAGCAAATAACACAGCATAACCGTCCGATTGCAAGCGAGTCTGATGATAACGCTGGTCAGGTGCAACACCAAAGCCAGCCAGCTCCACCAAATTAACAACCAACTCGTTTTGCTTTTTACTTAGCATTTTGCTAGCGTTTTGTAGCGGGGATTCGTCTAAATATGCCCATAGCGCTTTAGTTGTTGTCAGCCCCTCATTTTTTTCTATAACAGAATTAGCCCAAGTTTTAAATTTATCAATTGCAGGATGGTGATGGTTATGAAGTAAGGGTTTTGGCAGTAGCATAACAGCGGCAATATCATCCGCCGAGCTGCTTTCTTTGCCTAGATAACGACTGTAAGCATCTAAAGAGTCATTGCATTGTTCAGCGATAGTTATAAGTTTTTTGACAGGTGCTCGCAGTACGCTTGGGTCTGGCAGGTCATCAAGCGTAAGTTCTACGCTAACGATAGAGCGACTGGCAGCGTTATAGCTGAGCTTAAGCCTAGTCTTATTGGCAGAAACCATAAGTCCGTTTGGATAAGTATCATAGTAAAAGATTTCGAACAAATCTTTGAACGTCTCTTCACAGCGCTTGGCGGGAGTTTTAAAGTTGTATTCATTAGAATATACCAGCCACTCCCATGCTAATGGTGCTGGAATAGGTAATTGCAACGCTACCACCTTTGCCAAACGCATCTTAAAGTTCAAATTTTGGCTAGTTACAGGTGGTGGTAGCAAATGCCCTGTTTGTATTTTATCTTCAAACAATAATGAACGGATGAGGGTCATAAACGCTAAAAAATGTGCTGAATAACTGTCGAACGAAGCAGACTGGCTGCCATAGATGCGATTGAGTCGTGTCACTTCTTCATAGATAGCCATAAACTCAGCATCGGAGACAACATCATCGTTAATATGTTCAATAATACGGCGCTCAAAACCGCCAAAATAAATGAACACATAGCCAATAGGCGTACTTGGATGCGCGCGATTTGAAGCTAGCCAATCAAGATAAGTACCTCGGCATTTAACGGACAAACGCTCGTAACTTGGCCAATAACCAAGCGATTCATCATGATAAATTGGCGATATACTGTAGATGACGTTTGGAGAGCTGGCAGGTAAACTATCATCGACTAGCGAAGGTTCAATACCAAACCCCGTTAGCATTGTAAGCTGACCGCCAACATAATGAAAACCGCGCTCAATAGAACGTCCTTTAATATTAAAGGCTTCGTTTTCTTTGAACCAGCGTCCTAACTGCTTATTGGCTGAAACACCAGAAGCATTGTTAGATTTACCAGATGAGATGATAAATGACGCGAAATCATCTGTATCGTCATTTTGACTAGACTGACTTACTCTATGTCGGTTATCGGGCTTTATATCAGGTGGTAAGTCTATAAAGGCGGGCTTTGTTGTTTTATTACCTTGAGCATCGGCATCATATTTTTGTCTAAAGAGTGCCTTTACATCGGCGATGAAATTCTTCATTAATTATAAAGTCCATGCTAAGTAGTACGAAGGTTGGTATAAAGAATCAGTCGCCAATACTATTCTAACAACAAACGTGCATTAATTATGCCTGTATTTTTATATTATTTATCGAATTACAATACCCTTCACCACCACACTGGGTCATCATTTTCCAGACTAGGATGTTTAGCTGTCTCTACCTTTACCTCATCCGTAGATAGCTCTGCGATGAAGCGTGATGGCTTGTCAAAATACCCTGAATAACTGGCAAAGTAATCAGGTGCCGTTAGATACAGTCTGGTCTTGGCTCGACTACAAGCAACATAGAATAATTTACGCTCTTCTTCCAACTCCTCAAAATCATCCAAAGAGCGATGGTGTGGCGTGATACCATCGACCAATGAATTGACAAATACCACTGGCCACTCTAGCCCTTTGGCACTGTGGATAGTCGAGATAGTGACTTTATCACTGTCATTATCATCAGGTTGACTGGTTGTGGCTACCGAATCATTGGGTGGATCGAGTGCCAAATTTTCTAAGAAGTTATCAAGGCTACTGTGTTCTGTTGCCAAGTTTTTGAGCACACGAAAGTCCTCGTTACGCTCTCGCCAATTCTCTTCAATCGTTTTTAAAACAGGAATATAGAACTCTAAAATATGCTCAATGACCGTCTCGACTGATTCAGCCTGATTTGCCTTCGTAAGCGTATTGTGTAAAGGCTCAAGCTGTTCGCTTTTTTTAGCAAACTTCGCTGTAAGTAGTGGCTCAAAGGAATTGTTATCCGCATTGATCGCTTGGGTCAAACGCGTTGCGGTAACTGTCCCAACGCCTTGGAATAAGGTCAAAATACGATGCCAAGCAATCGTATCATTGGGGTTGTAAAGAATTTTAATAAAGGCTAAAACGTCTTTGATATGTCGCCTTTCAACGAACTTTATACCACCCACCACGATAAATGGAATATGACGCTCCATAAACTCTAGCTGGACATAGTTGGACTGAAACGACGTGCGGCACAGTACCGCAAAATCATTGTAATCATGATCTGACTTTAGCTCGATGATTTTATCGGCGATATACTTGGCTTCTTTTGTCTCATTGGTTAGGCGGCTAAACACTGGCTTATGCCCACTTATCGATGCGCCAGAGTACAGTTGCTTTTGATAGCCTAGCGTTATTTGCTCAGACAAAGCATTGATATAATCCAAAACAGCGGGCGTACTACGATAATTTTGTTCGAGCTTAATGAGCTTGGCCTCAGGATAGGTCTCACCGAATAACAGAATGTTTTCATAATTGGCACCGCGAAAAGCATAAATACTTTGATTGTCATCACCAACGACCATCAGCGATACCGACTCAGGCTCACAAATCAAATCTATCAGCTGCTTTTGCGGAATATTGGTGTCTTGATATTCATCAACCATGATATAGCGATATTGGTTTTGTAGCATTTGCCGAAAGGTGTCGTTGGTCTTTAAATGGCGCACGACCTGACTGATAATATCGTCAAAGTCGTAGAGATGATTGGCACGCTTATACTCATGAAAATCGACTGCCAATTGCTCGATAATCGGAATATGTACGGCGATATCAGGATAATTGCTTTCGATTAAATCGCGGATATGAATACGTCTATTCCGAGAGCTAGAAATGATATTTTGCAGTGTCTTCTTACGCGGAAAGGCTTGGCTTTTGGTTTGCGCAGGATACTTTTTTTCTTTATGGATTAAGTCGATGGCATCTTCACTGTCGCCTGTATCTAAAATCGTAAATCGCGGATTGATACCGAGTAGACCTGAATACTGGCGCAGCAGCATATTGCAAAACGAATGAAATGTACCACTGGTGATGCTATTTAATGCTTTATCAGTTGGCAGCTTGTCTTCAGCCAACTCATCATTAGACAAGCTGCTTGCCAGCAAGAACTTAGCTCTATCTTTTATTTCATTGGCAGCTTTACGCGTAAAGGTCAGTAGCAACATGCTTTTGGGCGTGACCCCATTCTCTAACAAATAACTGGTGCGATACGTTAGCGTTTTAGTCTTACCTGAGCCAGCTCCTGCAATCACTAATACTTTGCCTTCGATAGTTGTGGCTGCTAATAATTGGTCGGGATTTAACTCACGGGCATAGTCTACTTTTAATCCTAATTCATGATTCAGCCTTTGATTTAACAGCTCAACATTTGCATCGTCATCAGCATCAATCAGATTTGCCTCTAGCTTTTTAATCGCCTTTTCCAGACGTGCCAACTTGGGCTTAATCTCCATGAAATTCTGTGGATAATTATAGTGGCGTGTGTCAAAGATCGTGGTAGTCATTGTAGGGTTTTGCCTTTCATTTTATTTTAGCTGCCTTTATCGATACGGCGCATTTATCATTTATACCTAGGGCGTGTCGTCAATTAGCACATTAATACATTTAGCGTTCATAATGAAGATTGCTCGTAAAGTGTAGCGAGTCACAAATGCTTATCTTTTATAAGCCTATAAGCCAAACTATTATTTTATAACACAGCTTACCATAATCGATAAAACAGCAAAATTGCCAGTCATGAGAAGAAGCAAAATCTCAGTATACAATACAACAACCTCACCCCTATTCCAGTAAATTTGCTACAATGTGCCCAATTTTGATTTATCATTTAACCAATCTTTATACCAACTGATTTTATTAATACATTGAGAGAATGTTATGGGTTTTAATTGCGGCATCGTCGGCCTACCAAACGTGGGTAAATCCACCTTGTTTAATGCGTTGACCAAAGCGGGTATCGCCGCTGAAAACTTTCCATTTTGTACCAAAGATCCCAACACGGGTATCGTACCAGTACCAGACCCACGCCTGAAGAAATTGGCTGACATCGTCAATCCAGAACGCGTGCTACCAACGACCATGGAGTTTGTTGATATCGCAGGTTTGGTTGCAGGCGCGTCAAAAGGCGAAGGTATGGGCAACCAGTTCCTAGCCAATATTCGTGAGACTGATGCGATTGCTCACGTCGTGCGCTGTTTTGATGATGACAACGTCGTCCACGTTGATGGCCGCGTTAGCCCAATTGATGACATCGAAACCATCAATACTGAGCTCGCATTGGCAGATTTAGAGGCCGTTGAGCGCGCTATATTCAACTTGACCAAAAAGGCCAAAGGCGGTGACAAAGACGCTGGTGCTATGCTTGATATCTTCAAAAAAATCGAACCATTATTAGCAGATGGTCAGGCAGCACGCGCCGCCAATCTCGATGCGGATGAGAAAAAACTCATCAGAAGCTATGGTTTAATCACGCTAAAGCCAACCATGTATATCGCTAACGTCTCTGAGGATGGTTTTGAGAACAATCCCTACCTTGATGCCGTTCGTAACTACGCCACTGGTGAAGACTCTATCGTCATCGCGCTGTGCAACCAAATCGAATCTGAAATCGCTCAGCTCGATGAAGATGACAAAAAAGACTTCCTAGCTGAGATGGACATGGAAGAAGCCGGTCTTGATCAAGTAATCCGTGGTGGTTATGACTTACTTGATATGCAAACTTACTTTACCGCTGGTGTTAAAGAAGTACGTGCTTGGACTGTCGCTATTGGCGCAACTGCCCCGCAAGCTGCTGGCGTGATTCATACTGATTTTGAGCGCGGCTTCATTCGTGCCGAAGTTATTGCGTATGATGATTTCATCGAACACAATGGTGAAAAAGGCGCAGCTGCTGCTGGTAAATCACGTTTAGAAGGCAAAACTTACATCGTACAAGATGGCGATGTGATGCATTTCCGTTTTAACGTATAACTTCAAGCGGTAAATAGCATTTAAAATTAATGAGCCGATGTTGGAGATTCTCCATCATCGGCTTTATTTTGTACGCTAATTGTTATATTATAACATATCTTTATTTTTGCTTATTTGAGGACGTATATTATGGCTGCTTATTTCTCTTTTTCTAAACTTGCAAGTGCTGCACTAATAGGAAGCGTAGTGACAGGCTCACTATTGGGCTGTCAGCCTAATAGTGAGACACCAGAACCTGAAAATGTAGTACAAATCGATGAGCATGAAACACATGAGCACGAAGAACATGAGGGAGAAGAACACGAAGGTCATGATGAGCATGAAGGACATGATGAACATGAAGGGCACGATCATGACGAGCACGAAGGACATGACCATGCCAGTGCAGGCACGCCATTTTCTTGTGAGCCTGCGGCTACTATCGATGTTTCTTACCATAGCGACAGTACACCGCAGACAGCGAACCTACTCATCGATGGTCTAGAGTACGATTTAACAGCTACTGCTGCTAGTGACGCTGACAAGGCCATTTACATGAGTGATATTGGCTTAGATGATACTCATGGCATCATCTGGCAAGTAAATGGCGACAAAGCAACCTTGCTCAATAAAACATTGGGCAGTAATGTGGCTATCGAAAAAGAAGAAGTGCTTTTTAACTGCCAAAAATCTTAATGTAGTTCTCTGACTATATATCTGTACCAAGGGCGCTATTTTGCTATGCTAGAGGCTCCCTTGGTTTCGGATGTTTTAATATGCTAAGTACACCAACCTCTTTGCCATCCCCTACCACACAATGGTCTTACCTTCTCAACTCACAGCGTCTTGGCGCTTCCAAAAAATTCAACGCCAATACAAGCACTCGCTCTCAGTTTCATAAAGACTATGACAGATTGGTGTTTTCGCACTCCTTTCGTCAGCTCAATCAAAAAACCCAAGTTCATCCGTTGACCAATCAGCTTGGCATCCATACTCGCTTAACCCATTCGCTTGAGGTTTCCTGTATTGGACGCTCTTTGGCCATGATGGCAGCAGAAAAGCTCCATGATAAATTAGGCAATGGTTTACCAGCAGGTATCTCGCCCGCGGATGTCGGCGTCATTGTACAAGCCGCCTGCCTCGCTCATGATATTGGCAACCCGCCTTTTGGTCATGCAGGAGAGTATGCCATTCGTGATTGGTTTATCAATCCGGATCGTCAAACGGTGTTGCAAGATCTGAATAACAACGAAAAATTAGACTTGCTAGCTTACGAAGGTAATGCGCAAGGGTTTCGACTATTGGCACGTAATGAGCATCATCCGGACAAAGGTGGCATGCGCCTCACTTGTGCGACCTTAGGTGCCTTTATGAAGTACCCTTGGCTGGCCACACATAGCAATCCTGATTTTCAAAGTCTTCATCAAAACGGCAGTGCAACCAATATACAAAAATTTGGCTGTTTCTATAGCGAGGCGGCGCAATTAGAAGAGCTGGCAGCTTGCTTAAATTTGCCGCGCTCTGAGCAACACGATGGCTTTGCCAGACACCCACTGGCGTATTTGCTAGAAGCGGCAGATGATATTTGCTATGCGTTGATAGATTTAGAAGATGGCATCAATCTAAACATGCTCACTTATCAGGAGGTTGCCACGATATTTTATGAGCTGATTGGTGAGCGCCCTGATAGTATTAACTTACCAGCACACATGTCCGTTAGACAGAGTCTTGCGTCATTGCGAGCACGAGCCATGATGCGTTTGGTAAACACGGTGACCGATGCCTTTGTTGCCAATAGTGATGCCCTGCTGGCCGGAAAGCTCCAAGGCAGTTTATTTGACCACTGTGATATCAGTGTGCAAAGTGGCATCAACCAAGCAAAACAGTTGGCACGTGAAAAAATATTCAATCACCCAAACAAAGTAAGAATGGAGTTAATGGCCAACCAATGCTTGCATCGTTTATTAGATGCTTTTATGCCATTGGCTTGGACAGGCAGTAGAGCAACATCTGACCCTCAATCCATGTCCTTTGAGCAGCAGCGTCTATCAAAGTTGCTACAGCCTCACCTTTGTGAGCATCGCCGCGAGCTATCAGATGATATCTATCACAATATTTTAAATATTTTAGATTTCGTTACTGGCATGAATGACCATGAAGCGTATCGATTGGCGCAGGAATTGCAAGGTCATTGGGGCACAATGGTTTAAAAGACCAGTGCAGGGTTAGTAAATTAATACAAGTTGCGTATTTCATTCGTATTTTTACGCTGAAATGAGTATGATAAACACCTACCGGACAATTTTGAAATATTATGAGCAGTCGCGAACAAAAGAAACTTCAAACTCGGCACGCCTTCTTTAATGCCGTACTCGATTTATGTATGACAGGGCAATCTTTTAGCTCTATCAGCCTAAGACAGGTCACGCGTGAAGTCGGTGTAGTGCCGACCGCATTTTATCGACATTTCGATGATATGGAATCGCTCGGACGTGCGTTGGTGGTTGAAGAGTTAGGAGGCACGTTGGCCATATTAAGCGATAGCTTACAGATTGGTCGCAAGCGTAGTTTCGATCGTCAAATTGCCAAGAGCATTCAGCTGTTTTTGTATATGGTGAGCGATCAGCCTTATTACTGGCAGTTTTTGGTCAGTGAACGTTATGGCGGATCGGAGTCTGTCCGTAAAGCCATCAATGAGCTCACAAAGAAGCACGCTCAAGGTTTGGCAGATGACCTAGCACTACAGCCAGCATTTACTCATATCAATGACTATGACCGTCGGTTATTGGCCGAAGCTGGAGTCAATATGTTCTTTTCTTGGATTATCGACTGGTTGGAGTTGACGTATACGGAAGACCATGATGACGAGATCGACTTGAACGAGATTGAAGAGAATAAACAGATGATGCTACATAACTGTACTCGTCAAGCACAGATGCTGTTTTATGGTGCTTATAATTGGAAATCTACGGAAGAAACCCTATTAGAAGACTAGCGTGCTGTAGAGCTCGGCATGCTTCATTAATTTTTAAAAGCTATAAAAAACTAAGTGCTGTGTGTTGCCATGATAAACATGACAACACACAGCACTTATAATGATATTGCTTATGACATGCAAACTGCATAGACAGTATTAAGAGGCAATATTAAAAGTCAATAAACCGCTTAATAATTGGTATTGCGATGCTCTTCTGACTCGGTCTCAATCTGTTCTACCAATTCCTGCATATCCTCATCCATCACCTCATCATCCACAGCGGGATAATGACTAGGCAACTCTAGTATTTGCTGGACGAACGCATAACGCAAAGTATCTCGGCGACCCAAGTAACGCTGATAAAAGCTTGAGTTTAATAGCCCAGCACCACCTTGACCCATCGCCCAAATAGACGACAAATAATCTCGCGTACTCAAACTGCTGTGCTCATCTTTCAAATAAGCACTGATGATATCAATCAGACGCTTCATACGCTGACGGCGGATATCATACAGCTCACCAAATAATCGATTGAGTCCTGTTACCGATGCGGCCAAACGCTCTTCGATTTGATTCAGTAGCATGGCTTTTTGTGGATTGAACAGCTGCTGAAAAATCATCCGAGCGACACCTGCCGATGGACAATCATCAATGCGATTGATATTAAACAGATGCTCTTCGTAACGGATAATAATACGCAAATAGAGCTCATCTTTGCTGGAGAAATGCTTATATAGTGTCCCTTTAGCCAAATCCAGCTGGTCTGCCAAACTGTCTAAAGTGATATCACCATCGCCCGACTCAAGTAGCAATTGCTCTGCCATCGCTAAGATATTTTCTTCTCGTACCTTGAACTGATGCTGACGACTCATAGTCTCTCCCAAAACTTAATAAGATTAAGCATATGACTGTCGTTTGCGTTAACACACTAACATCAAGAGTATGGAGCCATACAGAGACTGCGCGAGGTCGACAAGGAATATGCTCATATTTTCTAATATAGTCATTAGCAATCATATAATTACGCCTGCTTGGAGCAGGTCATTATAAGGCTACATGGTAAATGACTGATTGGTCATAGCATAACCATTTTAATGATACTGTGCCAGTAAATTTTCAAAGTTTTTTGCAGTCAATGCACCAACGTCTTCGCTACTACAGCCATACATCTCTGCGATACAACTGGCCACGTAGGGTACATAGGCTGGCTCATTGGGTTTACCACGTTTAGGCACAGGCGCTAAATAAGGGCTATCGGTTTCGATAAGCAGTCTGTCTCTAGGCATATTCTTTGCGGCATCTTTGATTTGTTGCGCACTTTTAAAACTGACGATACCCGAAAATGAGATATAAAATCCCAAATCTAATGCTTTTTTTGCGGTCTCCCAATCCTCGGTAAAGCAGTGGATAATACCGTGTTCTGCTCCTTCAGATTTTAAGATGTCAATTGTGTCTTCTTTGGCATCACGCATATGGATGACGAGTGGTTTTTTCAGACTTTGACTGGCATGTATATGACGGGCAAGGCTGGCTTGTTGTTCTTTTTTATTTTCGGTTGACCAGTAATAATCTAATCCGGTCTCTCCTATCGCCCACACATGATCAGCATTAGCTGTTTCTATCAGGCGCTCGACGGTCGCTGACTGTAATATAGCCATATCTTCACAAGGATGAATACCCACGCTCATACCAAGATTCAGTGTTTCATCCGCATACGTTTTAATAATGTTAGCGATATCATCATATTCGGCAAAATCACACATAATCGCCATCGCACGAGTGACATTGGCTTCTTTCATAGCGGCTATTGCGCCAGACAGTTGACCATCGTACTTTGTTAAATCTAAACGGTTAAGGTGACAGTGAGTATCAGTAAACATAAAAATCTCGTTAATAAAAATTGATAAATAAAAAATATTAAAGTTAAAGCTTCGAATATAGTTGATTCAGTTTAAAAGAGATACAAGGCAACCGAGTGCAGATGTATATCTGATACTTCAAGCGAGGTTAACGCTGTAACTATTTTATAGAGGATTGACTATAGATAACTGTATTTATTGCTCTAGAATAGGCTATTTTCAAGTGCTGTTTGACGGTACACTATAAAACGCTTAACCAGCAGACACTTTTATCCTTTTGACGACTTCTATTTGATTACTTGCATAAGCCCTTTATTATGACCCATAAAAAAACCATTACCCTGCCTCCTATCATCAAGACACTATTACCCAAACAGCTGTACAGACAACGGTTTTTATTACAAGACAGAGGGCATCGTAATCGTATCGATATTGCCGCAGATGCACGTATCATTGGCAGTTCAATTATTACCATTCGTCAAGGTCATGACAATCAAATCACCATCGGTGAGCATGGCAAGTTTAATAAGCTAAAAATAGACATCAATGGCAGTCATAATCGTATAACTATTGGAGAGACAGTCAAATTCTCTGGGCAACTATTGATTGTTGGTAATCATTTGCACATTCATATTGGTAACCATACTACTGCCATTGACTGCTATATTTTGGCACGTGATAGAAGCGTGACCATTGGTGAATCTTGCATGATATCTCGTGGTATTGAGATTCGTGCTACTGACGTCCACAAGGTTTACGATATAGACACCAATGCACGAGTAAATAACGCACATTCTGACGTCATTTTAGGTGACCATATCTGGATTGCTGCCAATGTGACCGTTTCTAAAAACGTCTCTATTGCCAATGGCTGTATCATTGCAGCAGGTGCTTTCGTCAATAAGCCAGTCGAAACACCAAACTGCATGGTGGCCGGCACGCCAGCCAAAATCATTCGTCAAAATGTACGTTGGGAGCGCTAAAAGCGATTTACAATTTGATTCTTAATTCAATGGCACTACTCGCATTACCTCTTCTATGGTCGTCACCCCGTCACTAATACGTTTTGCACCAGACAACCTTAGTGGCTGCACACCTTCACGGTATGCTTGCTGCTTAAGTACGTCTAAGCTCGCATCAGCCGCAACCAGTTTTTTTAGCTCATTTGACAACGGCATGATTTCATAGAGACCCACACGCCCTTGGTAACCTGTATGACGGCAATGCTCACAACCATTTGCAGTATAGATTTGTGCTGGGGCTGGCGCGCGCCAAGGCTGTACCAACTCTTGCCACTGAATCGCAATCTCACTATCTGGCGTGACATCAACGGCTTGCTTGCAATGCGTACATAACGTACGTAGCAAGCGCTGTGCCATCACTCCTAGTATGGTAGCAGAGGTTAAAAACGGCTGAATACCCAAATCATGCAAACGAGTGAGAGAGCTGGGTGCATCATTGGTGTGTAGCGTCGAAAGCACCAAATGCCCAGTTAGAGAGGCTTGTACAGCCATATTTGCCGTTTCTGCATCACGAATCTCCCCGACCATAATAATATCAGGATCTTGACGCATCAAAGAACGAATACCCTCCGCGAAATGCAAATCAACGCCTGGATTTACCTGCATTTGGTTGAAAGCAGGCTCAATCATCTCGATAGGATCTTCAATCGTACAAACGTTAACCTGCTCTGTGGCGAGCTGCTTGAGCGTGCTATATAACGTTGTAGTCTTACCTGAGCCCGTTGGACCTGTGACCAAGATAATACCGTTGGGATGCGCCGTCAGCTCATGCCATGTCTCAAGCTGCTTGCCGGATAAGCCAAGCTGCGCAAATGAACGCACCAGCACTTCAGGGTCAAATACACGCATGACCAATTTTTCACCAAATGCGGTAGGCATCGTAGATAGACGCAGCTCAGTCTCTAACCCTTTTGGCGTACGGGTTTTTAGTCGTCCATCTTGTGGTTTGCGCTTTTCTGCGACATTAAGTCGTCCTAAGATTTTGATTCGTGCCGTGACCGCAACGATAATTGCTAAAGGCATCTCATAGACGGTATGCAGCACGCCATCGATACGAAAACGTACCTTACCCGTCTCGCGCCGCGGCTCAAGATGAATGTCACTAGCACGCTGCTCAAAAGCATATTGCAACAGCCAGTCAACGACTCTGACGATATGTTGATCGTTCGCATCGGGATTAGTATTGTCACCTAACTGCAGTAACGCTTCAACATTGGTGACATCAGCTGCCGCACGCTTATGAACACTATTCGCACCTGCAATGGCTTGCGTGACTTGATAGAACTCTTGTCGATAACGATTAATTTGTTCAGGATTAATATAGACCGTACGATAAGTTTTAGACTTAATTAGCTTTTCAATGTTTGAGTGCCAATCGGTATGAAACGGCTGATCTGTGCCGATGACGACTTCATCCAGTGTGACTTCAATAGGCAAAATATGCTGTGAGCGTGCATACTCAAAGGACATCAGCTGCGTCACAGCAGGGACATCAACTTTCAACGGGTCGATGCGCACAAGTGGCATACCCGCTTTAGCCGCCAACCATTGATTAAGCCACGGCAATGTTAATTTGCTCTCAGAGTCACTATCAAGCGCATGGCCATTTGGCAAACCAAACTCGTTGATGGTCAACAATGGATGCTGTGTCTTATCACGGCGGCTAGTAATTACCAAGTTATAGCCCCGTTGGTCAATCACTTTATCTGCCAATAGCTCATCTAGACACCAGCGCAAATCAATCACTATTGAATATTTATGCTCAGACATATTTTTCTTCTTTTATCGTTTTAGAGTATATGGTTAAGAATGATATCAATTCATATCACTTCTATAACGGCGGTTATTTGTAGCTCATCTACCGCTATCAACTGAAAGCTCACGTCAACGGATTTATAGCGCATGGTAAACGGCATATTTATTTGAGTACGACGATACGCTGGACGAGGATCTTGCGCAATGAGTGCCTTAATAATATCGATATCAGAGAGTAGTAATTGACTTTGCATCTGATGCATAAGCGTCGTAACCGTATCCTGCTCTATATTTATCTCTTTTTTATTATCAATAGGCTGTCCAGTATTAGCTAACGCTAAAAACTGCTCGTAAGCAGGCTCAGTGATCATCACCTCTAACAGCCTAGGAGCTGTGGGTGCAAAGCCACTCTCTGCCTCTACAAGCGCATCGCTATACGCTACATACGGCTTAATATCTATAATTGGCGTACCATCTATCATATCTGCACCGCTAATAATAAGAAATGCTCGTCCCTGTATGACCTCTACGCGCTCAAGCTTGACGACAGACAACCCTAGTGCCGACGGACGATACATACTACGACTGGCAAACACACCTATTTTTTGATTACCACCCAACCGTGGTGGCCTTACTTGCGGGCGAAAGCTACTATCTGCCTCATTCACAGCGTTGTCTTTTATTTTATAGTTATGATGAAACTGCCAACTGATCCAAATATGGCTAAACGCTTCCAAGCCCACGAATGCTGCTGGCGTATCGTAAGGCGCGAGCATTTCGATAACACTGGTGAGTGCTACCAAATTTGGCTGACGTGGCGCACCAAATTTTTGTGATAATGGTGCACGGTGGTAACCCACTATGGGCGCATGATGGTGGTTATCTAACTGTGCATCGTCACCAGACATAAAAGTCTCCAAGAAATCTACTAATAACCAAAACCTGCCAATATAAACCAGTTTTATCCAGTGATACACAATTACTCACTAACGATATTCCATTTTATCATGCCACATAGTAGTGGCTAGGCGGATTTTTATTTTAAATTTTGTTATTATGAGCGAGAATTATTATTGAGAATAGATTGCATCACGATAATAGTGGCCTTTATCTCATTAATAAGATATAAAATATACGTCGACATTTGGACACTGCCTGACCATTTAATCGTCATCATAATAAAAATTTGATGCAGTGCTAACCCCTAATGACACATTCAATTAATACTGTTGACGTCCACAGCGACTACTTAACGAGGACTTTATGTCAAAACTTCGCACCGAAACGGTTACAGAGGTTCGTCATTGGAATGACTCTCTATTTAGTATAAAAACCACTCGCGACGACGGCCTACGTTTTCGTAATGGTGAATTTGCGATGATTGGTATCGTCGTCGATGGCAAGCCATTATTACGTGCTTACTCGATTGCTAGCCCCAACTACGAAGACCAATTAGAGTTTTTCTCTATCAAAGTACCAGATGGTCCACTGACCTCACGCCTGCAACACATTAAAGTAGGCGACGAGCTGTTGGTTAGCAAAAAACCAACTGGGACACTAGTACTAGATGATTTATTACCGGGCAAGCATTTATACATGCTATCGACAGGCACAGGACTGGCACCATTTTTGGCGTTAGCACGTGACCCTGAAGTGTACGAGCGTTTTGATAAAATCATTTTGGTACATGGCGTTCGTCATGCCAAAGATTTGGCCTATCGTGAGATGTTTGAAACTGAGTTGGCCAATGATGAAATCTTTGGTGAATGGTTCCGCGAAAAATTCATTTACTATCCGACTGTTACTCGTGAAGAGTTTAGAAACCAAGGCCGTATCACTGACCTTATGAAATCGGGCAAGTTCTTTGAAGATATTGGCTTGCCTCCGATGAATAAAGAAGATGACCGTGTGATGATTTGCGGTAGCATGCCATTCAACGCAGAAGTTTCTGCTATTTTGGATGACTTTGGTCTAACCGTCTCACCACGTATGGGTGTTCAAGCAGATTATGCGGTCGAACGTGCCTTTGTAGGATAAGTGATATATAGAATATATCGGTTTTTTTGATTTAATCGCAAATTATATAAAATAATTCTTGACGATCAAAAATAGCCTGCTATAATACGCAGCCTATACAGAGTTAACCCTGTAGCCCAATTCGATAATACCTATATAATAGATATTATTACCTAACATGCCAGTGTGATGGAATTGGTAGACATGACGGATTCAAAATCCGTTGCCTAATAAGCGTGTCGGTTCGAGTCCGACCACTGGTACCAATACATAGTTCTATACTATCTTATAGAATAGCTAAAGCCCCTGATATCAGGGGCTTTGTTGTATCTGGTGTTCTATACTGTCCTGCTCTATCTATCCCAATCCATGCACATTGAGTGTACTGAATTTGAAGAACCATTCTGCTCTGCTAAAACATTCATACTTTCAAAAAACTCATCGGCTCCAGCTGACAAAGTTATATCAAATGATAACCTCATGGCTAACACTTAATAAATAAATGTATATTTTAACTTTTTTAAAATCACAGTTTTTCCTATTCAATTGGCTACAACTCATCACAACTGGGCTGATATCCGTTGTCACAAGATTTGCTATACCACTCTTGGGATTGAGCTTTATCTTGCTCCACGCCTCTGCCCTCAAAGTACATCAAGCCAAGACTGTTCTGCGCTTCGGCTATTTCTTGATTTGCAGCTTTCAGATACCATTCAGCTGCTTTTGCATCATCAAGTTTAAGCCCTCTACCAGTTTCGTACATATCACCAATATTGTTTTGAGCTCCCGCATATCCTTGAGCAGCAGCCTTTCTTAGCCATTTGAGTGTCTCTGCATAATCCTGACTCACCCCTTGGCCTTTATCGTACATTCCAGCAAGATTATACTGAGCTAGTGCAAAACCTTTATCAGCCGATTTTTGATACCATTGAACTGCTTTATCATAATCTTGAGGAATACCTTCACCGTGCTGATAAAAAGTTCCAAGATTGAATTGAATCTCAGCATTGCCCTGATTAGCAGCTTTTTCATACCACTCAATGGCCTTGGCATCGTTTTGACGTACGCCAGTGCCATTGCTGTACATCTCTCCAAGTGCATATTGGGAAAATGCCCTTCCTCTATTAGCAGCGGCTTTAGTCCATTCAAATGCTTTAACATCATCTTGACTAATATCATCACCAGTACTGTACATATAGCCAAGAGTGGCTTGAGTAGTAGCGAATCCTTTGTTCATTAAAGTATTTACAATGCCAAGATCTGCAACAGCAGGTATGGCTAAACCACTTGATAATCCTACTATCATCATTTTATGAATTAATGTCTTATTAAGTTTTTGCATGATAACTATTCTTTCTCATTCAGTTTTTGATGAGCGTCATAGCTGAGCTTATAGTCGATTTAATTTAAAAGTAGTACAAAGCAACCTAGTGTAGATGTATATTAAATATTTCAAACTAGGTTAACGCTGTAATACTTTTATAGTGGAATGACTATATAACCATTTTTTTAAGCTTTGCTATACCACTCTATCAATTCGACCTTGTCTTTAGCGATACATCTGCCTTCCAAATATAACTATATAGAATTATATAAACATTTGTTTTTTAATACATCTTTTATTTCATCTTATTGCTGATAAATATAAAAAATAAACCACCCTAATCTTAGCCTTAAAACCGATTAACAGGTTTAGGATGAACGCTCAGCAATACTAATATTAATTCATTCTGCAATCTCGCTTACTACCCACATTACCCCTACTTGTGTCAGCTGTACTTTCTTAGGGAATATTGAATCGCAACGATCAGAGCTTTCAGTAGTCATTGAAAGTGACTGTTGAAAAACTAAGCTATAAAAAATTATTAGTTTGTATTAACTAAACAGTCTTTGACTTTTACTAAAAAATAACATGAAAAGTTTTATCAAAGAGACCCATCCACCTTTATTTAAAGCTATAACTTTTAGTAATAGATAATTGAAATGTTTAACGTAAAAATTAGCTTTAACTTGAATAAGAATATCAGTAGCATGAAATTACGACTCGATCAGGAAGATCAGTTGAAGGTATTTAATATACCTTTCTCACAACAAGGAGCAGTTAATGTTATATCCCCATCCAAACACAGAAAAAAGCCAAGTCCAATTCCGCGAAAAATACGACAACTTCATCAATGGTGAATGGGTTGCACCCGTTGATGGTGAATACTTTGACAATACCAGTCCCATAGATGGCAAAGTTATCTGCCAAGTTGCCCGTTCAAAAGAAGCTGATATCGAAAAAGCCCTAGATGCGGCTCACGCTGCCAAGGATGCGTGGGGCAAAACCAGTGTGACGGAACGCGCTAATATCCTCCTCAAAATCGCTGACAAAATGGAAGCCAATCTTGAGTCTATCGCCATTGCTGAATGTTATGAAAACGGCAAACCGGTACGTGAGACACTCGCAGCAGATATCCCGCTAGCGGTTGACCATTTCCGTTATTTCGCCAGTGCCATTCGCGCTCAAGAAGGCGGCATCAGCCAAATTGATGACGATACCGTTGCCTATCATTTCCATGAGCCACTGGGTGTTGTTGGTCAGATTATTCCTTGGAACTTCCCTATCCTGATGGCCGTCTGGAAACTGGCACCTGCGCTTGCTGCTGGTAACTGTGTCGTTCTCAAACCTGCTGAGCAAACCCCTGCCTCTATTCTTTATATGTTAGAGATTATCGGTGCGGCTGACCTGTTACCTAAAGGCGTATTAAACGTCGTCAATGGTTTTGGTGTTGAAGCGGGTAAGCCGTTAGCTTCTAACCCTCGTATTAATAAAGTAGCCTTTACGGGTGAGACTACGACGGGGCGCCTCATCATGCAGTATGCCAGTGAAAACATCATTCCTGTGACCTTGGAGCTGGGCGGTAAGAGTCCAAACATCTTCTTCGCTGATATCATGGACGAAGATGATGACTTCTTGGACAAGGCCGTTGAAGGTTTAGTGATGTTTGCGCTTAACCAAGGTGAGGTCTGTACCTGCCCATCACGTGCACTGGTACATGAGAGTATCTATGATGAGTTTATCAAACGCTGTATCGCTCGTGTTGAAGCCATCAAAATGGGCAATCCATTAGATACTGAGACGATGATTGGGGCACAAGCAAGCTCGGATCAATTAGAGAAGATCCTGTCTTATCTAGATATCGGTAAGCAAGAAGGCGCTAAAGTACTGGTCGGTGGCGAACGAGCCACGCACGATGGTGATCTAGGTGATGGCTACTACGTGCAGCCGACTATCTTTGAGGGCACAAACGACATGCGTGTGTTCCAAGAGGAAATCTTTGGACCGGTACTTGCGGTAACGACCTTTAAAGATGACGAAGATGCGATGAGAATTGCCAACGATACGTTATATGGTCTGGGTGCTGGTATTTGGACGCGCAGTGTACATAAGGCGTATCGCTTCGGCCGTGGTATTCAAGCGGGCCGCGTATGGACGAACTGCTATCACATCTATCCATCACATTCTGCATTCGGTGGTTATAAACAGTCTGGTATCGGCCGTGAGAACCATTTGATGATGCTGGATCATTATCAGCAAACCAAAAATATGCTGGTGTCTTACGATCCTAAAAAAATGGGGTTCTTTTAAACTCATTTAAGTAAAGTTTTTAAAGGGTGGTGATTAACATATTAGTGAGTCAGGTCTGTAAATCTAAAAGCAGGCTTGACGCATTGGTGTTTTATCAATCTTAAGGTTACTTTGATGAGAGCTTGCCAGTTCATTACTAATTGGCTGAGCTTTGGAGAATACCATGCCTAAAAATGCTAATGGCCAGATGAATGGCGCAGCAGGAAGCACTCAGGCTGAAAAAGACTATTTTGCTAAAAGACAACTCAAACAAGGTGCAGTCGGCTGGGTACTATTAATAGGCCTTGGTGTTGCCTATGTCATTTCTGGAGATTTTGCAGGTTGGAACTTTGGGCTTGCTCAAGGCGGTTGGGGTGGGATGTTTGTTGCCACCATTGTGGTCGCCATAATGTATCTTTGTATGTGCTTATCTATGTCAGAAATGGCGACAATGTTGCCTACTGCCGGTGGCGGTTATAGCTTTGCCCGAACTGCCTTTGGTCCTTTGGGCGGTTATTTAACGGGTACAGCAATTTTAATCGAATACGCTATTGCGCCAGCTGCTATTGCTGTATTCATCGGTGCCTACTGTGAATCTTTATTTGGTATTGGTGGGTGGATGGTATATCTGGCTTGCTATATTGTCTTCATAGCCATTCATTTGAAAGGTGCTGGTGAAGCTTTAAAAATTATGTTTGGTATCACCGCTATTGCCTGTATCGCACTGGGTGTATTTATAGTAGCCATGATTCCTCATTTCGACAGTAAAAACCTTTTTGATATCGCCGTTGGTAATCAAGCAGGGGCAAGCTCATTCTTACCATACGGCTATATCGGGATTTGGGCTGCTGTGCCATACGCTATTTGGTTCTTTTTAGCCGTTGAAGGCGTACCCTTAGCCGCTGAAGAGGCCAAAGACCCTGCTAAATCATTGCCACGTGGATTGATTGGCTCGATGTTGATACTCGCAACATTTGCCATTCTTATCCTATTTTTAGGACCAGGAGCAGCTGGCGCTGATGCGTTAAAAGACTCAGGCGCACCATTAGTAGATGCTTTAGCGTCTGTATATGGAAGTAATTCTTGGTTAGCAAGTTTTGTAAATTTTGTTGGTTTGGCTGGTTTAATTGCGAGTTTCTTCTCGATTATTTATGCCTACTCTAGACAGATCTTCGCCTTGTCTCGTGCAGGATACCTACCTAAGAAACTATCATTAACAAACAATAATAAAGCCCCCTATTTAGCGCTTATCGTTCCTGGAGTCATAGGATTCCTGTTATCACTTACCGGTGAAGGTGATTTGCTTATTCTGATGGCTGTATTTGGTGCAACTGTGTCATATGTTCTCATGATGGCATCTCATATCAAATTACGTTTATCTCGGCCTGATCTTGCTCGTCCTTATAAAACACCCGGTGGTATTTTCACTTCAGGTATCGCTTTAGGTTTGGCATTGCTTGCCGTAATAGCAGGATTGATGGTAGATCCTAAAGTATGGTTTATGGCCGCTGGTATTTATGTCGTATTTATTCTTTATTTCGTTATATTTAGTCGGCATCATTTAGTCAGTGGTACACCAGAAGAGGAGTTCGCTCAAATAGAAGCGGCAGCGGATGAATTGAGTTGAAAGCATAGGGCATGTCCTCAATTCAATCGATAGTCATCTAAATGGGTTGAAAATGGCTAAATCTTGCCAAACGGCGTCAAACAGCTGACTAATATCTCGATATTATCTGCACTATTTTCCTTGTTTGACTGCAATTTATCTCATTTTTATCACCATTTTTAAAATGAGGACACGCCCTAATTATAAAGTCACTGATTATGATGTTGTATAAACTCATCAGAAACTTCTCACTTGGCTTTAAGTTTTAACTTGGTTGAAACTTAAGGTCATGATAGTTTGAAATATATAATACATAGTTTCGTTGGCAACTCACATATCAAAGCTGAGTAATGTTATTACGCAATAAAGGTGGTTAACATGGCATATAAACATACCGTAGGACAGCGAAGCTACCAATTTAAAGACTTAAAAACCTTGCTGGCAAAAGCATCGCCAAGACGTTCGGGGGATGAGCTGGCTGGAGTAGCAGCCTGTGATGCAACTGAGCGCGTAGCAGCACAAATGGCGTTAGCAGACTGCTTATTAACTGATTTTTTAGAAGACTTTTTAATACCCTATGAGACGGATGAAGTCACTCGCCTCATCATGGCACAGCATGATTCTCAAGCATTCTCTAAAATAGCCAGCTTTACTGTTGGAGACTTAAGAGACTGGCTGTTGGGAGGGTCAGCGACCACAGAGACCATATCCGAATTAAAATATGCCTTTACACCTGAGATGGTCGCAGCCGTCAGTAAAATAATGCGGGTACAAGATCTTATCTTGGTAGCGAAAAAATGCCGCGTGGTCACTAAATTTCGTAATACCATCGGTCTAGAAGGATCTCTATCTACACGATTACAGCCCAATCATCCAACCGACGATCTATTGGGTATTTCTGCAAGCATCATTGATGGATTGATGTATGGCAATGGTGATGCGGTCATTGGGATTAACCCTGCTACCGATAATATTCAGAACCTGTCTGAACTATTGAAACTACTAGACCATGTAATCTCCGAATATCAAATCCCTACTCAGTCTTGCGTTTTAACCCATATCACTTCTGCTATACAGTTAATCAATAAAAACGTACCTGTCGATTTGGTTTTCCAGTCCATCACAGGTAGTGAAAAAGCGAATACCAGCTATGGCATAAATTTAGCGATGTTAAGAGAAGGCTATGACGCTGCCACGAGTCTTAATCGTGGCACAGTAGGTCAAAACGTCATGTATTTTGAGACAGGTCAAGGTAGTGCGTTATCCAGTAATGCTAACTTTGGCGCTGATCAGCAGACGCTTGAAGCCAGAGCTTATGCTGTGGCTAGAGAGTTTAACCCTTTGTTGGTCAATACTGTGGTTGGTTTCATCGGGCCTGAGTATCTCTTCGATGGTAAACAAATCATTCGAGCAGGATTAGAAGATCATTTTTGTGGCAAGCTGCTTGGCGTACCCATGGGCTGTGATATTTGTTATACCAATCACGCTGACGCAGATCAGGATGATATGGATACGTTACTGACGTTGCTTGCCAATGCTGGCATTAACTTCATCATGGGTATTCCAGGTTCAGACGATGTCATGCTCAACTATCAGACAACTTCATTTCATGACGCGCTATACATTAGACAACTTCTTGGTCTTTCCCCCGCCCCTGAATTTGCGCTTTGGCTGAGTAATAACGACATCTATACCCAATCTGGCAATAGCATTAATTGGTCAGACAAACCGTCTTCCTTACTGTCAGGGATAATGGGTAGCAAGCTTACTTAAGCGAAAGTATAGAAAACGTCGATACACTATAAAGAGAAATGCTATGTCCATTGATTACTCACAAAATAAGACATCACTGACTGTCAAAGAGCATGTCAAATCGAATACAAACAACTCTAGTGAGTTAGTGCATTTAGATCCTTGGGAAAAATTAAAACAATATACAGACTCTAGAATTGCTTTGGGACGCGTTGGCTGTAGTGTCCCCACTAAGCCCTTGCTGAAGTTTCAGCTTGACCACGCTGAAGCTAAGGATGCTGTATTGCAGGATTTGGATGTTGATTCCTTAGTAATTAAGCTGTCTGAACATTGCCGCTCCTCTATAGTCGAGCTAGATTTAAAACTGGTTACAGATGGGTTAGATCATATAAATAGCCAAGACGATCATGTCAGTGATAGCTTAAAAATACTGAGAGTCACGAGCCAAGCGCAAGATAAGTCGGAATATCTTAAACGCCCAGATTGGGGCAGACTGCTTAGTATGGAATCCGCTAAGCAATTGGAAATATTCGGTAAGGACAAGTCCTACGATGTTGCTATTGTTATGGGAGATGGCTTATCAGCGAGAGCAATAGCCGAAAATGCTCCCAAACTTGTTGCAGAACTCATCTCGCTTTTTAAGGAGAAAGGTTGGGCTATCGCACCCTTAGTCATTGCTACTGGTAGCCGTGTCGCTTTAGGAGATGAGGTCGCAGAGCGTCTTCATGCCAAAATGCTGGTCATGCTGATTGGAGAACGACCAGGTTTAAGCTCTCCTGATAGCTTAGGTATTTACTATACTTGGGATGCTCAATCTTCGAGTCATGATGCTATGAGAAACTGTATCTCTAATGTGCGTAATGCTGGCCTGCCAACCAGAGTGGCAGCAAGTCGTCTCTTAGCATTAATGGAAAAATCTTATGAGCTCAAGCTATCTGGGGTTGGGCTAAAAGATGAGCAGGAACTACCGGTATTAGATCAAGGTCAAACAGCGATCAAACTACTATGATGACGGAAAATATTATGCAATTTAACCGAAAATGCGAAGAACATAGGCTAATGTTACAATGGCTGGGCTGTCGTAAGCATTGGGATATTTCATGTCAATAGAATAGCTCGCTAGGTATAGAAACGCCTGCTTGATCGCATAGACTTCAAAGGTTGTACATAGCGTTTCAAGAGTGCTCATAATACGCTGAAGGATTTTCGGATGTGAGTGATAAACACTAGTAGATAGAGCGATTAAAATAGTGGCAGTGTAAGACATTAAAAAAGGCGCTGCCCATTTAAGGAAGCGCCTTACCAAATACTCTTACAAATATTAAACGGCTGAAATCGCTTCATCTTCTCGCAGAGTAAGAACCTCATAGCCATCAGATGTGACAGCAATTGTATGTTCCCACTGCGCAGATAACTTTTTATCGTTGGTAATTACTGTCCAGCCATCTTTTTTGACTTTAACTTTAGCCTTACCTTGATTGATCATAGGCTCAATGGTGAATGTCATACCTTCTTGTAGGACTAAGCCTTTTCCCAAATGTCCGTAATGAAGCACTTGCGGTTCTTCATGCATTTCACGTCCAATACCGTGACCACAATACTCCCGTACTACAGAGTAGCCCTGTTTCTCAGCATAACTTTGAAGAGCATGACCAACATCACCTAGCGTCGCTCCAGGTTTCACTGCTCGTATTCCTTCCCACATAGCTTCATAGGTCTTATCAACCAAACGTTTTGCGAGGGGTAACACCTCACCTATCAAATACATTTTGCTAGAATCAGCAATAAAACCACCTTGTTCTAGGGTAATATCCACATTCACAATATCACCTGATTTAAGTATTTGATTGTCTGAAGGAATACCATGACAGACCACGTTATTCACCGAGGTATTTAATGCATACTGATAGCCATACTGACCTTTACTGGCTGGGCGTGCACCTAGCTGATCGACAATATAACGCTCGGCAAGATCATTAATATCCATCGTAGAGATACCAACTGTGATTTTTTCGTCTAGATAATCAAAGACAGAGGCTAGAAGCCGTCCCGACTTGCGCATGATTTCCAATTCCGCTGTATTTTTAAGTATGACCTTATCCATCTATAAGGTTCCTTACATTAATATCAGCTTGTCTCATTTGCTCATTGATAATTTGGTTATAAGACAGATTGGGATTAGATTCAGCAAGCATTCCTATCTTGATCCAATATTCAGCTTGTGCGTTGATAGAGCGCACCATGACTGAGCTTGCTTTGCGAATTTCTTCGTGCAGCTCATTATCAATTTTAACAATACCCATATAAAGCTCTTAATATACGAAACGTATATGAATCGTATACCTATTTTTATCTAGTTGCAAGAAGTAGTAAGTTAATGCAATGGAATAGTTTTTTATTGCCTATTAGGCTATGCCCTACGGAAACTAGTCATATACAGCTTCTAATCAATTAGTTGAAGCCATAAAAAAGAGCTGAATAACCAGCTCCTTTTCGACACTTTTCTTTAACTGCGCTAACTCACAGCCATCACAATTACATCGCTGTTTCGTATTGCATGACAGCACATATCTTAATCGGTACGGCAAACCTCCATGGCATGCCAGCGCTGCAATAAAAATACCCGTCACTATATGACACAATATACGCCGTAAAATCATTACCACAATGATCCATCATGGCGCGTTCATCATTTTCATCACAAACTGCACACCATATATCCTGATCACCTCGTGCTAGCATTGCCCGTGTTAAATCACTCCCTTTTAATTCGTTGTACATCATCAGCTCCTTAGTCATTCTAAACCCTCTAAAAACAACGTGTTCTTAAAGCATTGATTCCAATATTACTGAATCTTCTATTTTGGTATGAGCGATAAGCAACGTCTTTTTTTGAGTGAGAATTAAGATGCGCAAAGTATTGCTTATTGTTTAATAGTCGTATATTAACGCGGATAATATATTGTAAAACACTGGAAGCAAAACTGTAACATATAAACGTAAAATTCATGACAAACGGTGAAGTTGTTACGACAAATGGTGCAACTAAACAAATAATTTTTAGATAAACTATATTTAGACTTAGTAATAGAAAACACATGTTCACTAAACAATGCTAGATAAAATTATTATGATTCTCCAACCCTATGATATATAAGATTTGTAGTAGATTACATTATCTATATAGATCCACCACATTACCCAACAATTTATTGTAAAATCTTATCTTAAAACCTAGCTTTTCATCATAAATTGAAGCAGTCAAATCAGGTACAATAACGATTATGACAACCTCTATAACGCCTAATTCTCGGAAAATTATTCATATAGATATGGATGCTTTTTATGCCAGCGTGGAGCAGCGTGATTTTCCTGAATTACGAGGCAAGCCATTGGTCGTTGGTGGAGATCCGAATGGTCGCGGTGTCGTCGCAGCAGCCAGTTATGAAGTACGCAAATTTGGTGTGCGTTCTGCCATGTCTTGCTACGAGGCACGTAAACGCTGTCCAGAAGTAGTATTTGTAAGGCCTCGTTTTGAAGTTTATCGAGCAGTGAGCGATGAGATTCGCCGTATTATGTACCTCTTAACCCCAAACGTTGAGCCATTATCGCTAGATGAAGCCTATCTAGATGTCACAGGACTGGAAGTCCATAAGGGCTCAGCGACGTTGATGGCCAATTGGCTGAGAGCTCAAATACTAGAGCAAACAGGACTGAAAGCGTCTGCTGGCGTCTCATTTAACAAAATGCTGGCCAAAATTGCTTCAGATATCAATAAACCTAATGGCATTGCGATTATCACGCCCACAGATGCGGATGCCTTTATTAGCACCTTACCTATTGAGCGCTTTCACGGTATCGGTAAAGCAACTGCTAAGCGCCTACACGCGATGGGCGTGAACGTTTGTGCCGATCTACGGAAGATGCCAGCAGCGGTATTGGTACAGGAATTTGGCAAACGCGGTCAATTTTATCATGACATCGCACATGGACGTGATGAGCGCGCTGTCAAGTCTGAGCGCATGCATAAATCCATTGGCTCAGAGACTACCTTTAGAGACAATCTAACGGATGATAATGCGTTACGAGTACAGATTTATGAGCAGAATGAAGATGCTTTTAATCAAGTACAGAAAAAGCAGCTAATCGCCTACACCATCACGCTCAAAGTTAAATATGCAGACTTTACTCAAATAACAGGCTCTCACACATTATCAACCGCTTTTGATAGTGCCAAATCTGCGCACTATTGGTTAGACAAGCTGTTTTTAGATATTCCTCGTGAGTTGCCCATTCGTTTAGTGGGTGTCACCTTCTCCTCCCTTGCACCCGCTGCACAATTACTGCCTCAGTTAAATTTGTTTGAATAATTTCATGGGCGACTGGCATTAAACAGTTTTTTTGATGATTATTAATAGTAACTGATAGCAACTATTTATATTACTGCTTAGGCTATTTTTTCTAAGTAGCTGCCTTACTTATATGCGCACGAGTCGTTATTAAACTGTCCTTTCATAATCTCATTTCTGCTACAATTACATCAAAATTTATATTCATTTAAAGATTCATTATGACCGAAACATATGCCGTAGACTCTGCTACCAACACCTTGATCGATACTAATAAAGATAACGAGGCCTTAGATTATTTAAGCGTTGATGATTACGATTATGAGTTGCCGGATAGCCTGATTGCACGCTATCCATTGTCGCAACGCTCTGCTTCCAAACTACTGTACTTGCCTGCTGACCAACAGAAAACCACTACTACTGTAGAGGATCGTTTGTTTGCTGAGCTGCCTGACTTGTTAAGTGCTGGAGACCTCATCGTATTCAATGACACTAAAGTTATGAAAGCACGGTTATTCGGTCAAAAAGACACTGGTGGTAAACTTGAGGTACTCATTGAGCGGTTGGTTAGTATTTCGGACTTGGATACAGCAACGCTGCACTTAGAGGACATGACTGATAAACCAATCAATCAAGAGCATATTGCGCTTTGTCATGTGAAAGCCAGTAAAGCACTTAAACTGGGACAACGTTTACAACTCGCCGATGGTCATATGAGTGCCACTATGATTGGTCGTCAAGACAATTTATTTATTTTGGCTTTTGATGCGCCTATCTTGCCGCACTTAGAGCTTTATGGTGAGTTGCCTATCCCGCCCTACTTTGAACGACATGCTGACGATACAGACAATGCTCGCTATCAGACGGTTTTTCATGACCCAACCAAGCTTGCAAGCGTGGCAGCCCCTACTGCAAGCTTACATTTTGACGATTTGGTACTCAGCAAACTAACTGAGAAAGGTATCAATACTGCCTTTGTCACCTTGCATGTCGGCGCTGGAACCTTTGCGCCTGTAAAAACTGACAACTTACTCAATCACACCATGCATAGTGAGTACGCGCATCTACCACAAGCCACTGCCGACCTAATCAATCAAACGCATGCTAATGGTAAGCAGGTTATCGCTATTGGTACGACGGTTACCCGCGTGCTCGAAACAGCGTATCAAAAAACAGCCAATGATGGACAAGCGCTATCTAGTTGGTCAGGCGACACTGATATATTTATTTACCCAGGATTTAAGTTTGGTGTGATAGACAAACTGTTAACCAACTTTCATTTACCTAAATCCACGCTATTAATGTTGGTGTCGGCATTTTCGGGTAAAGACACGATAGAGCATGCTTATCAACATGCTATTAAAGAGCAATATCGCTTCTTTAGTTATGGCGATGCAATGCTGCTTGAGAAGAAATCGACTTAAACATTACTTAAACATTTTTTGTATTGTTCACAACAGTTGTGAAATAAACTGGTAAACTAAGCGGTATTTTGTTATAACAGCAAAGATAACTTATATTCTAAAGGGCGGCACATGTCTGGTCATTTATCTCATCGTTTGACTAATATACATCGCGCGGTATCGGTGGCACTACTTTATTCTGTAGGTTATGCCGCCTTAGTGTCGAGTGCACAAGCGGCAACGATAGGAAAGACTGTCGTTACTTCTGCTCAGCATGAGCCTCTGGTAGCGAGCATTGCTGTTTCAGATATTAGAGCGTCTGATTTTTCAGCAAGCTTGGCAAACTCTACTATTTATCAACAGATGGGGTTGACCCAGACTGACTCAATGAGTGTACGCTTTCAGCCTACTTCAGCGACCAGTGGTCAGGTATTTATAACGACTTCGCAGCCAGTATCTAAGCCTTTTGCCGATGTGGTTCTGACTCTAAATGATAAAGGTCAACACAATGTTATTCCTAAGACATTGTTGATGCCGCTTAATGATAATGTGCCTGTTGAAGCAACTAAGAATACCGTTACTGGCGCAAAAAAACCCAGTTTACCAAGTGTATCCGCAAGTATTGCCGAGCCATTAACCGTCAGAAAAGGTGCGCCACCACCGTTTATATCAGCGCCTAATGTATCGACGAGCGAGTTAGTTGCCTCTAAATTGCCAGCGCCGAGCATGCAGTTACCTACCGTGGGTAATGCGGCGCAAGGCACCAATCTTGCTTATGCACCGAGTCGTTTGGATAATGGTCGCCTGAGCAATAGCATTGAGACAAATAATACCAATACTAATGACAATAAACCGAATTCAGCGAGCCGTTTAGACAATGGTCGTTTGAGTACAGATAATAATGTTACGACAATCGGCACCAATAATACCGACCTTAATGAAAATAAAAATACATCGATTACAGCGCTCACTGACAAAAAATTCGATATTTTAAATATACAAATCACCCGCCAAATACAGCCAAGTAGCAAGTCAGATAATGGCATAATGACTGCTGTGCCTATGATGCCCGCACCAAACGATAATAAAGCAAACATATCAACGCCCGATCTCGACACTAGCAATAGCATCGCTACCGCTACTCCGACGAATAATATACCTGCTAACATTGTTGCACCTGCATCTCCTAACACCAATGTTGCCAACAGTGCCTCTGACAACAATACGGCAATCAGTACTGCGGCTGCCCAGTATCAGGTACAGCGCAACGATAGCTTATGGGTCATTGCTCAGCAGATAGCACAAGAAAATGATCTCGATGTGCAAACCGTGATGAAACAGATTCAATCACAAAACCCTGATGCTTTTATTAACAAAGATGCCGATCAATTAAAAGCAGATGCCAAGCTTAGCTTACCTAGCTATGATGTCGTGCCATCACAACAGAAATTAGAAGCGGCTATTAGTGCACAAAGACAATATAACCGCAGAGCAAACACACCAGTGGTAAAAAAAACTGCTAAGACACCAGCTAAAAAAACTGCTGAGAAACCTCAAGCAACGAAACAACGTAAAAAACCAATGATTACGAAGACACAAACATTACCAAAAGCACAGTTTTCTGTGCTAGCTCCTGGTCACAATGGCAGTGCAGATGGTACTCAAGCGAAATCTGCTTCGGCAACAGGTAATGGTCTTAGTACAGACGTATTGGCAACACTCAAGGCATCAAGAGAAAACGCGGCCTTACAAGCTCAGCGCTTATCAAAAACCAGTAGTGTCCTTGATAGCTATACTAAAAAAATTCAACTACAGAACCAAAAACTGGCTGAGCTACAAGCTCGTCTCAAAAAACTACGCAATCAATAATTGCCTGACTAATCAATGCAATGCGCCGTGATCATAGGCGTGGGAGTAACTATGGACAACATGCTATATATCATCGCTGGATTGGTACTTATTCTACTAATAGTTGGTTTAGTACTGCGCAAAAACAAAGCGCAAAAATCCTCACCACAACCATTTGCAAAGTCGGAGCAAAACGCTGCTACGACAACTCCGGACCATGGTTCTCCTACCCAAAGCACTAAAGCTGAAGATAAATTCAATCATATTATGATTGCCCAACGCTTTATGGATCAACAACGCTATGACAAAGCGATTGAAACACTCAATCGTGGCCTAAGAGAGCAACCAAATGATGGTGAGCTATCTCTCAAGCTGCTTAGCATATATGCGACCATCAATCAGCCAGAAAACTTCAATAAAGTTTATGATGCCATCAAAACGCAAAGCGATCCAAAGAGTGTCGCTCTAGCCGACGAGTTAAAAGCTTTATTTTCTGAAGAGCAGAATCAAGTCGCGGCAAAAGAGGCACCAGTAGAAGATAATAACGGTTTTGAAAGCATAGATTTCGACTTACCAACTAGCCAAGTCGATAGTAATAACGGTACTCTAAGTAGCGAGCCTATCGTTAGTGCGATATCTTCAAATGATTCTCCAAAGGCAACCGCTCCGGACGACAAAGTAAACGATAGCTTTGATCTTACACTGAACGATTTAGAGAGCGGTTTCAACGAACCTGCTGCAACCAATACAGCGCCTGTCACATTAGATGTGACAGAAGATGAAAGTATCAATGTATCTACTGTTGATACTCCTACCGAAGATGACGAGCTTATTGATTTCGACTTTAGCTTTGATTCACCTGAAGAAACGAGTGCGCCAACAGAGCCTTCTATAGACGCAGCTTCATCTGATCATGCTACCGAAGATATGACGCTAGACAGTGAAGATTTCGTCTTAGATTTTGATGATTTAGCGACTGATGTTGATCTAGACACTGAAGAAACCATTGTTGAAGAGTTGGCTATCGATGCGTTCGAAAGTGATGCAGCAGAAGACTTTGTATTACCTTCAGACAACATTGATACGCCAAGTAGCAAAGAAACGTCGTTGGAAATCGAAGAAACTACCTTTGCAGAAAATAGTGATAACTTTGTTCTTCAAGACAGTAGTTTCGAAGAACAAAGTTTTGAGGACAGCGATTTTGAAATAGAAGATCTTGAAATAGAAGATCTTGAAAAAATTGATGTTGAAGAGCCAATGCTCAACGATAGCAACTTACCAGAAACACTTGCTAATGGGTTTGCTGCTATACCGACTGACACGCCACTGTTCGATGACAACAGCCTAGTAAGTGATGAGTTTGCTGTAGAGCCTTTGACTGCAGCTAGCCCAGTCGATATCGAGACTGATATTGCAACTGACGAAGTGGTCGAAACTCCTGAAACTGCAGAGGACTTCTCATCTCGTTTTGCAGCAGATTTTGATTTTGTAAAATCATTAGATAGCAACCAAGTGACTCTAGACTTGGCTGGCCAATATCTGCAACTGGGTGAGTATGACAGCGCCAAACGCTTACTCAATGAAGTGATTGCTCATGGCGATAGTGAACAGCAAAGCCAAGCGCAAACACTACTTGAGCGCACTGCCTAGTAAACAACCAGTTTTCTCATCAGCAAGTATTCTACTACCATAGAATACTTGCTGATTTTTTTTGCATTTAACCTTTATACTATCTATTATTAATAGAGCTTATTGAGTACATTCTAGACATCCTTTTCTTTCATACTTAATTATTACACCAATACTATGCCATCTTCTGCTATGACAACGACCATATCAAACCCTATTCAACTGATTTATGCTGGTGGTACTTTTGGAAGCTACGGAAGACCATTAGCACCCTTAGCCGCAGATGTGTTTTTGCCAACATTGCAGACACTGATGCTTAATCAGGATAGTGCAACCAAGCACCCAAGTATCTCTTGGCTAGATAATGCATTGATTAAAGACAGCAGCCAACTTACCCCAAGTGACTTTGTCCATTTTTATCAGCTGTTACTGACTGCTTATGCTCAAGGTGATAGACGCTTTGTGTTAATTACTGGTACGGACACCTTGAGCTACTTAGGAGCATTTTTGGCAGAAGCCTTTGCAGGTAGCGATATTTGTGTCATCGTCACTGGTAGTATGCGCCCATTGTTAGACAGTGAAGTACTACAGTCCTACACTATCGACACTCACAGTGATGCTTGGGACAACCTCAATCATTCGTTGAAACTGGCAGCGGCAGGTGAGTCAGGTGTCAAAATCAGTTTTGGTGGTGAATCTTGGCCTGCACAAACGGTACAAAAGATTCATAGTCATGATTTGATGGCATTTACTGGCCATTCTCGAGCAGCCTATCCTGCAAATAGCTACATTAAAAACCTACCAGCTACCCGACGCCAGCATTGGCTTGATGATCAACAATCACTACTTGCTAGCATTCAAGCGCGTGCTGAATCCAGCCGTGTCCATGCACTATATTGCTTACCTAATGATACCAACGTCATCAATACTCAGCTACAAGCGCTCTTATCACACCCACCCTCTGGCATTATTCTACTGGGATTTGGGGCTGGTAATGTTCCTTATTCCGCAGCACTAGCAGAAACATTAGAGCTGCTTCATAAAAAAGGGCACATCGTAATATGTGCTAGTCAGTGCCCATTTGGCGGTGTTAGCGATAGCTACGCGGCGGGTAGTTGGCAATATGACCATCATGTCATTGCAGGTGGACGTCTAACGATTCCGGCAATTTATGCGCGATTATTATGGCTGTTATTGCGTTACGACACTCCGGCAAGACGCAAACAGCGTTGGTTGAATAATGTCAGTCAGACTGGCACCAGCATAAAAAAACGATAAACTACTCTTAATCCCCTTAACTTTATAAGTTTAAAAATCACCATGTCTGAAACTGAAATTATCGAGTCTGAACGTTCGCCAATTTATACCTTAGCGATTGCTATTGAATTTTTGGGCACACATTATCATGGCTGGCAGCGACAACGAGAAGTGATGGGTGTACAAGAAGCACTCGAAACGGCTATTAGCAAAGTTGCCAACGAATCAGTAGAAGTCATCGCAGCTGGCCGTACTGATGCAAGCGTTCATGCCAGTAATATGATTGCTCACTTTACGACTCACGCTTATCGCCCTCCCCATAATTGGTTGCGCGGCGTAAACAGCTTGCTACCTGATGACATTGCTCTACGCTGGATTCAACCGATGCCTGCTGACTTCCATGCGCGCTTTGGCGCCATTGCCCGTCGTTACCGGTATATTACCCTCAACCAACCACAGCGCCCCGCGATACTCAATCATCAAGTCACGCATATTTATGAGCCGCTCGACTTAGCAGCAATGCAATTGGCAGCATCTGATATCGTTGGCACTCATGATTTTAGTAGCTACCGCGCCGCAGCTTGTCAATCCAATCAGCCAGTGCGTACCATCAGCCACGCTAGACTTTTCAAACACGGTCAGTTTATTGTGTTTGATATTCAAGCGGATGGATTCTTACATCATATGGTTCGTAACTTAATGGGTACTTTATATGCCATCGGTAGACATGAGTTAGTGCCAGAAGATTTTATGAATATTTTGCACAAAAAAGACCGTACGATTGCACCACCGACCGCCTCTGGTGATGGTTTATACTTCATTAATGCTTATTACCCTGAACGTTTTCAGCAGATATTACCACAGGCACCTTTGACCCCTATTTGGCTAAACCTACCTGACTAAATTGATATGAATTGGCATACATATCACTTACAGACTGTCAAGCCAAAACCCGGTTCCGTATTGCTTTAACCTGCTAACTTACGTATAATATGGGCTTATTTTTAATTGATTGATACAAATTATGGCAAAAGACGATATTATCGAATTTGAAGGCGAAGTCATTGATACCCTTCCTAATACTTTATTTAAAGTTCGTTTAGAAAACGGACATGAAATCATTGCGCACATCTCTGGTAAAATGCGTAAGCATTATATCCGCATCTTGACTGGTGATAAAGTTAAGGTCGAAATGACGCCTTATGACCTGTCTAAAGGTCGCATTACTTATCGTGGTAAGAACTAATTTTTTATTGACTAAAATGGTTATAAAAGCATTTATATAAACACAGCCAGTTGTCGAATGACACTTTTATCACTGGTATAAATGTTTGAGTGGTTTGACTGATAATAATAATGAAAATGCTAAGCTACTCATTATTTCCTATCAATATTTTAGTTATTTGAATTCCGTTTTTACCATAAAAAATACCGCTCAATATCAGCGGTATTTTTTTGTCTGTTTTTTATGATTTAGCTTATTTATGTTTAGCTAAATTCTACGGTTGCACCGTTTTTAATCACACCTAAAAGACTAAGTGCATCCCAGTTGGTCAGACGCACACAACCAGCTGATGCCTGACGACTGATACGAGCAGGATCTGGTGAACCATGAATGCCATAAGTTGGTTTACTCAGTCCAATCCATACCGAACCAACTGGATTGTTAGGGCCTGGCGGAATAATGGACTTGCGACCGTCATTGCCTGTATAGGTATAATTAGGCTCGTTTACTTTCACCTTTACGGTATGCGTGCCTGTCGGCGATGGTGTCGCTGTACTACCCACTGTTGTTGGATAACTAGCAACTAACTTATTGTTTTCGTCATAAGCATAAAGTGTCTCAGTATCCTTGTCAGCGACTACTCGGCTGACAGGCTTGGTGTTAGGGTTGCCAGGGTTATATACCGTAATAATTTCACCAGCAGTAAAGCTGGCATTAGGATTAAGAGATTTTAGATATTTCTCACTAATATGAAATTTTTCTGCGAGCGCCTCAGTGAGGCTTTCATAATACATTCCTTCGAGCTTGGATTTGGCCACAGAATCAGCAGGTATACTCGTAGTTTTGACGTTTACATCTGCATCAGTTAGCTGATAACTAACTAACACTGGTTGAACGATAAGCTTTTCATTTTTAATCAGTGCTTGCCACGTTTCATTGTTCAACGTGTCAGTTACAGTCAGACCATTCGCATTTTGAAATGCTTGCATGGCTTTGCGGGTATTTTTTCCCCAATATCCATCGACAGGCCCTACCCCATTATGATGCCAGTTCAATAAGGCTTGCAGTTTCGTTCCCATATTACGATCTATATCAGCATCCGTAGTCCAATTGATATTGTTCACTTCTTTTGCCGTGTCTGATAGGTTTTCAGTTGTGTATTTTATGGTAGGCAATAGCTTATTTAATGATGTTGCAGCTTTACTATCCCCTGTTAATTTTTGGCTTATCCCATTCGTCACTGGACTCACTTCTGTCGGAGCTGTAGCGCTATTATCTACAATCATGCTATTAGTTGGTTCTGCTGCAATACTTTGCCCCATAAAGACGACTGTAGAGAATCCAATCATTGCTATCGCTGTGCTTAATTTTTTTAATTGATACATGTGATACTCCTAATTTTTGATAATTTTTTTTGTTTTTTTTCAGTTTTTATTATGCATAAACTCTTATTTTTAGACGTTCAAACTTTTAATGGTTATAAAGCTTTTTCTATTAACTTCCTTATAAAATGATAAATACATCTATCCATTTATTATTAATCAATATTGCCATATTCCTCTGTGAGCATATAACAACTTTGTGTTAATGAGCGCCTTACACGATAGTAGCTGTGTTAAAACAAGTGCTTTTTTACAACGAGGTGGGTGAGTATGTTACGGATAATAAAACACTCAGATAAGCACGAAAAAACCCATAATCTGCTTAGCAAATTATGGGTTTGCAACTACAAGAATTTATGAAGATTAAAATAACTCAGTCTACAAATAAGACGGAGAAAATTTCAAGCTATATTAAAAGATGCTAATTAAACCAGTTTAGCCAATACTGCTTGACCCATTTCTATACAGCCTACTTGCTTAAGTCCAGCTTCAGTACTATCTAAAATATCAAGCGTACGTAGACCATCATCAAGCACATCACTGACTGCTTGCTCAATGGCTTTAGCAGCCTCTTCTTGCTTAAAGGTATAACGCAGCATCATCGCAACAGATAAGATGGTCGCCAATGGATTGGCTTTATTTTGTCCTGCGATATCAGGTGCTGAACCATGGCACGGCTCATACATCCCTTTACCTGCCACATCTAGACTGGCTGATGGCAACATACCGATAGAGCCGGTTAGCATCGCCGCTTCGTCAGACAATATATCACCGAACATATTGCCCGTTACCATCACATCGAACTGCTTAGGATCTTTGATCAGCTGCATACAAGCATTGTCCGCATACATGTGCGATAACGCCACATCGCTATAGTCCGCTTGTTGCATCTGGGTCATCGTCTGCTTCCACAGCTCTGTCACTTCTAATACGTTTGCTTTGTCCACTGAGCAAACTTTAGGCGCTGTACCTGCTGCTTGCGCACGTGTTTTTGCCAATTCAAAAGCAATTTTACCGATACGTTGAATCTCGCTCGTACTATACACCATGGTGTTATAGCCTTGCTGCTCGCCATTCTCTAATGTGCGAATACCACGCGGCTCACCAAAATAGATACCACCTGTCAGCTCACGAACGATAAGCAAGTCTAAACCTGAGATGATTTCAGGCTTGATACTAGAGGCATTAGCAAGCTGCGGATAAAGTTTTGCCACACGTAGATTAGCGAACAAACCAAGCTCACCACGAATCTTTAGTAGACCACGTTCAGGACGTTTGCTACGCTCAATGCCATCCCACTTAGGGCCGCCAACAGCGCCTAGCAATACTGCATCTGCAGCACGTGCGCGCGCCAAAGTCTCATCAGGTAAAGGCTCGCCAGTTGCGTCAATAGCAACGCCACCAATCAATCCAGACTCAAGTGTCAAACCCAATGTAAAATTATCGTTCACAGCATTAAGCACATCAATGGCTTGAGTCATGATTTCAGGGCCAATACCATCGCCTGCTAATGTTAAAATCGTTGCCATACTGATCCTTGGGTAAGTAAGTTTTATTTATAATACTGCTATAAGCACATGATAACTTTTAAAAGATAATTACTCGTGTAATGAGCTACACGAGAAAAAGAAATTTATCCCATTTAAAGGACTACTAAATTCTGTATCAATCTGAGACTAGCACACTGGTTATTAAGCTTTTGTTTTTGATGGTGTAGGCATAGTCTTGGTGAGACGCGTTTCTACAAACTCGCCTTGATGCTCAGCACCCAGTTCTTTGCAGAAACGGCGCTGTACACTGTTTCCTTGATATAGATCGACACACAAAGGCTCTGGTGAGGCGGTGTCTAATAAACTACCTGAGTTATCACTAGATTTCTTTTGATAAGCTCGAAGCTGATAAGTATCCGCCTCGACAAAATCATGAATCATCGCAAAACGCTCAACATAGCCCAAGTTGTTTTCTGGATAAAAATTCACTTGTACTTCTCGTTTGGCTGGCTTTACCCGTGCATAGTAATTGGTTAGACCGGCGATGCCTGAAGCCGATAAAGGTACAATTTTTATCTCATTTGTATGAGCAATCGGTGTCATATCCATTTTCATGGTGACTTTCGAACGGTTATTGCTACTGTCTGCTGTCATCGCAACGACCATCGTAGAGTTTATAGGCTCATGGGTATCCGTAGCTATCACTGGCACTTTATCTATTCTCGCAATTTCACAATGATAAGTGCCTATACAAGCAATATTTACTTCACCAGCGACAGGTTGAATCTTACCTGCCCACGCTTTTGCGCTTTCTGCCTCATCTATTTTCTGGTAGCCATTCATGAGCTGACAGCCTGACAACCACAAGCTGGCAGCAACAATTGTACTTGTCCATAAAACATAACGTTTTTTATTCATAATGACGGCTACTATTCATAAGTGAAATAATAAAATACTTTACAAAACCATACTTCATTTTAGCCAGTTCGCCGCCATAACTCAACGCTACATTGCTGTTGTTCAGCAGTTTTATGCACCATAGCTATCAATTAATTGCCTAGGCTCGTACTTCGTTGAAGATCCAAGGCGTTTTTTGCATCATTTGTTGCTCGTACTCTTTGATAGCATCGCTTTGCTGCAAAGTAAGACCGATATCATCAAGACCATTTAGCAAACAATGCTTACGGAAATCATCCACTTCAAAAGCGTACTCTTCACCTGTTGGTGTAATAACGACCTGACGCTCAAGATCAGCAGTTAGCTCATAGCCTTCATTAGCAACGGTAGCTTTCATCAACGTATCGACGATGTCTTCCGCCAATACAATTGGGAGCATGCCGTTTTTAAAACAGTTGTTATAAAAAATATCGGCAAAGCTTGGTGCAATAACCGTACGAAAGCCATATTCTGAAAGTGCCCACGGTGCATGCTCACGGCTAGAGCCACAGCCAAAGTTTCTGCGTGCTAATAAGATATTAGCACCCTGATAACGTGGCTGATTGAGAATAAAGTCTGGGTTGATAATGCGTGTGCTATTGTCCTGACCTGGATAGCCTTCGTCGAGATAGCGCCAATCATCAAACAAGTTGACGCCAAACCCTGTACGTTTAATAGATTTTAAAAACTGTTTTGCGATAATTTGATCGGTATCGACGTTTGCGCGATCTAAAGGGCAAACGATACCTGTTTGGGTGTTATAAGCTTGCATAAAATTTCCTATCAATGATGTTTTTATTGATGTGTATCCGTCTTAGAATGTGCGTACATCTACAAAGTGACCGGCCAATGCTGCTGCTGCTGCCATTGCTGGGCTAACCAAATGCGTACGACCGCCATTACCTTGACGACCCTCAAAATTACGGTTAGACGTAGAGGCACAATGCTCTTGTGGCTCAAGCTTATCGGCATTCATAGCTAAGCACATAGAGCAGCCCGGCTCGCGCCATTCAAAACCAGCGTCCGTAAACAAGGTATTCAAACCTTCTGCTTCTGCTTGCAACTTCACTTGACCAGAACCAGCAACGACAATAGCTTCTTTGATATTGTTAGCCACCTTACGACCCTTGATCACCGCTGCTGCATCACGCAAATCTTCGATACGTGAGTTGGTGCACGACCCAATAAAGATACGATCTAGTTGAATATCGGTAATTTTTTGACCCGCTTCTAGACCCATATAGGTATAGGCACGTAACCAACCCTCTTCTTGTGCTTCATCCACAGCTTGGTCAGGTGTTGGTACTGACTGAGTGATGTCAACGACCATTTCAGGTGACGTACCCCAAGACACTTGCGGTGCTATTTGGCTACCATCAATCTCGACCACGCTGTCAAATACTGCATCATCATCTGAATACAATGTGCGCCAGTATCCTTCAGCTTGTTGCCATTGCGATTCTGTTGGCGCATAAGGACGACCTTTCACATAATCGATAGTGATGTCATCGACCGCAACCATACCGACGCGCGCGCCCGCTTCAATGGCCATGTTACAGACGGTCATACGACCTTCCATACTCATCTCTTCAAATACTTGCCCGGCAAATTCAATCGCGTAGCCTGTGCCACCCGCTGTACCAATTTTTGCGATGATGGCCAGTACAACATCTTTCGAGGTCACGCCAGCACCTAGCTGACCAGTCACACGAATTTGCATATTTTTTGATTTCTTTTGAATCAGGCATTGAGTGGCCAATACATGCTCAACTTCAGACGTACCGATACCATGTGCCAAGCAACCAAGTGCACCATGGGTCGCTGTATGTGAATCACCACAAACGACTGTCATGCCTGGTAATACGAGGCCTTGCTCAGGACCAACAACGTGCAAAATTCCTTGACGAGCATCGTTGATCGTAAATTCAGCGATATCAAACTTGGCACAGTTATCATCCAAGGTGACCACTTGCAAGCGTGATACTTTGTCTTTGATACCAGACACACCTTCTAAGCGCTCTTTAGACACCGTTGGTACGTTGTGATCGGGACTTGCGATATTGGCGGACAAACGCCATGGCGCTCGGTTGGCCAATTCTAAACCTTCAAATGCTTGCGGACTTGTCACTTCATGCAGTAGATGACGATCGATATAAATGAGGCTCGAACCATCATCACGTTTAGTGACTTCGTGAGCGTTCCAAAGTTTGTCATATAACGTTTGACTGGCCATGTTGCTATCCTTTATTGGTTGCTAGCTACTTAATTACTCGATGGCTTACACCATAATAAACGAGGATTCTATTTAAAATTTATGTTTACATATAACGGCTTGATGGTATTTTCTTATCAATGCTTATTGGCTTAAAACTGACATTTTTCAATCAATATTTTCATCAAAATTGATCTATCAGGATATCTCTACTCTAGAGATACAAAATAACAATTATCTATTTTTTAATATTTATTGCTGCAATTGAGGCTCAAAACAAGTTTTATAGCGTCATTTATCAAGTTAATCTAATAAATATGTCACAATACGTCCTGATGTCTTGTGATTATAGCAGGCTAATCCTATAATAATAATTGATGATTTTTGACCAGACGCAAACTTTTATTTCTAATACATTGTGATTAGGCCAGCCAACTTTTATTTATAGCTCGATAAGTAGCTAAGGACATCCGCTTGAACACCACAAACTTAACGACTTTCGTCACTGTTATGCACACAGGCAGTATTTCGGGCGCGGCAGAAAAGCTGTTTATTACTCAGCCTGCTGTCAGTAAACGCATCAAAAATCTAGAAGATGAATTTAATATTACGTTGTTTGACACAGTAGGACGCGGGATTGTACCGACACAAGCAGCCAATGAGATGCTACCACATGCCAAACGTTGGTTAGAAGATTATGAAAATTTCAAAATCAACCTACAGCACTCTCAACATATTGTATCTGGCAAACTGGTCATCGGTACCAGTCACCATATAGGCTTGCATCATCTAGCGCCTGTGCTTAAACACTTTATTCAAGCTTATCCTGCCGTACAGTTAGAAGTACATTTCGTTGATTCAGAAAAAGCACACAAGGCCGTGTTAGATGGTGATTTATCGTTGGCATTCGTCACGCTGCCACCTGTTTATGATAAGCGCTTAACCTATCACACGCTATGGTCAGATCCTCTCTACTTTATGACAGGCACTTTATCGCCTTTAGCGACTAAGTCGAATGTTACCTTAGAGCAATTGGCCCGTTATCCTGCTATTTTGCCATCTGCCAATACCTTTACCAGTCAGATTACCTTGGCTGAATTCGCCAAGCACAATCTCAAGCCTTATGCCACGATGAGCACTAATCCACTTGAGTCTATTCGCATGTTGGTTTCTGTTGGGCTTGGTTGGTCAGTGTTGCCACAGACCATGATCAGTCAAGATTTGGAACGTATCGATATGGCTGATAACGTTGAGCTACAGCGTCATTTAGGCGTCGTGATCAATCCAAAACTAACACAATCTAGTAGTGTTACTGCTTTGCTAGACTTGCTTGCTCCTATCGAATAAAAACTGCTCTCTAAAGATAAATTTCTATAGTTACAATTGGGTCAATTTATTGGGTCAAAAAAGCACGCTATTCGCATTTGCGTCAGTCATACGTTATAATACACTCGGCATTGTCTACATAACAAAAACTTACCATATGAACACTGATAGTCATATATTGAAGACTTCTAGTAAGATATGATGGTTAGTAGTAGGTTTGATGGTTTTAAATGATTGGTTATACAGGCGGCTTATATTGATATATAACGAGCAGATGCGAGCAATTAAGACAGATAGAAAGAGCGTAATATTTCTATTGCTCTCAAATGACTGCTTAATTAGTATTCGCCCTAAAACAGCATCAATCATATAAAACTAACAACAGATATTAAATAAAAGCCATTATGTCCTACTTAATGGCTTTTTTTGTCTTTAGATATTGTTTTGGACATCGTCTTGTAACACTTAATATTTATAGTTAAAAATAATTACAGCCAACATGGTTGGTTAAGGATCATTTATATGAACGGAGTTTCTAGTGGCGTGCTGATATCACTCGGCGCCTATTTCTTAGTGATGATTGGGATTGGCATTTACGCTTATTTTAAGCAAGCCAATGATACTGAAGGCTATATGTTAGGGGGTCGTAACTTAGGTCCAGCAGTAACAGCACTTTCGGCAGGTGCATCAGATATGTCAGGTTGGTTATTACTTGGCCTACCTGGTTATATGTTCGCCGATGGTGTGGTTAGTATTTGGATTGCCCTTGGTTTGACATTAGGCGCATTCTTGAACTATCTCATCGTGGCACCGCGTCTTCGTGTTTATACCGAAGTAGCTGATAATGCTATTACCCTACCTGATTATTTCGCCAACCGCTTCGAAGATAAATCACATATGCTACGGGTTATTTCAGCCGTGGTTATCATCTTGTTCTTCACTGTTTACACCGCAGCCAGCTTAGTAGGTGGTGGTAAACTATTCGAAAGCTCACTCAACCTTTCTTACAGCACAGGCCTATGGGTCACCGCAGGCGTGGTTGTAGCATACACCTTGTTTGGTGGTTTCTTAGCTGTATCAATGACTGACTTTGTGCAGGGCGTTATCATGCTTTTTGCCATGGTTATCGTACCGGTTGTTGCTTTCACAGACTTAGGTGGTATTTCTGCCACCACAACAGCTGTTAGAAACATTGACCCTAGTTTGCTAGACATTACCAGTGGTATGACGGTTATTGGTATCGTTTCTCTGATGGCATGGGGCTTAGGCTATTTTGGTCAGCCACATATTATTGTTCGTTTTATGGCGATTCGCTCAGTGAAAGACGTTCCTACTGCGCGTAATATCGGTATGAGCTGGATGGTAGTTAGTCTTGTAGGTTCATTGATGACTGGTTTTGCTGGTCGCGCTTATGTACAAAAAACTGCGATGACACTAGACGATCCTGAAACTATCTTTTTAGTATTCACTCAGTTTTTATTCCATCCACTGGTATCAGGTTTCCTATTAGCCGCTATTTTAGCCGCTATTATGAGTACGATTTCTTCACAGCTATTGGTGGTATCAAGCTCACTAACCAAAGATGTGTACAAATTGTTCTTTGATCAAGATGCACCAGAAGCTCGCCAAGTATTGGTTGGACGTATTTCTGTAGTCGCCGTTGCTCTAGTATCAATCTTACTTGCCTCTAATCCTGAAAGCTCTGTACTAAGCCTTGTATCTAACGCATGGGCTGGATTTGGTGCAGCATTTGGACCATTGGTTATATTTAGCTTGATATGGCGTGGTATGAACCGCAATGGTGCGGTTGCCGGTATGGTCATTGGTGCTTTGACCGTCATTCTATGGATATATGGTCCATTCGAGATGAATGGTATGGCATTGAATAGCTGGTTATATGCTATCGTTCCAGGCTTTGTATTAAGTACGATAGCAATCTTTGCTGTTAGTATCATGACTGGTGGTCCAAGACCTTCAGTATCTGCTAAGTTCGAAGAGATGGAGCTGAACCTAAACAAGTAACTTTGTTTAGCACTTTTAGCTTACTACAATAAAAAAACCTCGCCATCATTGGCGAGGTTTTTTTATTGATTGCAATTAATACAAAAGTAACTAGAACTTAAATCAACTCGCTTTGGGCTTGTCGCTTAGTACCTACCGTGTGTTGGCAATGCCAAATTGTTATAAAAATAGTGCCAATACCTCTGTCTTCTTTGTGAGAGGATAAAAGCAGCTGGTACCTGATCTTCAAGTTTATTATATAACGACTCCATCAATAGCTTGCTATAGCATCTAATCTTAGTGAGACTCTTCTCAAATAACCCCACATAGCATACAAGCTGAAACTCGATAGCTTACCTTAAACCCCCTCTATAACTTCAGTCTACTTAACCACAGTAATTTATCACCTGCCCTATATTTACTTATAACGATTGCAGCAATCAGCATTTTTTCACTGAACAGCATGTCCTATTATTCGTTATTAAATTCTTTATAAGAAAGTCCATATAAAACACGCCATAAAAAAACGACCTTTAGATGGTCGTTTTTTTTACTACACAACAGTTATCAGTTAATACTATTTTGCTTGATAGGAAACTTTTAGACCAGCGATGAAGCCATCGTTGTCTTGGAAGTCGGCAACAATTTTGTCAGTTGGTAGTGAGCCTTGAGCATCACCGAACCACAGATATTTACCACCAGCTGATACGGCCCAGTTCTCAGTGAAATTGTACTTAGCACCAAGACCAACACTATAGTAGCCATCAACAGGACCTAGTGACGTTGTTGGATCACCAGCACCGCTATCCCAACCAACAGTACCACTGATTGCAAGTGCTGGTGCTACACGCTTTGCCAGACCAAGCTCTACTTGCCACTGATCATCATCATACTCAACTAAATTTAGACCATCCGGACCATAATTTGCTTTACTGACTTCGTTATATAACGGTGGTGTGATGACAAAATCGCTCCACGGTACCCAACGTACTTTTGCCGTCGCTAGTGTCGTAGGATTGATACCGGTTTGAAAATCAAAATTCACTGATTTAGGCGTAGTGATTTCATAATTACTCTTCTGATTGGCTGAAAGTGCACCTCCAGATATAATAGATCTGAGAGGATAGCTTTCAGCTATATCTACATTGTGTTCAATCTCAGAACGGTACGTCAGCGCCGCTTTTAGAGCAATCTCAGGCTTGTAATAAGCAACACCTGCTATGTAACCATAATCCATATCAGGATTACTGGTTGAGGTGTAACCACTGGCAGGGCCGTAAGCCAGTCCACGTAGTTTGGTTTCTGCTTGAATACGCTGTGCCACTGGGCCACCATACACTTGGAAGTTTTTGTTAGCACCAAATTTCATACCAAGCATGCCTGTTAGGCTTTGGCTACGTACTTCAACGTTAGTGTTTTCGCCTGCACCAGTGGCTTCAGCTGTTGCTATCGCACCTGCAGTTTGCCCATCAACGCCATCAGCTACTAATTCACCGACAGACCCACCTAAGCTCTCACTCGCAACAAAATTACTTTGAGTGTATTCAGCAGCCGCGCCAAAAGGCTCATCATATAACACACCAACACTGAAAGTATCATTGATATCGGCTTTTACACCATAGCGGAAAAAGTCATAGGCTTCAGCAATATCGCCCGTTTTATCACCACGTGTATAGTCATTAGTGCTGTTATTATTGTTTGAGCTATCGTAACCACTCACATCAGCATCGATGTAGGTATAAACGGCTTCAGCATAGGTGCCATCTTGGAAAAAGGCAGTGACATCTTGACCTGAACGATCGAGACCAGCTGCATTGGTGACGCTGGCTATAGAAAGAGTAGCAATCGCTACTGCGAGGGTTTTCAAATGAAAGTGATTGCGCATTGTGTATCTCCAACGGTCCTTGTTGTATTACTACTTTAACAATCAATGTGTAGCATTGTTGCGCTTAACATTGAAGTTATCAAAGTCGTGTCCTAAGTTGAATACTAATGCCTTTTTGACACTAAAACAACAATAAAAGTGCTTTATTTCTCAATTATGACTGGATAGTACAAATACCATATAAATATAATACTGGTATATGTTTTTAAGATATGATTATTATTTAAATCACTGTTAGAGTTACTTAGCTATAATAGCGAGATAAGAATTTGATCATAATCAAGCCCCTAGTAAGCTATGCTTATTTTCTTCAAAGATGGTAATGCACGCACAAAAAAACGACCCATTATGAGTCGTTTTTTTTCGCCGCTAAACTATACATTCAAAAATATGATGGACGTATGCCTTATAGCGCTTGGTAAGAAACTTTTACGCCAAGTACAAAACCGTCATTGTTTTCAAAGTTAGCAACAGTGTCACCAGTTGGCACTTGACCATCAGCATCACCAAGCCATAAATATTTACCACCAGCTGAGATTGCCCAGTTTTCAGTGACATTATACTTAGCTCCCAATCCTGCGCTATAGTAGCCTTCAGTAGGCCCTAATGAGGTCACAGGGTTACCAGCACCACTATCCCAACCTACCGTACCACTTACTGCTAGAGCTGGCGCCAAACGTTTGGCAAGGCCTAGCTCAACTACCCACTGATCTTCATCATAGCTTACTAGTGGCAAGCCATCTGGTTGGTAAGCAGGGTTCAGTTTGCTAACGTCATTATATAATGACGGTACAATTGAAAAATCACTCCATGGCACCCAACGTACTTTTGCTGTGGCTAAAGTCGTAGGGTTAATACCAGTCTGGAAATCAAAGTTTACTGACTCAGGGGTAGTAATATCAATATCACCTGATCTTGGACCATATCCAGGGAAGCTTGCTACTGCAGGATAACTTTCAGCTGCATTAGCTGTATGCTCGATTTCTGAGCGATAGGTCAACGCTGCTTTCAGTGCAATTTCAGGCTTGCTGTATGCAATACCAGCAATATAGCCATACTCTTGATCTGTACCAATATGAGTAGTATAGCCATTAGCAGCACTATAAGCTGGACCGCGCAGCTTTACATCCGCTTCTACACGTTGAGCGACTGGACCACCATATACTTGAAAGTTCTTCTTTTCACCGAATTTTGCACCAACAATAGCAGTAATGCTTTCGGTACGTACTTCTACATTTGTACCTTCACCATTTCTAGGTGAAGCGGTATTTTGGTCGACGAAGTTATTGTCACCACTATAGTCAGCCGCAGCACCAAAAGGCTCGTCATATAAGATACCAACACTAAAAGTCTCATTAACGTCTGCTTTTACACCATAACGAAAGAAATCATAAGATTCTGCGATATCACCAATTTTATTACCTGAGACATCATTGCCTGTCACATCAGCATCGATATAAGTATAGACGGCTTCGGCATAGGTGCCGTCTTGTAGGAATGCGGTGACATCCTGACCTGAGCGATCAAGACCAGCAGCACTAGCAATGCTAGTAATAGAAAGTGCAGCAACAGCTACTGTAAGAGTTTTTAAATGAAAGGTGTTGCGCATTATATGTCTCCAAACGTCCGCATTGTTTTACTGCCTTACCCATTTTTGACAAGTAAGCAGTATCCGAGATGGAGAATAGTAATGATTTTCGAACATTAAAACAACTAGAAGAATACATTATTTCTTCATTATGACCAGATAGTCATAATATAGTGCCTTTATATAAATACGTGAATATAATTTTATTAACGGTTCAATATTTATATATATCAATAATGAGGCGGTCTGTCTGCCATCACATCAAATGGTGCAATGCCCGTTTCTATATCTTGACTATCCACTTGCTTATAAATCAGCTGCAACTGCCGCTGTAATGTCTGAAGATCTTTATCTTGACGTGCAATCACCGCATCGAGTCTCTCTACTGTCATCTCAAGATGCGCCATACTCATTTGCAAGTCAATGACTTGTTGCGTTTGTAAATCAACCTGCATAGCTGATTCATCGATTTGAGCATCGTTTTGAACATTGTCTTGAGTGTTAGATTGATTCATGTCTTTCTCTGAGTTATCGTAAATATAAAGCTAGTAGTATTGGTTACACAAGTAAATGAGTAACCGATATATTACCGCTATTAAAAAATAAGGCTTTTAAAACGGTAGCTATAAATAGTGTGTATAAAACCATTTACACGCACTACAGTCACGTAGTGGCATGTTATACTGCTAGCAATTCTGCAACAACCCCTACCTCACTATTATATAAGCTTAAGATATTCTATGGCACTGATACATTTAAAAGATATTCACCTTGCATTTGGCGTCGCTCCTGTACTTGATGGCATTGATTTTGCTATTGAAGCAGGCGAGCGTGTCTGTCTAATTGGCCGTAATGGCGAAGGCAAATCCACTCTATTTAAGCTGATTAGCGGCACCTTACAACCTGATAGCGGCGAAGTTATTATCAATAGTAGCGTACGTGTTGCGATGCTAGAACAAGACGTTCCTGAAACCAGCGGACGTATTTTGGATATAGTCATGGGTGGCAGCCGCCGCACGGCCGATCTGCTTATCAACTATAACGCCCAAACTGACTTATGTGCGAATGGCGATATGGATGCCTGCGAGCGTATGGCTGATTTGCAACATGATATCGATGCCGTACATGGCTGGGATCTAGAGCGCGAAGCTACCCGCCTTATCAAAACCATGGGGCTTAACCCAGACGATGATTTGTCTTCATTATCAGGTGGCCGTAAGCGCCGTGTACTACTAGCACGCTCTTTGGTAACCAAACCTGATGTACTGCTTCTCGATGAACCAACCAACCATTTGGATGTTGATAGTATTGAATGGTTAGAACGCTTTTTATTAGACTGGCAAGGTCTGACACTATTGTTCGTGACCCATGATAGAGCATTCGTTAACAAACTATCGACTCGCATCATTGAGCTTGATCGTGGCCAATTGACCAGCTATGACGTCACCCAAGGCGAAGGTGGCTACGCACGCTATCAAGAGCTAAAAGAGCTACAGTTACTGGCTGAAGAAAAGAATAACGCCAACTTTGATAAAAAACTGGCGCAAGAAGAAGTTTGGATTCGCCAAGGTATTAAAGCCCGCCGTACCCGTAATGAGGGCCGTGTCCGTGAGCTAAAAGCCTTACGTGAAGAGCGTGGTGATCGCCGTGAGCAAGTCGGCAATGTCAACATCACGATGGGTCAAGGCGAAAAAAGCGGCAAGCTCGTCTGTAAAGTTAAAAACTTACATCTTGAGTATGACGGCAATGTATTGGTTGAAAACTTTACGACGACTATTATGCGCGGCGATAAAATCGGTATTGTCGGACCTAACGGTGCGGGTAAAACCACCCTTATCAAAGCCCTACTCGATATGTCTGATGACGAAGTGACCAAGTCTGGTAGTGTCGAATTGGGAACTAACCTAAAAATCGCTTTCTTCGACCAGTTACGCGATCAGTTAGACCTTGAAGCAAGTGTGGCGCAAAACGTCTCAGAAGGCTCGGATTTTGTAGAAGTGGGTGGTCGTAAGACGCACATCATGAGCTATTTGCAAGATTTCTTGTTTGCCCCAGAGCGTGCACGTACGCCCGTTAAGGCATTATCAGGTGGTGAGCGTAACCGCGTCCTACTTGCCAAGCAATTATTGAAGCCTGCCAACATTCTAGTACTTGATGAGCCAACCAACGATTTGGATATGGCAACACTTGAGCTATTAGAAGAGTCAGTCGCCAGCTTTGGTGGTACGATTTTGCTCATCAGTCATGATCGTTCATTCATGGACAACGTCGTTACCTCAACATGGGTATTTGGCGAAGACGAAGATGGCAAAGGTACTGTCAGCGAGTATGTCGGTGGCTATCAAGAGTATTTGGTACAAAAAAACCGTGAAGAAGCAGCAAAGGCGGCTAGAGCACCAGTAATCAATACAGCAGGTAAAGCTGCCAGTAAACCAACAGCCGCAAAACCCAATAAAGCAGCCAAGAAGCTTAACTTTAATGATCAACGCGAACTAGACAATTTACCAAAAGAAATCGCAGCATTAGAAGCTGAACAAAATGATCTACAAGAAAAACTGGCAGATGGCTCTTGGTTCAATAGCGACTTTGATGCGGCGACTGCTGCTAGTGAGCGTCTATTGACTATCGAAGATGAGATGATGACTAAACTTGAACGCTGGAGTACGCTAGAGGGTTAAGTATTCGTTTTAGGTTCTTTGATAAATGCTTATTTGATGAGCATTTATAGTGGTAAGCAGTTAAATATTAAAAAATAATCACCACTTGATTGTACAAAGTGGTGATTATTCGTTTATAGCGACTTACAAAGCAGTTAGATAGTGAAAGTTACCTTAATTTCAAGTATCATTCGCTATTGCTAAATATCCTTATTAATTATAAGGTCATCCGCATTTATAATCCTTGCTAGAAAACAGAGTCCAGATAGTGATAAACCATCTACTTTACTTAGGTTATCGCTTTCAACCTTATAATATATCCTATTAAGGTTGCTTTATTTTTAACGCAATAATTTATTTTATCACCGAAATAGCTTAGAATAGCAACAATTAGCAAAATTAGGCATAGCCAAAGTGGCTTGATATTATATATTTTATAAGTCACAAACCCAGTGTGGGATAATCCCATTTCATTCACCTGGAGGAAGTATTAATGAGCCAAGCCGAAGGCGTTAATGTACAACGCCGTAGAGTTCTTATTGCCTCAACTGCCGCGATTGGTGCAGTTGGAGTCGCTGCTGTGGCAACACCTTTTGTCCGTTCTTGGTATCCAAGCGCTAAAGCTGAGGCTGCAGGGGCTGCAGTGACCCAAGACATTGGTTCTATCGAAGCAGGACAGATGATTGTTGTCAAATACCGTGGTAAACCTATCTATGTGGTTAAACGTACCGAAGAAATGATTGCAGGACTAGAGTCAGTCAAGCCATTATTGTCTGATCCTGAGTCTGCAGCATCGTTACAGCCTGAATACTGTACCAATCCTACTCGCTCTTTAGAACCAACTGTGTTGGTCGTCGAAGGCGTTTGTACGCATCTAGGCTGTGCACCGAACTATCGTCCTGATGTTGGTGCAGCTGATTTGGGTGGTAATGACTGGTTTGGTGGATTTTTCTGCCCGTGTCATGGGTCTAAATATGACTTAGCCGGTCGCGTCTTTAGTGGCGTTCCAGCACCGCTTAATTTACCTATTCCAGAGTACAACATGGATGGTACCATCTTGACGGTTGGGGAGGCTTAATATGAGTATGGGTAAAAAGTTAATGCATTGGGTAGACGCTCGCTTCCCAGCGACCGAAACCTATGAATACCATATGTCAAAGTACTATGCACCAAAAAACTTTAACTTTTGGTACTTCTTTGGCGTATTGTCAATGATTGTACTGGTTAACCAATTGGTGACTGGTATTTGGCTGACGATGATGTATAACCCAAGTGCCGAAGGGGCGTTTGCATCTGTTGAATACATCATGCGTGATGTAAAAGGCGGCTGGCTCATTCGTTATATGCACTCGACTGGCGCATCAGCGTTCTTCGTCGTGGTATATTTGCATATGTTCCGCGCATTACTATATGGTTCATATCAGAAACCGCGTGAGCTTATTTGGCTCATCGGTATGGGTATTTACCTAGCGCTAATGGCAGAAGGCTTCTTTGGTTATCTACTACCTTGGGGTAACATGTCATTCTGGGGTGCACAGGTTATTTTGAACCTTCCTGCTGCCCTACCTGTGATCGGCGATGGTCTTGCTGAATGGGTACGTGGTGATTATATTATCTCTGGCATTACGCTAAACCGTTTCTTTGCTCTACACGTTGTTGCTATTCCATTAGTACTGGTAGGCTTAGTATTTATGCATTTGGTGGCACTGCATCACGTGGGTTCGAACAACCCTGATGGCATTGACATTAAAAAGCTAAAAGATAAAAATGGTGTGCCATTAGACGGTATCGAATTCCATCCGTACTACACTGTGCATGACATGGTTGGTATTGTTGTGTTCTTTATCTGCTTCTTTGCAGTGGTATTCTTCTTCCCAGAAGGCGGCGGTTTCTTCCTTGAGCCACCAAACTTTGAGACAGCGAACTCACTGAAAACACCAGCACATATTGCACCAGTATGGTACTACACGCCGTTCTACGCTATTTTACGTGCAGTTCCTGATAAGCTAGGTGGTGTGGTCGCGATGGGTGCTGCAATTGCCGTACTATTCTTGATACCATGGCTGGATAGATCACCAGTACGTTCTATACGCTATAAAGGCATATTGTCTAAGATTGCTTTAACAGTATTCGCTATTAGCTTTGTCGTACTAGGCTACTTGGGTGCAACACCAACGACCCCAACAGCAACATTAATGGCTCGTATATTTACGGTCTTGTATTTCTTATTCTTCTTATTGATGCCGTTCTACACTGCTATTGAGAAGTGTAAACAGCCACCAGAACGCGTTACCGGAGGTCACTAATGAACACGCTAATTAAATCCCTAGCTGGTCTAGGCTTGGGCGCGGCATTAACCTTGACTGCTGGTACTGCAATGGCCGAAGGTAGTGGCTGTGGTACGTTCACTAATGCCGATGGCGTTGATGAACATCTGGCTTGTAGTACAGCTCCTATTGATTTTACCAATAAGGGCTCATTACAAAACGGTGCTAAAATCTTTATGAACTACTGTGCTGGGTGTCACTCAGCCAAGTATGTTCGTCATTCGCGCATTGCCAAAGATTTAGAAATACCGCCTGAGCTTGTTGAAAAGTATCTGATGGTCACCACCGATCAAATCGGTGACCATATTACTGCTGAGATTGATCCTGATATTCAAGCATCTTGGTTTGGTGCTGCGCCTCCGGATTTGTCACTTGAGACAAGACTACGCGGCGATGACTGGGTATATACTTACCTACTGTCGTTTTATGAAGATCCAAACCGTCCTTGGGGCGCTAATAACCTAGTGCTTAAAAACGCTGCTATGCCTCACGTCTTGCATAACATGCAAGAAAAATTGAGTGCAGAAGAGTTTGAGAGCGAAGTTGGTGACCTAGTGAACTTTATGGCATGGATGGGTGAACCTGCTCGTCATGACCGTCAAGTGATTGGTTTCTTTGTGATTCTATTCTTATTAGTACTGCTCATCCCAGTTTACTTATTGAACAAAGAATTCTGGAAAGACGTAAAATAAGATAGTAGTAGAAGCATAAGAGACAAGCATGATATTAGGCACTACTTCGGTAGTGCCTTTTTCTATTCTGATAAACCATTAAATAGTAGAACTATCGCCAAAGAAGTAGACAAATAAAGCGCTCACAAGCAATGTTTACGTACGTTGCCTTGATAATCAGGGCAACTTTGTTTACGATGATAGTCTTTACTATTAACATTAGGCTTTCATGATTGATGCGAACGACATTCCAAGTAGTCAGCTGATTTTGTATGCTGATGACGGCTACGACAGTCATGTGGTACGCCTATTACTTGAAGAAAAAAAGCTCGCCTACTATTTATCACGTTTGCACTCTGAGCGTCCTGAAGATTTGACTGAGCTGAACCCCTATCATACTTTACCTGTCCTGCAGCAGCGAGAAATTGCGCTCTATGAGATCAATGTTATCTTTGAGTATCTCGAAGAACGCTATCATACAAACAAACTACTGCCTGATACCCCGCAGGAGCGTGCACAGTTCAGACAGTTAGCGTGGCGTATTCAGCGTGATTGGCTCTCACTTGGTAAGCGCCTACTCGTACATCCAGATAGCTTTAATAAAGCACAAGCAGTGGTTGCCAAAAAACAGCTGAGTGATTCGCTGATTACCTTATCGCCTTTGTTTGCCCATAAGCCTTATTTTATGGCAGATGAATTTGGCTGGTGTGACATACTATTAGCACCGTTATTGTGGCGGCTTGAAGAGATGCATATCGAACTGCCTCGTGCCATTAGTCGTCCACTATTTGATTATCAAAAGCGTGTCTTTGAACGCGATAGCTTCCAAAAAAGTGTGCGTTGATTAGACAGCTGGCTTAGAATAGAAAATTATTAGAATAGAAGTTAAATAGGGTCTGTTGAACATTCAAATGTGGTGCTGGCAGTCACCATTTTTTAGACAATATGCAGTGAAATTTTTGACGCCTAGTTATTCTAGGTTAGACAATTTCGCCATATATTGGCAAAAAATAGTACTGCCCTGAAAGGCTGATGCTAAAATTACCCCAAACGTTGTTGCAAGCCTAGTTAAGGTCTCGACATTATCGTCGACTTACGCCTAGCTTGATGCAATTTTAGCAATCAGCAGCCCTAATATTTGAATGTTCAACAGACCCTAATATTTATTTAGTTTTTTTCAATGAACAAGCTACTCCAAGAAGTATCTGTTCACTATTAAAAATAATTCGTATAGGAAATCATCAAATGAGCGAAACCACCTCTATTACCCCAACACGTCCCTATATGGTGCGCGCACTGTATCAGTGGATAGAAGACAATTCACTTACCCCGTATCTAATGGTTGATGCCACTGCTGAAGAAGTACAGATTCCAAGAGAGCATGTGCAAGATGGTCGTATCGTGCTCAATATTGCTAGCCGTGCAACTGGTAATATGAGTATGGGAAATGACTATATTAACTTCAGTGCCCGCTTCGGTGGTGTATCGCAAGAAATTTGGGTGCCACTGACTGCCGTATTGGGTATCTATGCAAAAGAGAACTCACAGGGTATGTTCTTTGATCCTAACGAATATGATAATTACGTACCTGAAGAAGACTCAGATGTTACGGTTAAGACAACCCCTACTGCTGCGCCCAAGCCAAAACGCGATAACAAAGCAGGCCTAAAAGTCTTAAAGTAGTCAATTTTTCTATATAAAAAAGGCCAGTCATATGAAATATGACTGGCCTTTTTTGTACTACGTATCGCCTAAGACCTAATCTAGGTTCTTGGTAGTGTCACACCGCGCTGACCTTGGTATTTACCACCGCGATCTTTGTAACTGGTCTCACAAACATCATCAGCATCACTTTGGAAAAACAGCATTTGTGCCACACCTTCTCCGGCATAGATACGCGCTGGGAGATTGGTGGTATTACTAAACTCTAGAGTGACGTGCCCTTCCCACTCAGGCTCAAGCGGCGTCACGTTGACAATAATACCGCAACGCGCATACGTTGATTTACCTAGGCAAATAGTCAATACGTCACGTGGAATACGGAAGTACTCCATGGTACGAGCCAATGCAAATGAGTTTGGCGGAATGATACATTCGTCACCAACGATATCAATAAAACTTTTTTCATCGAAGTTCTTAGGGTCCACTACTACTGAATGTACGTTGGTGAATACCTTGAACTCAGGTGCACAGCGCACGTCATAGCCATAGCTTGACGTGCCATAGCTCACCAAACGCTCGCCAGCATCGTTAAAGCGTACTTGACCCGCTTCAAATGGCTCAATCATGCCATGCTCTTCGGCCATTTTACGAATCCAGCGATCAGATTTGATAGACATTGTTATTCATTCCTTAGCAAATATTTAATAGCGACGATTATACGGAATTGATGACTTAATTTATAGGGTAGCGAGGACTTTAAAATCCACTACTCTATTAGATTGATAAATCAAATCGATGATTAGACAACTCTCAACACCCTCATTCCATACATGCTAAATGTTAAGCGTTGAGATTGAGACATCTACACTGAATAACCATCAGAAAATCCGCTTATCATCGACAGGCTTGGCAAATTTATTAATATTGGTTTCAATGTTTTTAGCAATGCTCAAATAATATGGTGCAAACTCATCATCAGCCAATACACTTGGTTCGCCTTTATCCACTTGAGCACGAATACCGCTGGCTAAAGGTAACTGTCCTAATAATGGCACATGATATTGTTCAGCAATTTTTTCGCCGCCACCTGTACCAAAGATAGCTTCGGTATGGTTACAGTTGCTACAGGTATGCAGTGCCATGTTTTCAACCACACCCAGCACAGGGATGTTGGTTTTGTTAAACATCTCGATACCTTTTTGCGCATCCAGTAGCGCAACATGCTGCGGTGTCGTCACAATCACGGCTCCGGTGACTGGAATACGCTGTGCCAATGTCAGTTGTATATCGCCAGTACCGGGTGGCATATCAATCACTAAATAATCTAGCTGCGGCCAGTTGGTTTGATTATAAAGCTGCATCAAAGCACCAGTCGCTTTCGGTCCACGCCATGCGACAGGCGTATTATCGCCATCAAGTAAGCTACCAATTGATAGCATCGCTATGCCATGTGCATCAACAGGTACGAATTGCTCGTTCTCTAGTTGTGGCTTCACATCGGCAACACCCAACATCGTAGGCATACTAGGACCATAAATGTCAGCATCAAGCACACCAACACGATTGCCAAGCTTTTGTAATGCCAACGCGATATTGACTGTCGTTGTCGATTTGCCGACGCCGCCCTTACCCGATGCCACCACGATAATATGGCGAATACGCGGATGTGCTGCTAACGATGCTTGTGTCGGTGCCGCTTTAGTAATCGGTGGTTCAGCATTGTTATCATTATTACTATTGTCATCAGGATTGGCTACAGGCTTGCTTTGACTATCCATAGCATTGGTCGTCTTCGGCATTTTCTTTGGTAAACTTGAACCTGAGCCTTTTTCTGGCGCTGGTAGACGTACATTCATATGAATCGTCGTAATACCATGCGGATGCAGTAATTGACCCAGCTCTTGCTGAATGGCTTCAGGCTTACTCTCTTGCGGTAGACGCAAGTCTAAAGTGAGCTGGTCACCATCGCGATTAAGACCCGTTACCATAGTCGCGATACTAACCGTACCGACTTCATAACCAAGTAATACCTTGTCCACAGCACTATCTCGAGCCGCTCGCTGCTCTGGCGTTTCTGGTTTATTGGTGGGAGTTTTCTTCATAAAGTTAAACATAGCGACCATTACTGCCTATACAAGTGGGTTGGTATGCTAAAACAGCTCGTTCAACACCATAGTAGATATGATAAACCACATAGTCAGTTCAATATAATTTGAATACAAGGAAGGCGAGTGAAAGTGCTACAAGTAGTAGACTAAGCGAGCCTGACACCGTATCCAATTTATAGAGGATTGACTATATAATATATGAGCGTTTAGCCAGACCTTTTATCTTGATAGTGTAGCTGAATTACAAGCATAAAAAAACCACAACGCCAGTAGGACTGAGCTTTGCTACATATGTTCTACTGTGAGCCAAGTTTGCTGCCTGCTATTTCTTAAACTATCTCAACCATTAATCAAAAAATAGACAGGAAAAAGCAATAAAAAAGAGCCAATCTAATTGGCTCTAATGGGTATAAAACAAGATGCTGATCCGATAAGAATCTAGAAGAAAACGAGTGGCTATTCCATCGAATGGATAGTTAATAATTTCTTAGTTCATAAACCAACCATGACTGGCAACGATAGATTGTCCAGTAAATACATTGGTTGGGAACGCCGCTAAAAATAGCGCCAATTGCGCAATGTCTTCTACCGTCGTAAATTCTTTGTCTACCGTGTTTACCAACATAATATCGTTAATGACAGACTCTTCACTGATGCCCTTTTCAGCTGCCTGCTCTGGGATTTGTTTTTCTACCAAAGGTGTTTTAACAAAGCCTGGACAAATCACATGCGAACGTACTTTATGCTCGGCACCTTCTTTGGCCAATACACGACACAGACCTAATAATCCATGCTTGGCGGTCACATAAGGGGCTTTATATAATGAGGCCTCATGCGAATGAGCAGAGCCCATATAAATGACCGTGCCGCCTTTATCGCCTTTATACATATGCTTAATCGCTGCTTTGGTGGTTAAAAATGCACCGTCCAAATGGATATTGAGCATTTTTTTCCAATCGCTGAAAGCCATTTTATCAATAGGGTCAATGATCTGAATACCAGCATTAGAGACTAGAATATCAATACCACCAAAGGTATCTACTAGCTGCTGTACACCTTCGTTGACTGCATCTTCTGACGTAACATCCATCGCAATCGCGAGAGCACGTCCGCCAGCCGCTTCAATAGCATCAACGGTTTTCTGTGCTGCTTCTAGATTAATATCTGCAATACCAACCGCTGCACCTGCTTTTGCATAAGTCTCAGCGATATCACGTCCGATACCACTTGCAGAGCCAGTGACTAACGCTACTTTGCCTGTCAAATCTTGTTGTAGTTGGGTCGCCATACATATTCCTTATAATGGTCTAAAATATTGTTAATTTTTATAAAAATAGAACTGAATGAATACGCCACTATAATTATAGTGGCGTATCTATCTGAGGGATAAAGCTCATTGATGTTAAGACAATCACATTACAGTAAAGAGCTTACTGTACAAAGTTTACTGGATAATGTTTACTGGATAATGTTTACTGGCGTTTTTTCTTGTAACGCTTCAAAGCTAACACCGTCTGCTAATTCAACCAATTTTAACCCGTTATCAGTAACGTCTAATACAGCAAGCTCGGTGATGATACGATCGACCACGCCTTTGCCTGTCAATGGTAGCTCGCAATTGGCCAGAATTTTTGGGTCGCCGTGTTTATTGACTTGTTCCATTAGGACAATCACACGCTGTACGCCTGCAACCAAATCCATCGCGCCGCCCATGCCTTTGACCATCTTTTTGGGAATCATCCAATTGGCCAAATCGCCATTTTCTGATACTTCCATCGCGCCCAATATCGCCAAGTTAACATGGCCACCACGAATCATCGCAAAAGACTCTGAGCTGCTAAAATAGCTGGAGCCTGGCGCTGCTGTGACCGTTTGCTTGCCAGCATTAATCAAGTCAGCATCAACGTTGTCTGCTGTGGGAAACTCGCCAATCCCTAGCAAGCCGTTTTCTGATTGTAGCCACACATCCACGCCTTCAGGAATGTAGTTAGCGACCAACGTTGGTAGACCAATGCCTAAATTTACGTAATAGCCGTCTTGTAGTTCCTGTGCAGCACGCTGCGCCATTTGTTCTCTTGTCCATGCCATGGTAAATTCCTTATTTCTACGATATTCTATTTTTGTTCATTTAGACTGCTAATTATTTTCAATTAAGCTTCGACCACGTTTTTATTTAAGCACCTTACACTGCTTTAATTGTCGTTTTTTCGATGCGTTTTTCAGGGCTATTATTCAATACAATACGTTGAACAAAGATACCCGGTAGATGCACTTCATCTGGATCAAAAGTGCCTGTCTCTACAATCTCTTCGACTTCGACAATCGTGATTTTACCTGCCATTGCACAGTCTGGATTGAAGTTACGAGCGGTTTTGTTAAAGATCAGATTACCCGCTTTATCGGCTTTCTGTGCTTTGATTAAAGCAACATCCGCGCGCAATGAATGCTCTAACACATAAGTTCGACCATCAAAATCACGCGTCTCTTTACCTTCAGCGACCAGAGTACCTACGCCTGTTGCGGTATAAAACGCAGGGATACCTGCCCCGCCTGAGCGTAATTTCTCAGCCAATGTGCCTTGTGGTGTCAACTCAACCTCTAACTCGCCAGCTAAATATTGACGCTCAAACTCTTTGTTTTCACCGACATAAGAGGAGATCATTTTTTTGATTTGGCGAGTTTGTAGTAACAGCCCAAGACCAAAGTCATCCACGCCCGCGTTATTACTGATACAGGTTAGACCCTTAACTTTACTATCACGCAATGCTTCGATTAACGATTCTGGAATACCGCATAGACCAAAGCCACCAATAGCGAGTGTTTGCCCATCAGTCACGACGCCTTTTAGCGCCTCTTCAGCACTACTGTATATCTTTGATTGACTCATACTTATCTCCTGTAATTCTCATTTATATTTTTAATCCTTGCATAAACTAATGCTGAATTAAGTATTTCAATTATCCATTTGCTTGTTACTTTTAATAAGACCTAACAGCGAAAACTCATTATGCTTGTTTTTCTTTTGAGCGTTATAACCTTGTATAGTCAATTCAATTTAAAAATAGTACAAGGCAACCGAGTGTAGATGTATATTAAATACTTCAAGCGAGGTTAACGCAGTAATACTTTTATAGTGGAATGACTATACCACCAGCCAAAACACACTCATGATAACAGCACCAGATACCGCCAGTACTATCAGACAGTAACCCATGATAGCGCGTGCATCCAAACCTGCGATACCCAATAATGGCAAAGCCCAAAACGGTTGAATCATGTTGGTCCACGCATCACCCCACGCAATCGCCATCGCAGTAATGGCTGGACTAACACCCAGCTCAATGCCAGCAGGAATCATAACAGGACCCTGTACCGCAAACTGTCCACCGCCCGATGGTACAAAGACGTTGACCAAACCAGCACTCAAAAAGGCAAAAATCGGGAAACTGTCTGCGGAAGCTGAATTGACGAAAAATTCGGTCACTTGCGTACTGATAGAAATCCCATCAGCATTCGCACCAGTCATGATGCCCATGATACCGCCATAGAACGGAAACAGTAGCACAATACCTGTGATGCCACCTATCCCTGAGTGCACGGCTCGATAATAACGCTCTAACGTGCCATGCGATAGTAACCCTATAAACAAAAACAGCCCAATGACGATGTTGAGCCCGAGGTTAAAACCGTTACTACCAAACTCGCTGATATAGTACATCAGTGCCAACGCCAATAGGATAACAGCAATAATACGGCTGTCATCTAGTTTTTGTGCCGGCGTGTCTCTCTGAGGTGCGACATACACTTCTTGTTTGATCAATTTAGGATCGATAACCGTAGGGTTTTTGGGATGCATAAAGCGATTGACGAGTGGCAAAATAATGATGAGCAAACCTACTAGCAACAAGTTATAGCCTGCAAATACCGTCTGTGACAGAGGTACCGCTTCGGTCATGGTATTGCCTGATAGCGTCAGCAGCGTATCACCGCCAGAGCTAAGCGTCAGTGGTATCGAACCTGAAAAACCGCCATGCCAAATCACGAAACCTGAGTAAGCAGCAGCGACCAATAGCGGATAATCGACATTAGCGACCTTTTTTGCCAGTGCTTTGGCAAAGATAGCCCCGATGATAAGACCAAACCCCCAGTTTATCCATGAACCGACCAGACCAACCAAGGTTGATACGATAATAGCGGTCGTAGGAGAATGCACTCTACTGGCAAGATTGTCTAACAAACGCTGAATAAATGGTGCGCTGGCAAATGCGTAGCCTGTCACTAGGACCAATGCCATTTGCATGGCAAAGCTATGTAATGACCATAACCCATTGCCCCAGTGCCCTGCCATAGCAATCATATCTTGGCCAGTAATAGCCAGTCCCACCGCAAACGCGATGAGCGTCAAAACGATCGAAAATACGAATGGGGATGGTAGATAGCGGTTGACTAACTGCACGCTCATATTGGTGATGGCACTAAACATATTCACATTCCTTGTAAATTTAATGTTTGGTTTTAAAAAATATAGTTAGAGCTATATTGAACGATTATCATATTTGAGAGTAATTACTGTTTACTGTACCTAATAAATGGAAAACATTGTATTTTATATTGTCATCCATAACAATACATTTTATATCGCTATATCATGCGTGAAACACTTGTGCTAACTTAACATATTATTTTCGTAGCGACTAGAAAATAACAGTCAGTGCATGTGAGTCAACGCTGTGCAGTATATAGTTCGGTAAGATATTAATGATGGATAGCGCATGAGTCTAGATTTATGTTTGATAAAACAGACGAAATAGACCTGTTTTGATTAATTTTATTGACCTATATGGATAAGCACGGCATACTCGCTGCCTTATTTTTTTGCCAAGGAGGGCCATCATGTTTAGTACGCTTGCTATTGTCATTACTCTAATATTACTCATGTTCTTTGCTTATCGCGGTTATTCTGTGCTGATCTTAGCACCGATTATGGCGACATTAGCCGTATTTCTTTCAGGTGACTTTTTAAGCAGTATTCCCGCCTATACCGATGTTTTCATGGGTGCTTTGAGTGGATTTTTACTCAAGTTCTTCCCTATTTTCTTATTGGGCGCGCTCTTTGGGCGTTTGATGGCAGACTCTGGTGCAGCAACAGCAATTGCCAATACCGTGGTCGAAAAGCTTGGTGCTAGCAAGGCTATTTTAGCCGTTATCTTAGTCTGTGCTATTTTGACCTATGGCGGTGTGTCATTATTCGTCGTGGCATTTGCTATTTATCCAATCGCCAAAGACTTGTTCAAAGCTGCCGATATTCCTAAGCGCTTGATACCAGCAGCGATTGCTTTGGGCTCATTTACCTTTACGATGACAGCATTGCCAGGTACGCCTGCCATTCAGAACGCCATTCCAATTCCTTATTACAATACCAACGTATTTGCCGCGCCTATTTTGGGTATTATCGGTGGTCTGGTTATGTTTATTGGTGGTTGGTTGTGGTTGCAGTCACGAGCCAGAAAGGCCAATGCAGCGGGTGAAGGCTATGGTCAGCATGATGAAGAGGATGTGGGCGGTATCAGTTCAACTGCAAAAGAAACTGAAGCATTAAACACGCATCACACCTCATTTACCGTTGCGATGATTCCATTAATATTGGTCATCGGTTTAAACGCTGTATTGACGTACGCTATCTTTCCATCGATGGACTTTAGCGCTTTACAGACGCAGTTTCCTGACTTAAATATCGCAGGCTCACTCGGATTATGGTCAATTATTCTCTCATTGGTTGTGGCTTGTGTGGTATTAATCTTGCTACGTATCGGACATTGGAACAATCTACAAAAAACCATTAACCGTGGTACTTACGACTCTATGTTGCCGATTTTTAATACTGCATCGGAAGTCGGTTATGGTGCTGTCATCGCCTCGTTGGCAGGCTTCCTTATCATTCGTGATAGCATCTTGAACCTAAGCCCTGAAAACCCACTCATCTCAGAAGCGGTCGCAATGACCACGCTGGCGGGTATTACCGGTTCATCGTCTGGTGGTTTGAGTATTGCTCTATCCACTTTGGGTGAAGACTATCTCAGAATGGCCGTAAATGCTGGTATCAATCCAGAGCTGATGCATCGAGTCGCTGTCATGGCAGCCGGTGGTTTGGATACCTTGCCACATAGTGGTGCGGTTATTACCTTACTAGCGATTTGTGGTCTGACCCACAAGCAGTCATATCTAAACGTTGCCATGGTCACAATGGCTATTCCACTGGTAGCGGTCGTCACTGTTATCACTTTAGGTACTATGTTTGGTTCGTTTTAATTTTTAATAATAAAGTCTAAACAACAGTACCTAACCAAAAACCCACCTAGCGATTGCTCGGTGGGTTTTTTATGGCCAGCTGATAACGTCTAAATTCGATGTAAGCCTATTGTTTATGGTTAGTAGATGCCTAACGAATGAGAAGTAATTACCAAGGAATATCACAAATTTAGCCGAATTACGGTATCATAGGCACACTTTTTAAATTTTCATTATTTTTGGAAGTTTTTAGCATTGATAACATCGCGTCTAATGGCCATAAGCTGCTTAAGACGTTTGATAACTAACCCGTTTATATAAAAATATAGGTGATGAAAGTGCGTGAGATTCTAGTAACCAGTGCGCTGCCCTACGCCAATGGCTATATCCATTTGGGGCATCTTGTAGAATATATTCAGACAGACATTTGGGTACGTGCGATGAAAGCGCAAGGCCATCAGGTCACTTATGTCTGCGCAGATGATGCACACGGTACCGCCATCATGCTAAAAGCAGAAGCCAATGGCGTGACACCAGAAGAACAAATTGCGTCAGTGAAAGCATCACATGAAGCTGATTTTTCTAAGTTTTTGATTAATTTTGATAATTATCACTCTACTCACTCAGAAGAAAACAAAGAGTTTTCTGAGCTTATTTATCGTCGTCTTAGTAGCGCTGGACACATCAGCACCAAAGACGTTGAGCAGTTATTTGATCCTGAAAAGCAGTTATTTTTAGCCGATCGCTTTGTCAAAGGCACCTGTCCTGAATGTGATAGTCCAGACCAATATGGTGATAACTGTGAAGTATGCGGCACCACATACAATGCCACCGAACTTAAAAATCCACAGTCTACGCTGTCTGGTTCAACGCCTGTACTCAAAACCTCTAAGCATTATTTCTTTAATTTGCCAGAGTTTGAGCAATTCTTAAAAGACTGGACACGCAGTGACAACCGTTTGCAAACGTCAGTGGCCAATAAATTGCAAGAGTGGTTTGAGGCAGGCTTAGCGACTTGGGACATCTCACGCGATGCGCCTTATTTTGGCTTTCAAATTCCAGATACTCCAAGCGATGAACCAGACAAATACTTTTATGTATGGCTAGATGCACCAGTCGGCTACATGGCAAGTTTTAAAAACCTATGCGACAAACGCGCAGGTACAGAGCAAGCGCTTGATTTTGACCGCTATTGGGCACAAGAAAACGAGCACAAAACCGAGGTTTACCACTTCATTGGTAAAGACATCGTTTACTTCCACGCTTTGTTTTGGCCAGCCATGCTTGCGGGCAGCGAGTATCGTACACCAACAGGCGTCTTTGCCCACGGCTTTTTGATGGTCAATGGCGAGAAGATGAGTAAGTCACGCGGTACCTTTATCAAGGCCGAAACGTACGCTGAGTATTTACATCCTGAGTACCTGCGCTATTACTTCGCCAGTAAACTGTCTGACAAAGTCGAAGATATCAATCTAGATTTAGAAGACTTTATGCAAAAGGTCAACTCTGATCTGGTTGGAAAAGTGGTCAATATTGCCAGTCGCAGTGCAGGGTTCTTGGTTAAGAAATACGACGGCATGCTTTCAGAAGTTTGCGCAGAACCAGAACTGTTAGAAGACATCACCAAAACGGGCGATGAGATTGCTGCTGCCTATGAAAACCGCGAATTCTCACGTGCTATGCGCTTAATCATGCAGTGTGCAGATAAGGCCAACGAATATATTGACGAGAAAAAACCATGGTCGCTTGCTAAACAAGAAGGCACTGAACAAGAAGTTCAAGACGTCTGCTCGGTTGCGATTAATATTTTCCGTCAATTGATGGTCTACCTTGCGCCTGTACTACCTGAGCTGACCAATAATGCCAAAGAATTCTTAAACATTGACAGCTTAGATTTCGCTAGCCGTAATCAGTGGTTACTTGGACATAAAATCAATAAGTTCAAACCACTCATGCAGCGTATCGAAGAAAAAGATATTGAAGCTATGGTAGAAGACTCAAAAGCCTCTCTCGCACAAGTAGACGCGCCAGCTGCTATCACAAACAGCAAGCCAGCAGCAAAAAATGCAGCACCAGAAGCCAATGCAGACGCTGAGCAAACTGACTACATTGGTATCGAAGACTTTGCCAAAGTTGAGATGAAAGTGGCACACGTCTTAGCCTGTAACCATGTCGAAGGCGCGGACAAGCTTTTACAGTTTACGTTAGATGTTGGTGAAGACAAGCCACGCAACGTGTTCAGCGGTATCCGTAAGTTTTATGAGCCAGAGCAATTGGTTGATAAAAAAGTCGTTTGTGTGACCAACCTTGCACCGCGTAAGATGAAATTTGGTATCTCAGAAGGCATGGTACTATCAACTGGTGAGCCAAAGACGGGCTTAACAGTCGTTACCTTACCGGATGCTTGTGTCGTTGGTGATGTTTTAGCTTAACGGTTATTTTTAGGGCGTGTCTTCATTTCAAAAATGGTGATAAAAATGAGATAAATTGCCGTCAAACGAGGAAAATAGTGCAGATAATATCGGGATATTAACTAGCTATTTAACGATATTTGGCAAAATTTAGCTGTTTTTAGCCCATTTAGATAACTATCGAGTGAATTGAAGACACGCCTTAGTAGTAAAAAATAAAAAAGATGCCCTAGTGGCATCTTTTTTTATGGTTGATTTATTAAATGAATAAAAACCAAGCCTTACCTATTCAAAATATTAATAATCTGCAACGTGTCACTAATCACCGTCACAATATTATTTTCTGGCGTGCGAATACGAGTGTAGCGGTTATCATAACGGTCTAAGACGACCGAACGATCGTAATCTCTTCTATCAATCTTGCCGACTACTCTGTAACCGTATCTATCGAGATCACGCTTGAATGAGGCGTTAGGGCTAGCATTGCGATAAGCGTTAATATTAGGTCGGGCTTTACTGTGATGGTTATTATCTTTATGGACATAAGCAGATTTGCCATTTCCGTGTCCATTTCCATGTCCATTCCCGTGCCCGTTTCCATGACCATTTTTTGCCATAGCAGGTAAGCAAATCAATGAGGTAGCAGTGATGCCAGCGATGGTTAATAGTTTGAGATTAGCAGTGTTCATAATGTTGCCTTCATAATGTTGCTTGCAGAGTATTCGTTTAAACAATATCAAGTAGAGACCAGCGTGAGTTCTATATTCGCCACGTCAGCGCAATAGTAATGGGAACTTTGGACTTACTATCATTCTTGTATCAGAAAATTCTTGTATAAAAATTAGCTTACGTTAATTATGAAGGCAGTCCGTAATAGATGCGTTGCTAGCTTGTAAGCTTTTTGATGGTGATTTTACTGAATAAGATAGCCAACCTACTCCTTATTAGCACCGATGACGAACACGACTGAATTTTTTATTGCGATAACTTACATTACTGTCATAATATAAATATAATGATCGATGGAACGATTATTTTATTGTTAGCCTGCTATTTTGGCATCAACATAGCATTGACTCGGCTAACCTGCATTTTCCAATATCATGTTTAAAACCCAAGCATAACGAAGGCGAGTAAGGTCTCTTATAAATAGACTGAACACATCTAACGATATGCACTTGGTTTTTACGATTGATATAACCTATGAGTTAACCTAATAATGACTATTGCTTCTACCTTACGCTTAAGCCTATACGGTGCTGCTATCAGCGCCACTCTCGGACTGATCGGCTGCTCAAACGCTACAGACACTACAGACACTACTGCAACTGATGACAGCGCCACTGCTGATGCTAGCAAGCCCGCCAAAACATTGGCCATCACGCAAATTGTCGAACACCCTTCGTTAGATGAGATGCGCCGCGGTATCATAGACGAGCTGGCTGATAACGGTTATGTCGAAGGCCAAAACCTAACAATTAACTTCCAGAGCGCTCAAGGAAACACAGCGACAGCGGGTCAGATTGCCAAGCAGTTCGCAGGAGATAACCCAGATGCCATCGTGGCCATCTCAACGCCCTCTGCCCAATCAATCGTGGCTTCAACCAAAACGGTTCCTGTTATCTATACCGCTATCTCAGATCCTGTCGCGGCAAAGCTTATCGATGCAAATGCGGTGCCTATCCAATCTAATGTGACAGGCTTATCTAGCGAGTTGCCTATCGAGCCGCAATTAGACAACATTCAGAAAATTGCGCCTAATGCTAAGACCATTGGTTACGTCTATAGCCCAGGTGAGGTCAACTCTGTATCAGTACTCAACCAACTGAAAAAAGCTGCACCCGCGCGTGGCCTTAAAATATTAGAAGTCACTGCCAATCGCCCAACGGACGTTGCTATGGCAACGCGTAGCTTATCTGGTCGTGCTGATATTATTTATACCTCGTTAGACAACAATGTCGTCTCTGCCTTTGAAGCGATGGCAGGTGCAGCCAATGAGCTTGATATTCCTGTCATTGCCTCAGACGAGTTTAGTGTGAGACGCGGTGCTACTGCGGCGCTTGGTGTCAATGACTATGACTTTGGTCGTACCACAGGCAAAATGGTATATCGAGTATTAAGTGGCGAAGCCGTCAATACGATCAAGCCCGAAGTCATGAATACCTTAACCTTATATGCCAGCCCAAAACATGCGGCTGAACAAGGCGTAAGCTTGACCGATGAGCTGCTAAAAAATGCCATCAATGTCGACAAAGAAGCAAAGAGTGCCAAATAAGTAATCGTTACCTATCTGGTGCGTGTTATCAATATAAGAACCGCTAGCAATCATTTTTATTTATTAAATAATGTACGGACACATTATTATTTTCAGGAGTGAGACCCATGTTGTATCAAAATCGTTTTGGTCATTTCAATTTTAGTAAGGCGCTATTATTAGGCGGTGTTTGTACCGCTCTATTGACTGGTTGCAATCAATCAGCACAAGATACTGGTAGTACTGACAGCGCTACTGGCGATGCCGCAACAGAGATGAAAAACGTCGCTATTACGGCTATTGTTGAGCATCCAGCGCTTGATGACGTACGCAAAGGTGTCATCGATGAGCTAAATGAGGCCGGCTTTAAAGACGGTGAAAACTTAACCGTTAATTTCCAAAGCGCACAGGGTAACACTGCTACTGCAGGACAGATTGCCAAGCAATTTGTTGCAGACAACTCAGATGTTATCGTTGCCATTGGTACGCCATCAGCACAATCGGTTGCGGCTGCTACCAGCACTATTCCTTTGGTATTCTCTGCGGTAACCGACCCAGTAGAAGCCAAATTAGTATCAAAGCTTGATGGTTCTGGCACCAACGTTACTGGTGGTTCTGATGCGCTCCCTTATGAGCCACAAATTGCTTTAATGCGCCAAATTATTCCAAGCTTGAAAAATGTAGGTTATGTTTATAGCCCAGGTGAGGTGAACTCTACCATCATCCTAAAAAATCTCAAAGAAAAGCTGACACCAATGGGCATCACTGTACATGAAGCCCCTGCCCAGCGCAGTACCGACATCGCAATGGCTGCACGTAGCCTCGAAGGTAAAGTCGATATGATTTACACATCAACCGATAACAACGTGGTATCTGCTTACGAGTCGCTATTCCAAGTCGCTAAAGAAAGTAAAATCCCGCTGGTTGCTTCAGACACCAGTTCTGTTGCACGCGGTGCCATTGCCGCATTGGGCGTTGACTATTATGCACTTGGCCGCGAAACAGGTAAAATTGTGGTGCGTATTTTGAACGGTGAAAAAGCAGGTGATATCCCTGTTTATACACCACAAGCACTTGATTTGTATGTCAGTCCAAAAAATGCCACAGCTGAAGGCATCACATTGCCACAAGCAGTTATCGATAAAGCAAAAGAAGTGGTAGAATAGCGCCCTCTGAATGTAAGCATCACGTTAAACGACTATATAGATAGTTTAATCATAGATTGTTGCTTATATTTACTGCTATTATTTCAGTATAAAAATGACCCAGCTACTGGTATATGAGCTGGGTTATTTTTAATGTGATATAAGCATTAAAACCGAATTTCGAACCAAGGTATTTTATGCTCATTCCTCATAGGAAGATGTTTTGGTTTACCCTAACCGCAGATTGCTTAATCTGTTAAATTCACCGCTTAGCCGTTTGGGTTATATAGGCTTATAGGCAGCATGCTTCATGCCTTTGCTGCTTTTTGCTTGTGATAATAATCGCTAAACGCTTGATGATAACCGACTAATATCTTATGTCCTTAATTGCTTTTTTTGGTGCGCTTGAAAGCGGTCTAATTTATGGCCTTGTTGCACTTGGCGTGCTGATTTCATTTCGTACGCTCGACTTTCCCGACTTGACCGCTGATGGTAGCTTTCCGCTAGGTGGCGCAGTCGCTGGTATATCCATCATCGCTGGTATCAACCCATGGTTGGCCTGTGCCTTTGGTATGTTAGCAGGCTCCGTCGCTGGTATCGTTACTGCATGGTTGCATGTCAAACTTGGCATACTGCAATTACTTGCCAGTATCTTAGTGATGGTTGCCCTATATTCTATCAATTTACGTATTATGGGAGCGCCAAACTTACCGCTATTGGGCGAAACCACGGTATTTAGCACCTTGGTGACCGATGGTAATGGCTATTGGATGCGCTGTTTGATTATTGGTATGGTTGTGATACTTGCCATGCTGTTTTTAAACTGGTTCTATAGTACCGAGACTGGTCTTTCAATGCGTGCCACTGGCTCAAACCTAAGAATGGCGCAGGCTCAAGGTATTAATACCTCATGGATGACCATCGTTGGTATGGCAGTGTCTAACGGTTTGATCGCTTTAGCGGGTGCATTGTTCGTTCAGACTCAAGGCGGTGCAGATATCTCGATCGGTATCGGTACGATCGTCATTGGTCTAGCAGCGGTCATCATCGGTGAAACCATCATTCCGGCCAAGCGCATTTGGCTGATTACTTTTGCTGTGGTCGTCGGTGCTGTGCTGTACAAGCTATTTATTCAGGTCGCCCTATCGAGTGATACGCTGCGTAGTATTGGCTTTGGCCCGCAGGATTTGAACTTGATTACAGCGTTACTCGTCGTATTTGCCTTGGTATTGCCAAAAGCTAAAAATAAATTCTTAAGTCGTAAAGTTCGAGCTTAATGTCAATGTGCAACCATAAGGAATAATTATTATGATGCAAGCTACAGATTTGCGGTTGACCTTTAATCCTGGAACGCCCATTGAAAACCCTGCACTACGCGGTATCAATTTAAACATTGCAGATGGTGAGTTTGTGACTGTCATCGGTACCAATGGTGCTGGTAAGTCGACCTTTCTAAACGCCGTCAGTGGCACCACGCGCGTCGATAGTGGCTCAATCCTGTTAAACGGTATTGATGTCACCAAAAAGACTGCGCACCAACGTGCTCATTGGGTTGCTCGTGTGTTTCAAGACCCAATGGCAGGAACTTGTGAAGCGCTCACTATTGAAGAAAACATGGCGCTTGCCTATAAGCGCGGCGGCAAACGTGGTTTGAGCTTTGCGCTGAACCCAAGCAACCGAGACTTGTTTAGAGAGAAACTCTCAGTCCTAAAGCTTGGACTAGAGAATCGACTGACTGACCGTATGGGACTGTTGTCCGGTGGTCAACGACAAGCCGTCAGTCTGCTTATGGCATCATTGCAACCGTCTAAAATCTTGTTACTGGATGAGCATACAGCGGCACTGGATCCCAAAACGGCGGCTTTTGTCTTAGAGTTGACCGATAAGATTGTAACGGACAATAAGCTGACAACGATGATGGTCACGCACTCAATGCAACAAGCATTGGCGCATGGCACACGTACTGTTATGTTGCATCAAGGCCAAGTCGTACTAGACGTCGCTGGTGATGCTCGCAAAGGCATGACTGTACATGATTTGCTCGATATGTTTGAGCAAACTCGTGGCGAAAAAGTCGAAGATGACAGTTTGATTTTGAGCTAACTTGCAAAACAGCTGCATTTGAATGCTAAATAAAAAATGCCTGTTAAGTGGGCGTGTTGAACATTAGGAACAAAAAAATAGCAAACGAGTAATCTTTAAGTTCTCACACAAAAAGGACGTCGTTTGCTATGCCTTGCTCAAAGAGCAACACTGGACAAGACTAAGGTCTATATTACTAGAGCTTAATATCTATGTCACAGGGAATCTTAGACAAACGGTCGAAGGCGTACTGTATCGTATGCGTGTCGGCTATCCTTGGCGTGATCTACCCTCCTCATTTTTAATCATCATAGTCATTATATAAATTTTATAAAGAATGACAAACGACTTCAATCTTGTTCCCTGAAGGGTCGATTAGAAAAGCAGCATAATAACCCTCATGATACTCAGCTCGAAGTCCTGGCTGCCCAGCGTCATATCCACCATTAGCAATGCCTTGAACATGAAAGGAATCAACTCTATCTCTCTTATCGACTTGAAAACACCAATGGTTAGCATGGTTACGAGTGAAGTCTTGTGCCTCAAAGATAGTCAGATAGCTATTATGATGAGCATCTGGCGTGTTCCGAATGCCGTATTTTAAAGCCTCGGCTGAACCCTCTACTTTCTTAGCACCTAAAACAGGCATAATAGCATCGTAAAATTTTTCAGCATTATTTAAGTTGGCAACCGATAGTGAGATATGATCAATTTGTAGCGTCATGAAAGTTCAACCTTAAAGTTATTAGAGTGTTAGGGTGTGTTATCAATTAGCACATTAATACATTATTTATCTACAATTTTTCTTATTTTAAGCCTCATGATCTAATCGATGACACACCCTAGGTGATTTAAGCATAAATAAGCATAATAGAGACACTTCTCTACTTTGCGCAAAAGCTTTTAATACCTATCAGCCGCAATGCTTACATTAATTTCCATATCTCCGGAACCAAGACCCCTTTTATATCGATAAAAGCAACTTTCTTCATATTGAAATCCTCTAGTTTAAGTTTGTAAAAAGCAGGAAGACACCTAATAGCCCTAATATAAAACCAATGACACGATTAATTGCGACTTGCTGCTTTAGCATTTTTTCTCTTAGCGTCCGTTGAGAGAACAATAAAGCCACCAAGGCGAACCATATGAAGTGAGCCACAGACATAAACAATCCATAACCGATTAAAATAGACTTTGGGGTACTAGCACTAACAATCTGTGTATACGTACTAATAACAAACAATGTGGTTTTGGGATTCAAAGCATTGGTAAAGAAGCCATATCGCAATGCTTGTCCAGAACTGATGCGCATAGAAGAACCTACGTCATGTACCGGATTTTGTGTGAATGTTTTATAACCAATATAAATAAGGTAAAGTGCACCAAGATATTTGATGATGGTCAAAAAATTTGGCGCAAGCTTCATGACAATCGCAACAGCTACTAACGTATAAGTCACGTGTACTAAGACACCTAGCGCTATACCAATAGACGTTAGCACACCGACTGAACGCCCGTATAGGTAGCTATTCTTAGTAACAATAGCGAAATCAGCCCCAGGACTAATCACAGCAAGAATGGTAATCATAATAACGGTAAAAAATTCTGTCATTTAATGAACTCTATAAAGAAAATACCAATATATAAAGAGTTTTATCTTTATATTAGTCTTTTCATATTATTAATTTAAGTGCATTCTCCTACATTTACAGATAAACTAAAATTGAGTTTATTACATCATCATCTATGAGATTTTGGCATGATAGAAAAAATATCGTTGAATTCATTAAGGTTCTTTTACTATGTTGCAGAGCATAATAGTGTGACGCTTGCTTCTCAGAAACTGTTTGTGACACAAAGTGCAGTGAGTAAACAGATTAAGAATTTGGAAGATGCTTTAGGTGTATCTTTGTTTAACCGAGTCAATAAGAAACTGGTGCTCACAGCCAATGGCAATCTACTTTTTTCTTGTTGTCAGCAGGTTTTTGCGAAATTAGATGATTGTCTTGTGGATCTAACGAGGCAAGATCATCGAAAAAAGCAACTGGTACTCTCCTGTGAGCCCACTATTTCAATGAAATGGTTGATACCGCGTTTGGCTGAATTTAATTCATTAAATTATGGGTTTGAAATTGTATTACTAACGGATGGTGGAACAGTAGACTTTCAAGGGAAATCTATCGATATTGCTTTGCGCAGAAATGATTTTGAATGGGACAAAAATATATTTCATGAGAAAATTATTGAAGAATACATAGTCGCTGTCCGCAACCCTAGAACTGAACCAACGAACACCCTATTACTGACTTCTTCTCGACCAAATTTTTGGCATCACATAAATAAATCTAAGTTAGTCAGTAGCGAGATTTTATCGTACGAGACCATGGTGTTAGAGCACTTTTACTTATGTATTGAGGGGTGCTTAGCTGGTTTGGGAACCGCTATTGTTTCAATATTTATGGTGGAAAAAGAACTTTCGCATCACTTTTTAGAATTAATCCATCCTCCAATGGCAGACAGCTCGTCTTATCATTTATTGTCTTATCATCCTTTTTACGAAGATGAGAGAAAGGTGGTGTTTAAAAATTGGCTGAAAAAAGAGATGCTGAATAGCAAAATGCAGTTTATGGAAACTTTGCAATGCGTATAGAAGTTATATCGTGATATTTCGACAATACTTGCATTTTGTTATAAGTAAAAAAATATATTGAGTAAGATGAACCGCCCCAACTTTATCGGAGACTTGATATTCTGAGAAAATTGACTATATGAGATTCAACCCTCTTCGAAAAGGTGCTCGGTATTACTCACTTTATGGATTTAGGCTATAGAACGCCAAGACAGATGTGGTTTGACTTTTATTGTCAGGCTACGTAACTAAAATCTCCCAAGTGAATGTCTACAGATTTGACAGCATAGGTCACTTATCAACCTTTGAGAACACTCAATCTTCTCAAAGGTTTTTTGTTATCTATAGTTACTGATTCTACAAATTTCTCGCTCATCATTATATAGTTGTCGTCTATAACTACAACTTATCCATCACCGTTTATCTATGAGGTTTGTCATGCGCAAAATTCCTGTCTACTCCCACCCTGCTGCTGGTTGGCCTGCGCTGTTTTCCTCTACTCGTAAACTGATGGACTATCAAACTTTTTTGCGTGGCAGTGTCAGCGTATTCAAAAGCAATCAGCCTCAAGGCGGGTTTGATTGCCCAGGTTGTGCTTGGCCTGACCACAAGTCACACAAAGCCATCGACGTCTGTGAAAATGGTATCAAGGTCATCGCTAGTGAAACCATGACCAAAAAAGCAGATGCCCAGTTCTTTGCACGACACACCGTCACTGAGCTACAAGGGTGGACAGGCTATGAGCTAGAGCACAGTGGCCGTTTATCAGAGCCACTATATTATGATGCCGCGCAAGACCGCTATGTAGCGATCTCTTGGGAGATGGCTTACCAACGTATCGCTGAACAATTCAAACAGCTGAGCTCGCCAGATGAGGCGCTCTTTTATACTTCAGGTCGTGTCACCAACGAGCCGGCCTTTATGTACCAGCTGTTCGTACGCTGTTTCGGTACTAATAACCTACCTGATTGCTCAAACATGTGTCACGAGCCAACCTCGGTCATGCTAGGTAGGCAGTTAGGTATTGGTAAAGCAACGGTCAAGTTAGAAGATTTTGAGCAAGCCAAACTTATCTTGATGTTTGGACAAAATCCAGCGACCAATCATCCACGAATGCTTGAGATGCTCGCCCATGCTCACGAGCAAGGATGTCGAATTATTTCTATCAATCCCATGCGCGAACAAGGTCTCAGTAAATTTAGAAACCCACAAAAACCCACACATATGGCAGCAGGTCAAAGCAATGACATGGTCGATGAAGTGGTTCAACTTCAGATCGGTGGCGATGCGGCATTATTGACAGGTATCGCCAAATGGCTGATTGAAAACGATAAAATCAACCACGATTTCATTACCACTCATACATCAGGTTTTGAGCCAATAAAACAGTGGTTGGCAGAGCAGTCATGGGCAGATATCGAGCTTGGTTGCGGTATTCTAGAAACAGACATTATAAATCTCGCCGAACTGGTGGCTGCTAGTCCTGCAACGATTTGCACATGGGGTATGGGTATCACTCAGCATGTGCAAGGGGATGACAATGTCGCGATGATTACCAATCTATTATTATTAATGGGTATGATTGGTATTGATGGCGCAGGCGCGTCTCCTGTTCGTGGGCACTCTAATGTACAGGGTGATCGCACCATGGGTATCCATGAACGTCCTAGCAAAAGCTTACTGGACAGTCTGGAGCGTGTCTTTGAGCATCCTATGCCACAAGAGCATGGCTACGACGTGGTTACTGGGGCCAAAGCGCTTATCGCTGGTAAACTAAAAATATTTATGGGCATGGGTGGCAACTATGCTGTGGCAGCACCTGATACCAGTGCCATTGAACAAGCTTTAATGACAACGCAACTTAATATATTCGTAGGTACCAAGCTAAATGAAACCATGCTGTACCCGGGTGCAAACAATCTAATCTTGCCATGTTTAGGGCGTACTGAACGCATCGTGACGGCTAAAGGCGAGCAATTTGCAACCATCGAAGACTCTATGTGTCAGGTAGTACCCACTCAAGGCACGCTCAAACCTGTCAGTGATACCTTAAAGTCTGAATCACAGATTGTGGCAGACATAGCCACTCATGTGCTTGGCCCTGACTCTACTATTCCTTGGCAAGCCATGAGCGAGGATTTTGACATCGTTCGTGACTATGTTGCCCAAGCTATCAATGGCTTCGAAAATTTTAATCATCGCATTCGCACTACTGAACGTGGCTTTCATTTATATCATGCTGCTCGCCATCGTATATGGAATACTGACAGTGGTAAGGCACAGTTCGAAGTACCCAAATACCCAATTACTTATGTCGCCGCACAAATGGCAGAAACAACATCAGCTCTTGAAGACAATGCGAGAAAAAATGGCAACGTTGATGACGATCAAAACGATGGACAAAAGATTTGGCAATTGACCAGTGTTCGTAGTCATGACCAATTTAATACGATGATTTTTGGCTATAAAGATCGCTATCGTCAAACCAATCGCCGTGATGTTTTATTGATGCATCCTGATGAAATCAGCCGCCTAGGCTGGCACGCAGGTGATAGTGTCATGGTATCTCGACAAGGTAATCCAAATGGTACTAGCCAGCCGCGTACACTAGGGCCACTGGTATTGACTGAAATGGATATTGCGTCTAATGCTGTTGCCGCCTATTACCCTGAATGTAACGACTTATTTGACTTAGACACGCATGCGCCCGATTCACACATACCAGCGTATAAATCAACGACGGTTGTCTTACAACGGGTCAATGCAAGCATCGCTGAGCCAGTATAGTAAGTGGGAAGTAGATCGTAAAATGATAACAATTGAGACCTATGTTAAAGAAAATGAGCGCACCAGTGAACAGCCGCATGAAAGCAATGTGTTTGAAAGCGTAAATACATCGATGACGCCACTGGTACGTACCCATTTATCAGAAAAGCATTACTATTCATCCGCTAACAACAACGATGACAACATTGCTCAAGTACATATTGATCGCCAACCCGCCAGTCTCGCTGTAGAGGCGGCGGTTGCCATCATTATCAATGGTATTCACTATGCGGTATTGATGGCAAGTCCGCATCAGCTAGAGTATTTAGCTGTTGGGTTTTTATTTAGCGAAGGCTTGATCCAACACAGCCATGAATTGCTTGATTGGGACGTCACTCAACTGACCGATACCGCAAGCTACCAACCCCTTACTCAAGAATCAGCTGATCTGGAATCAGAAGATGCTGAAGCAGAAAGCCTTGAGCAAACCTTACAACAGCTACAGGACTATGATATTTATATCGTGGAACTGATCTTAAACCAACGCTGCCATCAACGTATCCAAGCACAGAAACGTCAGCTCGCAGGGCGCACAGGTTGCGGTATGTGCGGTATCACGGGACTGGCACAAGCACTGCCTGATTTGAGTAGTTACGCCCAAGATAATGTATCAAACGGCTCAAATAAAAAATCCGCAACACCGAGTCTAGATTCCTTATTAAAAATGCGACAACAAGTCGATGCCACACAGCACACGCACCAACTGACAGGTGCCGTACATGCAGCGGCAACCATGCATCAGCAGCAGTTATATCTATTTGAGGATGTAGGACGTCATAACGCCCTCGATAAACTGATTGGCTGGCAACTGCGTCAAAAGGTCGATGTCGACTGTGTGCTAATGACTTCACGCCTATCAATTGAACTGGTACAGAAATCTATCCGTGGTCGCATACCTTGGCTGGTTGGCATGTCTGCGCCTACCAGTACAGCGGTGCGTGTCGCTGAGCGTTACGGATTGGGATTAGCAGGATTCTTACGTAACGATAGAGTGACCTACTACTCAGGCATTTAATACAGCATCAAATATTCTTTAATAAAAGCTAACGCCTAGAACTAATGAATACGCATCACCCTATATCTACTCGTATTAGCTTCTCGTAACAACTCTCAATACCACCCCTTTCACTAAACCTAGACTATCTATTGATGGCTTACCTTGGGCGTTCCGACGTTCAAGGTAAGCCGTGTCTATATTTTAAAGATATTAATAAAAATAAGATAAGTTGCCGTCAAACGATAAAACCATCGCAGATAATATCGAAATATTAACTAGGTTTCTGACGTTGTTTGGCTAGATTTAGCTACTTTTAGCCCATTTAGATGGTAAGCAATTGAATTGAGAAGATAGTCTATTAATCTCGCATAACATTTGAGGTTGACGACATAATAGGTTACCCTAACCTCACGAACATGTTACATACACTTAACAGATCTGTAGTTTTATTTATTAATACCAAGTTCATTGTGCTGATTATTCACACAGTACTGGATTTGGTATTTAAATTACAGGTGATGCATCAATGCGATAGTTGAGTAAAAACTTCTTAACTATTGCTTATTACAGCTGATAAGGCTGTCTAAACCGAGCTCAGGTCATGCCCTCATGGCTTAGTGCTCATTCGTAATTCTGCTATAGACGCTCATCATATGAGCTTTCTTTAGCACTCAGCTACCTTTGTGTATGCCTATTAATAGCGTCATGGTTTATCCATGAACTGACGCCTATTGAGAGTAGCCCCTGTCATTTTGATTTAACACGATGTGAGTCATAAAACAGCGGCACGACACTTAGTACTTGCTCAACACTACAGTTGGTATTTTTGCTGTCTACATTAGCCACATACATCCAGTATGAGGGCTTTTTAGGCCATGTCGTATGCTCAATAGTTTGGAATAGATAATTTTAATAAACTTTATTTACTTAAAACAATTGCGAGGTATAAGTTTGAAAACTGAGTCATTGTTCCAATTTTCATCATTAACCATTATTTTATTACTACTAGCTTTTTATGGCGGCACTTACCTGCTTTCTTTGTTGATAAAAAAGGACAAAGAAACAACTTCTGGGTTTATGGTCGCAGGCCACGGTGTTGGCTTTGGTATGGGTGCGGCTAGTATGACCGCCACTTGGATTTGGGCTGCTTCATTTTATGCTGCGGCTACCTCTGGCTATAAATACGGCGTGTCAGGACCGATACATTATGGGTTTTGGGGAGCGTTGATGATTCTATTCATCTACCCTTTTGGTATGCGCTTTCGTGAGCTTGCCCCCAATGGTCACACGTTAGGCGAGCTCATCCATGCCCGCCATGGTTCATCAAGCCAATTAATTTTAGCAATATCTAATATTATGGGCAGCTTAATTAGCTTGATGGTCAACTTCACTGCTGCTGGAGCACTGGTGTCAGTCTTGTCACCATTATCGTTCCAAACCGGTGTGATGATCGCGGGTATCGGGGTATTGAGCTATACGTTGACGTCAGGCTTCCGTGCATCTGTATTTACCGACTTTGCCCAATTGGTCGCGTTGATGGCCATTGGTGTTGTCATTATCCCAGCAGTACTATTTGCGATGGGTGGGCCTGAAGTCATGGTTGAAGGATTGTCAAATCTGACATTGGAGCAACAAAACTTCTTTTCTTCTGAAGCATTCTTTCAGCAAGGCGCGCCCTATTTCGTTGCGGTATTGGCTTACGCTATCGGCAACCAAACCATTACCCAACGATTATTTGCGATTGATAAAACTAAGATTAAGGCTACCTTTGTCACAGCCACTGTGGGCTATGCAGGTATCGTCATTGGTCTAGGGATGATCGGATTGATGGCCGTCACCATCGGTATCGAACCACTCGATGGCAACATGAATAACCTGATTCCACAGATGGTGAGCACTTATCTGCATCCCGTCTTTATCGCATTATTCTTTATATTAGTGATTGGCTCATTGTCATCCACCGCTGATTCAGATCTGTCAGCGCTATCGACGATTATGATGGCGGATGTCTATGGTAAAAACATTGCCAAAAAAGGTCATGTTAAACCGAAAACTATGATGCTTGTCGGTCGTGGCACGATGATTGTCGCGACAGCAGCTGGACTGATTTTTGCCAGCTTTAAACTAGACATTTTGGTTATGTTGGTATTCGTTGGCGCATTATGGGGGGCGATCGTCTTTCCTGTCATTGCCAGTGTCTTCTGGAATCGCGTGACCAATACTGCTTTCACCTCAGCCGTCATCATCGGACTTCTTCTATTCTGTGTTGTACGCTTTGAATTACTACCAATTACAGGTTTCACTGCCCTATTCTTCGAGATACTAGCCAGTGTCGGTGGCGCTGTCGTGATTGGTTTGATGGTCTTTGGGTTCTTAGGTCGTAAGATTGGCATGGGAGCCGCTGCTATCACGCTCGTACTGATGCTAATCTTTGCCACTGGCTTCCTACGTCAATATATGGTTCTACTGGCCTCACTGACCGCTTACGGTGCCAGTACTATCGTCTGTGTGATAGTCAGCCTGATGGGTGACGAGCATTTTGACTTTGACTTAATTAAGCAGCGTGTGGGTGACTACGATAATAAGCCTGATACACCACAAACTTAAATTGTCTTAATTGAAATTATTTAACGCAAACAGCGATTGGTCAGTTTGTTATAGCATCATAAAACTGATCATCTGATAATTATTAAAAAAGACTATAAGGAGATAGTATGGATAATGTCTTTATCTACGGCTCATATATTTTGATTTGGCCAGTGATTACGCTAGGGGTGCTGATATTAATTTGCACCGCCACTTATCGTGATATTAAAAAAGCAAAACGTGATAACAAGGATATTGTTTAGCGTCTCATCGCCATTATTCTTAGAAGATATCACTGAGCACTAGCTTGGTGATAGCGTTACAAAGCCTATTAATTGTATAAATAACTCTAAATCAGGGTTATTTATAGATAAGGTAGCAAATAACCTGTTTTTAATGAAAAAATCACTTGTAATTTATTATATTTTTGCTAATATAGGCCACCTTGATTGGCTGGATGGCAGAGTGGTCATGCAGCGGACTGCAACTCCGTTAACGCCGGTTCGATTCCGACTCCAGCCTCCAATTATTTATTAACTTTACGTTAATTTAAGCTTGCATTATTATCATAACTGACTATAATAGCGAGCACTTATCTAGTAACTAGATGGTCTATCAGCTAGTTTACATTTTAGATAAAACAAGTTTTGCCCGGGTGGTGAAATTGGTAGACACAAGGGATTTAAAATCCCTCGCTAGCAATAGCGTGCCGGTTCAAGTCCGGCTCCGGGTACCATTACATTAAAAGGCTTCCAAGCAATTGGAAGCCTTTTTCTTATGCCTTAATATTTCTTATTAAACTGAATCTCTTCTTTAAACGCCCACTCCCTAGATGGTCTTCAGTAAGAATTTCATCTATATCTTTTTAGAACCACACTTCTTTACATATCATATGCTACCAGCAGCAAATTTTATTGTCTTCTGTTTGCATGGCAGAGTCAGTAAGCATTCATACAAACAATGCTGTATCGATTTTAAAGTTATTAGATTATAGTTTGAGTCCATTATTTAAAATCAGTATTAACCTCATAGGTCTTCTAGACAAACCTCCTACTTATATTATTTACTCTTCAAATTAGGGGCTGTAGTAGATAACTACTAGCTAAGCATTATAGGCTACTACCGCCCAAGCAAATAAACCAGCATTAATAAGTATGATACACACCCATCTGACATTAACTTCCCAGTTTCTGCCTTCAAAGGCTAATTCGGCTTCATCAGTTATGGGCTGTATCGGATAGGGATTGTCTTGTCCGTCCCAAGTGAGTAGCTTAATGACTTCAGGATGTAATATAGCTCGCTTGGTACATTGATAATGATTTGCCTGAAATAGATTACCCAAAGCTATTATTGAGCCTATTATAAAGACCATGATCTGATCACCGCCAGAATGATTGCTAGGTAGTATACCGTTTTTGCGAAAGACAATATCAGCACAGGCAAATAGTGATTTGCTTGTATCAGCTGGATAAGCTTCACAGAACTGAGCGTCTATTGGTAACTCATCTGCAGGGCTTTCCATATAAGTGCGGATAAATGCCCATTGTACGCGTGGGTTGACTCTATAATCTTCTAACTTTAGATGATGGGTGATGTCGCCTGTCTCAGGATCGGCGACATATAGATTGAGCGGTGTGTAGGCTCGATTGTATGGGTCTTGATGCAAGTCTGGATGTACGTCTTTATAGTCGACTATTTTAAGCTCATAAGGCTGTCTGAACTTCATTAGCGGACGATAGTAGTAGGCAATTTTTTGTTCTTTTTTTAAAAAGTAGTACTGGGTACGAATAGAGTATTTTCTAAAAAATTGATAGATGAGTAATATTAGTGGTGTGCAAAACACTATAAACATTAATAGTAATATAAAAATATCTAACAAAAATAGAGGCACATTAGAAATTTCTAAACGAAACACTTCACCAATAGAAACAATAAAAAACATAAAAGAAGCAAAGTAAGTCCAAGCAATAATAAAATAAAAATACCAAAAATACGCAGGTAGGAATGTTAAGTAATCAGGATTAACATCATGAATTTCTTTATTAAGATGCTCAATATCTTCAGTATTCTTTAATAAGCTTTTGTCTATACTGGCGGTATAAGGACGCTCAAGTGGATCGTTAAGCTCACTGATATGCTGGGCAAAGTCGTCGCGTAATTGCATGTTTTTACCCTTATTGACTTGTGACGCTTGTACGTAGTTGGTAATATGGATTCTTGCTTGGGTTGAGCGCATACTTTACAACGGCTCTGAGCTTATCAATTTCACGACCAGCATTGGCTTGTGCTATCTCTTTAGCTTCTTGCATTTTCTGTACCTCATTAGGGTTTCGCGTACCTGCCTGATATGAGCCTAAATAATGCGCCTGAAAGTGACTGGTCTTAGGAATATCCAAAGTAACCTGTAGTACTTTTGATGTTTCAACGGCTTTGTTTTGTCGTTTAAGCGTTTTTATGTTAAATGATTTTCTATCTAGTCCTCGCTCTTGGCTGCTGATACCGATAAACTCAACGACAATCTCACTATCATCATTCCATTGACTTAAAGTGACTTCTATTTGTCCCGATAATGTTTGTCTAAAGTCAGCAGTACTTGTTGCAAACCTTGGATTAACTTGTATTTCAGTTAAAGCTAGGGAGTAAGCATGCATGTCTTGCTCAAGGCTACCCATCGCTTGTATTTGAAAAGGATTATTGAGATATTCGCTATTTAGCATAGCTTTATTACCAAACACACCAGCATCAAGCCAATAGTGAATCGGTAAGATGTGACTTTTATCATAAGTAAAAGCTATCCATTGAGCGATTAAGCTCACCGCCCATGCCACAGCCACAATACCAATCACCCATGGCATGACAAAACCAAGTCCAATAGCTAGACTGGCTACACCTGCTGCGCCCGCTGAAATCATTGCTATGCTAGTAGTTCTCCTACTTATACCACTCTTATTTTCAATATACCTTTCTCGACTTATATTAAGGCTATAAACCTCAAACCCGGCTCCCACAGCACCAAGTACACCGACACCGAGGCTAATCCTTGCTATTGCAGCAGTACTGGCACCTCGTATCTGCATACCAGCGGCAGCGACATCAAGCGCCGCCCCCGTTAATGCAAGAGAAGTACTGGCATAGCTGGTCATAAACTCGAGCGCCATAAGGTCGCCGCGATCGGCCATTTCACTAAAGCGACTCTTTCCCATCCACACACTACGTAACTGAAATAAGCCAACTCCTACAGCCACCAATGCAGCCTTACCTGCACTGCTACGCTCTAACTGTCTCTGTGTCCCGCTATTGCTATCGACAAATTTATTCAAATCGGTTTGTCCATCAGCAATTGATTGATTGACTGACGCTGCAGAATCAGCAGTCGCCTTGTCTGTATATATCGTCACCACCATTTGCGCATTTTTATCACCACCCGCCGCCTTGTTGTAAATATCTAATGCTTGTTGATTTTTATCTAGGGAGTGCATGAAATCTACCGCAAAAGGCACACCACTACCTGAAACCTGCTTGACCGCTCCAGTATCTATACTTGAAGGTATGGTTACCATATGTGACATTGCTTTGTTGATTCGATTATTTACAAATTCCCCTAGCCATTTGGTCGCCTTTTCGGGACTATATTTTAATACTTTTTGTGCCAGTCGAAATCCTGTGGATTGATTGACTGATGCCTGTGTCCACAAGTCCATCTTGTACAGCCAGCGGTTATTTTCCTTAATGTAGCTCATATTATCACTCATCGTCTGTACGATTCGAGCTTTATGACTTGCCAGCTCATTAAGATACTGGATTTTTTCTGCGGTTTTGGCTTCTATAGCTTTTTGTTTGGCTTCGTTTTTAAATGTATTGAGCCAGCTTATTGATGTACCAATGAAGTCACTCGCTCGCGCGAAGTTTTCATATGCTGGCGCAGCTTGCATTTTTTGATTATCGTCAAGGTTTAAACCTATTAAGGCTTTGGATAACCAGTTGTCTTCAGGTAGTTTTTCTCCTGAAAGACAGGGTAATAACGACTGTTCAAACTCTTGTTTGGCAGTCATACCTCTTGCCTGATCTGCCTTGTAATCTGACCATATCGCATCTGGTATGCCGATATTACTTTCATCAATACCAATACCTTGAATCGCTTCAGCAATTATTTGAGCATAGCCTAAATGACTTTCTTCATCATTTTCAGGAAAGTCTTCACGCATGACAAAAGCAAACTCAGAGCGTTTAATTGCGTCTATGAATATTTGGCGCGCTGCTGCGATTGCAGCCTTATCTTTGCGGCTTTTTTTCGCAGTCGCTAAAACTGCTTTGAATTTTGATTCATTAATGTAATTATAGACATTCCTACCAACTGCTGCATTTGCTTTACGATTACGCTTAAGACCTGCCCTTGAATAACCTTGTTGTTCATGCACTGATGATTGATTAGCAGCTTCTACACTACTTTTAATATTATCAATAATAATGGCATTGACTTGTTCTCGGATTTGACCTTTATTTTTTTGAGCATCGTCTAGTTTCTTAAGTAAATAATTGCGTTTCTCCGCTGCTGCTAACACCTCTCCTACAGGATCGTGTAAAGCAACCATCATAGGTTTGGTATCTTTTAGAATTTTCAGCTGTTGCTTTTCAGACTCTTCGTATAATTTATCATCCTCACTATCTCCGTAGCCATCATCTATATTTTCTTCAATATCACTTATCCTATCATTAATACCCCTTTCCATATTTTCGTATAGCTGAAAAGCTGAACTTATAGCACCTTTAGCATCCTCTTTGAGGATATTTTCCTCAACCTCTCCATCTTCTATTGAATATTTTTCACGTTTTGAATATTTTTCATGTATTACAAGTTTATCACCGATGTCACCGCCCTGCTCTAGCTGCTTTCGTTGATGGAAACTATTTATATACTCTATTTCCGGGGGATATTTAGACATATATTTAGTATTTTTATTATCAATCAAGTCATCAGCGACGAACTTTTGCATACGCTTATCGCGTATTGCTTCATCATAAAAGTATTTTTTTAATGCTGATTTACTTAGCTTGGCATGACTGACCATAAGCCATACTATCTCACCTGGACTTAAGGTAATATATTTACTATCTAACGTACTATGGTTATCTCTATCGCAGAGAGCTGGCTGCACCATTTCATCGAGTTCATCATCGTCAGGCTCATCTATATTTGTTACCTCTATTTTATTAATATCTTCTGCTTCTTTTTCTTCAAAATCATATTTGTTATACGTTGCAACTCTTTTTAATGCACCATCTTTACCTGTAAATCTCTCTTCAACTGATTTTTGTTCATCTCCATAACTATCAATATAATCATAAAAACAATAAAGGTAGGTGTGTGTAGGTAGGCTCGCGATAGCATCATGTTTGGCTGATTTTGCAGACAACCTATCCCCAAAATAACGCCTATCCTTGCGACTTACTCTATAATCATCTCGACTAAATACCACAGGTAAAATCGGTATGCCTGTACGTCCACATCCATAACGACATGCTATTACTGTGATTGTGGGTAGTGTGGCAGTAGGCGTAGAGCCATCAACCACACCACTACCTTCTGGTGTACCTACTATTGTCTCCTCATTTACTCTTGAAGTACTTTTTATAGAATCTGGAACGCTACTTTCACTCATGCTTGTATTCCTTTATCTTTTATTTGCTCTAAGCTTTTGACAATATTCTTAACGGCTTGCTGCTGCGACATTTTACGCTGAGCAATCAGTAGTGCTTGACTTATGATAATGTCATAAACTCGATCAGTGATTACCACTTGACCCTTTAACTGCCGCAGTATCATATTTATCCACTCTGTCTGTATAAGCAGCTGCCACTGCTGCTGACTGAACCGAAAAGGTAACGGTTGGAGCTGATCTAATGCCACTTTCGTATTAGACGGATAGACCTCATTGGGTGTCGGCAATGCTATCTCTATAAAGGTGTTATTCCAATTTATATAGTGAATACGAGGTAATTGCAGTTGATATACTTGCAGCTTTTGTTGATCAGTCCACAGGTGTGTTAATAGCGCTAATACTCTAGGGTCCCAATAGCGCAAATAACGACGCTTGTTTGTCCCTATTCCATACGCCTGTCCTATCAGATAGATACTATGTTTGAGCGTTTCGGTGATTGGTTGGTCAAACAGCCATAGACAGACGCTGCGTGAGTGCGGATGACCAGATATATCATAAGTGTTTTCATATAGTGCCAATGCCAGTAGCTGCTCAAGTAGCCGTTGACCTTTACTACTATCAAGTGACATCTCAATAAGTGCCAAATCATCGCTAAAGCTATAATGAATGCGTTTAATACGCTCAAATGGCAAATCTATGCCGCAGTCTAATAAATCAAAGACGGCTGTACCGTAAGTATTTAGATCGATAAGGACTGTCAGCGTTTTATATTGATTGTCAGAGACTGTTAGATATAAATCCTGAAGTTGCTTTTGATAATCGTCAGTCGCTTGAATATCATCGAGAAACTCTACTTTTGGTATTAGCATACCTAAACCGCTCCGCCTTTATTGCCAGCACTACCAGTCTTGGCAGCACAGTCAGCAAGCTCGTCTTGAGGCATGGTAATCGTTGGGCTACTACCACCACCACTACCCCGATCCACCTTACTCGCCTTATAGCCCACTTGAGCAGGCGTGATAAGCGTCACATTGCCACCTGATATCTCAATACCACTACCTGCAGCTTTTAGCGTCAGCGTATCAGGGGCAATGATCTCAATACTGTCTCGGCTATGGATGCGTAGCACTTGCTCACTATCGAGTCGCATCTCGTTCTGATGCGCCTGTATGGTGACATCGCCGTGAGCAGCAGTATGGGTTTGGGCTTTATTACTGTAGTAATGGATATCCCCTGCCGCCAGCTGATTCATCTGTGTTTGACTATGATGATGCGTGCTATCGGTGGCGTGGCTGTGCGTGCTTTCAGTACTGGTATGTTGGCTATGCTGTCCGCTTAGCATGGCGAGGTGACGCTGAGAGTCGATGAGCAGATTGGATTGTTGCCACAGTCTGGCATCATCTAGTGCGCTGTCATTGGTGTCTTTGCTAAATTGACCAAATGGCGTTTGTTGCTCTCCTACTTTGCTACTGCTTTGACTGCTGCCATCTATGCCGACAGGTTGATGGGTTTCTGCTAGGCTTTGATAGGCTATTTGATGTTGGTCAGCGGTTTGTAGTTTGCTATGACTGTCATGGCTCATGTGACGGTTTGATGAGGGGTCTGACTGGCTGCTACTGATATGAATGCCGGTGCTGCCTTGGATGTTGGCAGCCGCTTGGGTCTCGATACTGATGCCTTGTCCACGTGCTTGACCACGGGTATGGTCGGTGTGCTGATAGAGATGACCAATGCTTAGGCTGGACTGATGGCTGCTGCTATAGACGTTGATCTGTGGACTCTCAGGATGGGCGTCAAACATGAGCTGGTTGTAGCCATTAGTGATGCTATCTTTGGTCGCATCGCCTGTGCGACTGCTGTCGATGCTTTGAGTTTTGATGCCGTCTATGGCGTAAGCATGGCTTTGGTTAATGAACCAAGCCGGACTGGTGGCGTCGATGCTGCCTGAGTCACTGACGATGCTATTATGCTGAGCATCAGAATTACCTTGTCCGTTATGGGTGCTGCCGATGATGATGGGATGGGTTAAGTCACCACCGATGAAGTCGATGAGTACATGCTGTCCATGACGCAGAGGATGGGTCTGTCCCATGTGGTCGGCGACGAGGTGACTGGCAACGGGTATCCAGTGTGCATTGTCACCGCTTTGTTCATTACTGTCATCAGCTTGCCAGTGATATCTGATATGAGCACGGTGGTTACGATCATGGGTAATGGCGCTGCTGTCTGTGTCTATGATGCTGGCACTCATGAGACCTGTGAGACTCGGATGTGGTTGCCCAAGATCGCTCAGTTGCTGACCAAAGGGAATATGGTGATGATGTGGAAACGGTAGGTAGCAGGCATTAACATAATGGATGTTGTTATTATTATCACTGTCGTCATGACTGGCATGATTGGCATTCGGCTGCAAGGTAATAGGATCAAAGGCTACTGCGCCCAACCAGTCTGCAGGTATGTGGTTATTAATGTGCTGATGAATGGAGACGAGACTGAGCGGATCAGTTAAATAAGGATTACCATCGATATAATGGGCACTTGGCAGATTCAGATGACGGATGTTGCCGGTTAGGCTACCAAGATTGGCAAGCTGCTGTGCATGCTGCTGATAGCGGGTAGCAAGCGCGGTGAGTCCGTCATCATTTAGGTGACTATGACTGTGCAAGAAACGACTGTGACCATTGGGGCTGTCCGAGTCAATAGGTTGCTCACTGGTGCTACTGCCAGTATAAGTACCAATTAAGCGGTTGTCATAACGATATAGATCACTCTGCTGAGTATGTTGGGCAACTTGCGGACGAACGGCGGTGATACGGTCTTGTCTGTCAGCGAGGCTCGCTGGGTTTTGACTGAGAATGCTTTGGATATCGTTTGTGTCTGGTCGCAATGCTTCGCCATCATGAGGTAGTAACACCAGCGTGTGACTGTCGGCTTCGTGACGGTAATAGCCAGTAATGCCGTAAAGGGTTAGATACTGCGTTAAGTAAGCCAGATCGGTTTGGTTGTATTGCACGCTGTGCTGAATATGATAGACACTGTCATCACTGAGACGCTCGTCAATCTCAACCTCCATGTTGTATGGGCTAAAAATATCGGTGATCAGCTCGCTTAGACTGAGATGATGATGACGGCGGTTATGACTAGATAGGCGTAATTGATTCAAAGCGGGTTCGCAGATGATACGATAGGCCGCCATACCACTGTTGCTACCTAGAGCGACGACTTCGGTGATGATGCCGTGACGGATCTGACTGGTTAACAGCGCATCGCCAGTATTCCAGTGAATTGTTAAACTCTGCCCTATCCAATCTTTGGTAGCCAGTCCTGCTTGCGGATGCAGTAGCGTAATGCTAATACGATAGCCGCAATAGAGGGCCAGCTGACGCTGCTGATAGGACTGCGCTCGTTGATCTTGATGATAAGGGCTTGGGTAAGCATCAGGCGTTGGCATCAGCGCGGGCTTACTCCACACGCTATCAGGCAGCGGCAAACCAAGCAAACTCTCTATAAGGTCAGCTTGTTGAATAAGGCTAGTAGCAATATCAGGATGGGCACTACTAATTTGCAGATGCCGCTTCGTTTGAGTCCATACCATGACAAGCCCTTCTCTATCAGTCCAAAGGTGTAAACATACATTAAAAATGGCACACAAATTGCCAGTTAAGCCGCAGCCAAATTGACTATTTAGTTATAACTGTCTTCTTAGCTATAACTGTCATCAGATGATTCACGTTTTGGCTGAATACCAATCATGTCTGAAAGATTAGCAAGCTGGTCTTCATTTTTGATGATATGTGTGAGCCATTGATCTAGCGGCATATCAGCCCAATTGATCGCTCGACCGAGTAAAAATGTCACTGGACTGTGCGGCTCATTGGTCGCAAAGTAATCTTGGATTTGACCCAATAATTTAAGCGCTTGCCGGCGATTGCTTTGATGATCGCGATTGTTTGGATTAAAGCTGGTTGATGCGCTTGTTTTTGCACCAATTGCTTGTCCATCATTTAGCACTGCATTCTCAGTAGAAAAACCTTCTTCCATATCGTCAATGCCTTCTTGACTATTACTGTCTACCATATCAGCCTGCTCTGGTATCAATGAGTGCAGGTGTTGCTTCAGTCCAGCCAGCAGCTCTGTCACTGGCGCGAAGACAGGCGCATCGATACCCATGAGGTCATTAAGCTGGTCAGACAATGCCTGCCACTGCTCGGTAACGGTACTCAGAGTCGTCATCAATGCGCGTTGCCATGATTCGCTACTGCTTTTGATGGCTTGGTTATAATCACTAAGCGTCAATTGGCTGGACGATTCGCTATCAGGATTCTGCTGACGCTGCTTGTCATGGTCACGAGCGGTTAGATAATAGTTATAATTATATTTTTCTGTTTTTGTATCAGAGAGCGATAGCTGTTTTAGGTCATCAGTGAGCGCTTTTACAAACCATGACAGTAGCCCTGCCCTAATATCCATGCTGTCTTCTTCACCATCCAATGGCGGATACATGGTGAGCCAGTACTCGTCATTGAATGCTTGCAATACGCTTAGCCCATGACTAATACCTGCCAGATGATTCGTATGACTCAAGGCATCAACGTACCAAAGCGCCAACTTCATGTCCTTACTGGTATGGCTCAGCAACTCTGCACACTGGTTTTTGACAAAATCCCAATCAGCGACTTTTAATTCAGTGACCCAGTTGCCTTGTGCCAGCAGTGGATCGTCCTCTTGACGAGCAGCAACGATGGCATCGATACGTAAATCAAAAGTCAGGTCTTCGCCGACACCATGATGACTGCCATCAATAGGAGCGATAAGGGCATCCATATTGGTGGCTAAAGAGTTATTAGTGTTCATTATAGTAATTCCTCTTTAGCAGGTTTTTTGCGTGCTGTTTTTTTAACTGTTGGCTTTTTAGCAGCAGGCTTTTTGGCCGAAACTGGTTTGCTTGCCGACTTTTTAACCTTATCCTCAGTCTCATCTTCACTGTATTGCGCCATTTGATTCAGTGGCACAACCGCATCAGTATCAAGACGATACGCAAAATTATCTTCATCATCGACGAATACAGTAATTTTCTTTAGCACACTCTGACTGTCATCGTGAGCCAGTAGCTGACCTGCCAGCTGCGGTAGCAAGGTATGACTGATGATGGCATCGGCATTACGTGCACCAGAGTCGACCTCATGACAGCGCGATAAAATGAGCTCAATGACTTCAGGATCAATGACACAAGGCACATCATAATTGTCACGGATGCGGCCAGTAATTTTGTCCAGTTTTAGGCGAATGATTTCTGCGAGCGCGTCATCCGTCAATGGATAGTAAGGAATGACCGTTAGACGACCCAAAAAGGCAGGCTTGAAGGCTTTGTATAAATGCGGATTGATCACCTGCTTTAGGCTATCACTGTCGGGCAAACTAAAATCAGTAACGGCTGGATCAGTATTGATACACGCTTGCATAATCTGCGATGAACCAACGTTACTGGTCAATAAAATAAGCGTGTTTTTGAAATCAATTAAGCGCCCTTCGCTGTCTTCCATCACCCCTTTGTCAAAGACCTGATAAAACAAATCCAACACGTCTGGATGGGCTTTTTCTACTTCGTCAAGCAACAGCACACTATAGGGACGACGGCGGATAGCCTCCGTTAACACGCCACCCTCACCATAGCCAACATAACCTGGAGGCGAGCCTTTTAAGGAGGCAACACTATGCGCTTCCTGATACTCTGATAGATTGATGGTAATAAGATTACGCTCACCACCATACAATACCTCTGATAGCGCCAATGCGGTTTCTGTCTTGCCCACACCACTTGGCCCGACGAGCATAAACACCCCTTGCGGGCGATTGGGGTCATCTAACCGTGCTTTTGCAGTATGAATCCGCTTCACGATAGCAGCCACAGAATGGTCTTGGCCAATGACGCGCGTCTGTAAGGTATCAGCCAAATTCAAGATATGGTCTTTCTCATTCCCCGCCATATCGTTGAGTGGAATACCAGTCCAATCTGAGATAACTTGCTTAATAACTTGTCTGTCTAATACAGGATGAATGAGACGATGTGTCTCTTGTATTTGTTTTAGCGACTGCTCAATGCTTTGGTATTCAGATTGTTTGTCTAAGCGCTCTTTTGCACTGAGCGTATCAGCACCATCAGCCTTACCATTCAACTGCTGATTGAGTGCATCAAGCTGATCATTAAGCTGACGTTGCTCATACCAGCGACTGGTCATGTCAGCGATACTTTGCTGATTGGTTTGACGCTGTTCATCAAGCACGGCAATTTTTTGGCTGACTTTTTCTTTTTCGTCCACACCGCCGATACGCTCAAGCTGTTGACTGAGATTATTGATATGCTGCTCTAATTGCACACCTTTGGCTTGTAATCTATCCAGCTGATTGGGCATGGCTGTCTTCGATAAGCTCACCCGTGCGGCCGCCGTATCTAATACGCTGACCGCTTTATCAGGCAGCTGTCTATCGCTGATATAGCGTGCTGATAGCTCAACGGCTGCTTGCAGTGCATCATCATCTATCAATATGCCAAAGTGCGCCTGCATCTTGGCACTCAAACCACGAATCATCGCCACTGCCGTATCAATATCAGGCTCATCAACTTTAACTACCTGAAAGCGACGTGACAATGCAGCGTCTTTTTCAAAGTATTTCTTATACTCTGACCACGTCGTCGCAGCAATGGTTCTCAGCTCACCACGAGCCAGCGCAGGCTTAAGCAAATTCGCCGCATCATTTTGACCTGCTTGCCCGCCAGCGCCAATCAAGGTATGCGCTTCATCGATGAACAAGATAATCGGCTGTACCGAGGCTTGTACTTCTTCGATGACTTGCTTTAGACGATTCTCAAATTCACCTTTGACACTCGCTCCAGCTTGCAATAGCCCCATATCGAGACTACGTATCGTCACGTCTTTGAGCTGATCAGGTACTTGACCAGCAACTATCTTTTGCGCCAAGCCCTCCACCACAGCAGTTTTACCTACCCCTGCCTCACCTGTCAAAATAGGATTGTTTTGACGACGACGAATCAAAATATCGATCAGCTGATGAATCTCAAACTCACGGCCTATCACTGGATCTATTTGATCGGCACTGGCCTTTGCGGTCAAATCGTAAGTATATTTATCCAACGCAGGGGTTGGCTTAGCTTCAGTTTGCTTAGCGTCTAAAGACGCCTGACTGTCCGTACTATCATCTACACTACCCTCAGCATCTTTATTGATGCCTTTATGATTGGTCGAGCTACTACCCTCGGTGCTGCCGAGACACTGACGCTCATAATCATCTTTTAGCGTAAAACGATCAATATACTGCAGCTGCTCAGGGAGAGTTTTTAATAATGACTGATAACGCTCATACGCCAATAACACCAGTAATATGTGCCCAGAGCAGATTTCTAGTGGACTGTTATTATCAGCGCTTTGATTATGCTGGCTACTCGCTAGCTCCCACGCATCTTCTAACAACGCCATCAACCCTTGGCTAAACACAGGCGTTGAGCCTGTTGCCTGACCAAAAGTATGTAGCAAGTCTGTGATGTCTGCTAATAATGACTGCTGATTAATCTTATTGAATTTCAGTATTTGAGCCACATCATTGTGCGGCGTCGCTATCAATTCATGTAGCAAATGAACAGTATCAACTTCGCGATGACCATTATTGATACAAAGCCTAGCTGCCTGCTGCAAACACTGTCGGCAACTCGGACTCAAGCGGGTAATTACAGCTTTTAACTGGCTCATAAACCTTTTCCTTTGGCATTCTGATTAGACTTAACATTATTTTTATAAAACTGGTGTATGGCTCTTAGGGCGTGTCTTCAATTCACTCGATAGTCATCTAAATGAGCAAGCAACTTATCTATCTATTAACCATAAAACATTTACTGAATAGGCAACGCGTAGCGAGTGTCATCATAATGATGAGTGGCGGGCTGCGATACCAAGAAACCACCTTGCCCCAAGCCGCCAAAACCACTTTCAGACAACGACAAAGGGGTAATATATTGCTTGTCTAACTCCAGTTGCATCTCGACTGCCAAGCAAACACCGCACCATCTACGAATAAAATCAATGATGACTTGATACATATCGCCGGCTGGCAATAGTCTCAAATAACGCTTGGCATCCAACTGGTGAAATACGATTCTAATTTTGCTATCGAACTGTACGACGCGCGCACCGCAAAATGCAGATAAGCCAAGTGCTGCATGTTGTCCACCAAGCGCGGTCTGCTCACTAGCTGGCAAGTCAAACCATTCTGGTACGAACTGCTCCACACTCACCGTGCTATCCAAAAAGTGCGACAGTACATGTGCTAACTGATCAGCGGTCAGACGTCCGGGGGCAATCATGCCAGCATAGGCAATCAAGCTGTCGATGGCAGTCAACTTTTTGGGCTGACGTGCCAGTGCCCGCAAGCTCAACAGGTAGCTGTCTTTTTTATCCTTTAACTCATACTGTAATGGCAAGTTATAAAACCAGCTCGCTTCGACATATAAATCAGTTAAACGATGGTTAAATAAATCTAAGAATGCCGGTGCCGCTTTGTCTTTTGCATGATTGACTCGCGATGCTAGATGGTCGGTATACATAGCGGGCAAAGCCGATAATGGGCCCGTAAGTCCGATAACTGCTGGGCAAACCTCTATCTGTCTGACCATTAACGAACTGGCCTTTATTTGATCATCCTCTACTAAATTGTCACTGCCTTCCATATTGTCTTGGGCAATGAGCGCCATTGACTCAATTTCAGCTTGCGGATATGCCAATGACAACGAGGCACGGTAACGCACTTCGATAGGCGCATGCCCCATGCTAACTTCATGCTGAACCAAGCGCAGCGCTTGCAAGAGCTCATAAGATTGCGGCGCCGCCAGTAAATCCGTTAGATAAGAGGACTGAGACCGCTGCGTGGCTGACATCTGTATATCTCCTCTTTCGTAACGGCATCACTAATGGCAACCTCAACGAAGCTATTCAAGCTAGCGTGATAGCCAAAGACATGAGCCAATAAATGGGCAAACTGGCGGATACTCACTCCAGCAAAATTCTTTTGGTTAATTTGAATATCAATGACCGTACCACGCACAAACCCAGGTTGCGGTAAGCGCTGAATACGCCTAGCCGCAATACTGGTTTCGACAGAAACGATGCCTTCAACTAGCAGCTTATTAGATGCTGATTGGGTAATATCATAAAGCGACAGATACTCTTTCATCAGCTCCGCATCTTGGGCTGCCAATGATAAAAAATTTAGACTAATCAGCGATATCAATCGCCAACGCTCTTCACCTGTGTATTCAAATCGTGCCGTTCTGGTTGGCTGCTTTAATAGTGACAAACTGCTAAATCCTGTCATACCTTCACTAAACAGATCGCCACGGCTTTGACCAAATATTACTTGGGCGGGCAAGTCTCTATTGGTACATAACAAAGAAGCACTCATGCTCACCGCGCCTGACAAGTCTTCACGGTTTTTTTCTACAAACATAATCTGGTATTCAAAACCTTGCTTAAACTCAGCCATGTCTTTATCACGTTTAATATGATAATAACGGCCTTCATCTTGCTGCTCATAGTGATTGAGCGCATAAAACGGATGGTATTCGCGTTGTATCAGACGATTGTCGCTTTGCTTAGACTCTATGACTTTATTGACCTCATAGATTTCATGCTGAAAAAGTGCGCGCGTATCTGGCACCAAATCATAATAGACAGAACGATGGGTCACTTGGATAGGCTTGGCAGCAGCTTTGAATAGATTGACAACAGGCGTGCAAAACAACTTGATACTGCTAGCGCTTAGCTGCTGCAAGTTTTTTAGGCGAATGGTGTTTTTTTTATCAAACTTAAAATAACAGCGAATCTCAAAGCCAGTGCTATCGATTTTTAAATTTGGACAAGCACGGCCAAGATTTAGGCGTAAAAAGTTGAATTTTTCAGGGAAATAAAAATACTCTTTTAATAAAGCAGAGGCGGCATTACTCACACGGTGACTGGGGAGCACTTGCTGTTCAGGGTCAAAACCTATAATCTCAAACGGACTACCCGTTATCTTGTTAACCTGCCTACCATGAAGGTGCGTTTGCTTGACATCACACCATAATAAATCCCAGAGACTGGTGCCCTGACTGGCATCTTCGTCTATATACAAATCTAACGAATGACTTAATAACGCCTGATAGTCAAAGCTTGGGTTCAGAGCCTTAAACTTAATACTGATACAACCATTTAGCAGACCATGCTGATTGTCATAGATTTCTTGGCGAGTCTCAAAGCTGACGCTATCTATCTCTATCGGTAACAACGTCACGTCTTGGGTTGACTGAAACTGGCAAGGCGTCCCATTTATCTTTTGGGTGGCAAATGTGCTCTGTTTCGGTGCCAAGACCGCTTCACTCATTGCGTTGCCCTGCACGCCTAGATTGAACTGTGCGATAGAGACGGATGGAAAGGGTTTGAGATAATCAGGATAAACAACTTCTAATAACGATTCTGTAAAGTCAGAATACGAGTCATCTAGTTTTTTATTGATACGTGCGCTAATGAGAGAAAAAGCCTGTATCAACCGTTCAATATGTGGATCATCTACGGTATCGTGCCCCATCAATAACCGATTGGCTATTTTTGGGTACTTTTTGGCAAACTCTTTTGACTGTTTATTAAACAGGCTAAGCTCATGCTCAAAATAAGGAAGTAGACTGTCCATGATGCCTCAATACGGTTATCGCTGCCAACTCTGTCGGTTAAGCATTGATATGGGTTATTTTATTAAGTAACGTTGAGAGCTTGGCTCAAAGAACGCATCGAAGCTAACAAGCTCTTGTGCTGGATACACTTTCAGTAACGCTTCAATCGAAAAACACAGCTGATTGACATCAACCGCGCCAATATCTAGCGATACTCGAACATTTTTTAGCCGGGTATCTTGCTGTTCAACGGTTGTTGCGATTTGTCGACAGATATAATCGCAGTCAGCAGGGTTAGCACTACTGAGTCCTACAAAATCCAATATGCCAAAATTCAATATTGATGAGCGCACGTGCTGATACTCTTGCAGCTTGCTAGAAACCACACAGCGCGTATTCAATAAAGCCTCAAGATCTCGCGCGACAGAAGACTTTAACTCATCAATATTAAGGCGACGCACCACGAGCTCATGCGCCAAATGACGAGGCTGATCATCAAATAACTGTTCGAACAAATTTGGGCGAAACCCAAGTTCTTTGTTAGAGGCATTAGTAGCGTAGTTCATCGATACGATCATTCCTATTTAGAAAAGTAAAAAAGAAAGGCCTAGATATAAACCTTTCTTTTTCGGTACGATAAGATAGACAACACCTGATACAGCCTGACTTAGGCAGTATAAGTAGCAGTGTTATTGGCTAGTGACCATTTCTTAGTCACAGCGCCTTTAGCAGTACCATCGATATCTTGCTGGGTGTAAGTCCACTCAACAGCAGCATACTTGATACCGACTTTTTCGATTGGTACGCCTTCTGAACGTACGGTTGGCTCAACACTTGCGATAAGCGCATGCTTAAGCTTCACTTCAAGATATTTAACGCGCTTGTCACCGTTGGCACGATAAAAATCAATTTGAATTTCATCGAACGTGTAACCGGCAGAACAGGCTTCCCATAGCTTAGGACTGGTCGAATCCAAATCTTTCATAAACGTCATGTCAGCATGCTCACAACGCTCAGAAGTGTGACCACCAACGCTACTTGCTGTCGCTGATTTTGGCTGACGGATCAAGTGATCCCAAGTGTTTACTTCAAGCCAACCTTTATGCTCGCTATCACGAGACTCGCCATCAATTTTATATTTACCACGGAACTGAATATAAATATCTTTCATGTCACATACCTTGTTTTGAAAAATTAAATTTAACGTTAGTTTTTAATAAACGATTAGCTGTTGCTAGACTGCGGCAGTTGAGTAACAAGACGCAAAGAAACAGACAATTCGTCAAGTTGAAAGTGTGGTCTCAAAAAGACCACTGACTTGTAGACACCAGGCTTACCCGGTACTTCTACAACTTGTACAGAAGCTTCGCGCAGTGGGTACTGGGCTTTTGCTTCCTGTGAGGCTCCGTCATCTAACAAGACATAACGTGAAATCCAGTCGTTCAAAAACGTCTCAACATTACCAGGTGCTAAGAAACTACCAACCTTATCGCGCATCATCGCTTTTAGATAATGGGCAATACGTGACACAGCCATAATGTATTGAATCTGCGTCGATAGCGCAGCATTGGCATTGGCATCATCGTTTTGATAAGTTTTGGCTTTTTGTACTGATTGCGCCCCAAAAAAAGCAGCGTAATTGGTATTTTTGCAATGGACTAATGGAATGAAACCTAAATCGCTGAGCTCTTTCTCACGGCGATCTGTAATAGATATCTCAGTTGGACACTTGAGTGCCAAATCCCCTTCATCTGTCTTAAAGGTATGGACAGGTAAACCTTCAACCAAACCACCGCCCTCTACACCACGAATAGCAGCACACCAACGGTAATCAGAAAAGGCAGCCGTCAAGCGTGAGGCAAATGCATAAGCTGCGTTCACCCATAGATAATCACTATGGTCGCTACCTGAAACGTCTTCGGTAAAGTTAAACCCTTCGACCACCGTGCCATCTTTAGGATCATAAGGCAGGCGCCCTAAGAATCTAGGCGCAGTCAGTGCGACGTAACGAGCATCCTCTGACTGTCTAAACGCGCGCCAGCGTATATATTCAGCAGTTTCAAATATCTTCGATAGATCACGAGGACGACCGATATCGGTGAACGAATCCAGACCAAACATCTCAGCAGATGCTGCTGATACGAAAGGCGCATGAGCCGCAGCAGCGACATGAGACAGTTGCTCGAGTAGATACATGTCTGAATTTTGACGAGTAAACTCAAAATCACCAACGATGGCAGCATAAGGTTCGCCACCGAAGCTACCAAACTCTTCTTCGTAGATCTTTTTGAACAATGTGCTTTGGTCAAAATCGATTGAAGACTGAAAGTCTTTGGTGAGCTCACGCTTGGTGGTATTCATCATGCGGATTTTCAGCATAGACTCTGAGGGCGTTTGACTACATAGATAGTGCAAACCGCGCCAGCTAGACTCTAGCTTTTGAAACTCAGGCGCATGCATGACGGTCGTCAACTGCTTAGATATCAGCGCATCAATTTGTGCAATACGAGCATCAATCGAGGCAGCCAAGTTATCTGATAACGTCACAGTACCTTGCATGACTTCGTTGGCAAGCTCGGCGATTTGTGACTTCGCACGATTTTTTTCATCATCGGATTTGGCAACGTTACTTTTATTGACGATTTCTTCAAGCAAGTCGTAGCTTTCACTATTTACGGAATCCGTTGCTATATTCTGCTGGGCTTGGGCACTCATCGTTTAATCCTCACCGTCAATTTGGTTTTGTTCAGCCATTTTTTTGACTTGCTCAGTATTTTTGAGCACATCATCCAATAAATCTTCGAGTTTTTCGTTGGCTGATATTTTATTGCGTAGATCTGCTAAGCGATCTCGTGCTTGTACCAATTGCTTTAACGGTTCAATCTGGTCAGCGACAGCTTCGGGGCGAAAATCATCGATACTATTGAATGCCAAGTCAACGGCAAACTCGCCGCCTTTATCACTCAAATCATTACTGACACGGAACGTCGCACGAGGTGCTAGACCTGACATCACCTCATCAAAGGTATCCAAGTCCACTTCGACGAACTTTTTGTCTTTAAAGCGAGGTTGCTCAAGTTTAGAATCTCCTGAGAACTCTCCTAGCACACCGACCACGAAAGGGATTTCTTTCGTTTCGATCGCATCACCAACTTCGACGTCATAGGTAAGATGTACACGAGGAGCACGTACTTTTGCGAGTTTCTTTTGCACACTGTCTTGCTTTGCCATAATTAATTACCTCAGCAGTTTCTGGTTTCAACGCAATATATCAAATGGATCAGTAGATACAGGAGTATTGCTTCTAGTAGGGGTAGGCTTTTGAATAACTGGTTTAACGTAAGTTCTTTTTGGTTTCACTACTGTTTTTTTCTTAATAGGAGCAGCTGTTTTCTTTGTGCTACTTGTTTTTTTAGGAACGCTACGTCTTACAACTTTCGGTGGTTTTGGCAAAGACTCATCGTAATTAAATCCGTAAATATCACCAGTTATCTTACTCAAGGCGTGCTGATATTCTTTTTTAAACGCCGCATCGACATTATTTAAGTAACCAGACTGCAATTGTTTTTGAGCAATAATGGCACTGCTATTCAACAAAATATTTTTGAGCTCAGCCGTGCTCTTACCTTGATCAATTGCTTCACTAGCAGCATAGACCGCATAGTCATGATAGCCATTGTTATAGTAAATCTGCGCCAAGACTTCCCATGCCAAAGAGTCATTGGGATTAACAGCCAGCCTTTGGTTTAAATTTGCAATTAATTGATGCAGCTGCGGTGATTTGGCATCTGCATTTTTAAGCGTGGCGAATTGATTGACAATACTGGAGCCTGGATCTTTTTCTTGAATCACAAGCTCACTGTGTGCAGCACTCATCGCTGAACCCATGATAAACAAACCCGCCAAGAGTGCTTTCGGTAGCTTAAAGCTGACGTTAATACTGCGTTGGATACTGGTCATCGTAAGTCGGTGCTCGTCGTTATTAGTATTAAGTGCGTAAGTACTAGATGGATACTTTTTTACTTTGAGTGTCTTTGCTCTAAAGCTTTTTAATCAAACCAGAGGCTTTAATTAGAAGCTCTAATTAGAGGTTTGTATCAAGGTTGTGATATTGGTTAGCTTGTTTTTAAGCATGGCTTTGTCACTACTATCCATTAATGAATCGTTGTGATAAGCACTGATATTATTCTCTGTTAATTTGATAGATGAGAGCATGGCTATTTGACGCGCCTCAACTGCTTGCCTATCAAACTTAAGGGCTTCATTAGCCGCTCTTAATGCCCGCGCATAATTTTTTGAGTCATAATTGATTTTAGCGACAGTCATCCATGCTTCAAAATCACTTGGATTGGCATCTGCTAAATACACAAGTGATGGCTGACTCAATGCCTTGACAGTGGCACTTTTTTCTTCTTTAGCAGTCGTGTTACAACCAGTTATTACCATCGAAGCGCTCAGTACTATAGATAGCAAACCCATCGTTTTTAGGTTGGTACGATAAATATGATTCATAGGTGCGGTATCATCACTTAAGTATAAAAGGAAGTATATTGACGTAAAAATCTAACTAAAGTCTATCAAGTAGAAGAATTAGGTGAGATTGATTATACATACACTTGACAATATTTCAATAAACTCTATACTTTTATTGACAAATAATTCAGCAACAATCCAATTCGGGCCATTTCCTTGGTATAAAGCCAGTAGTAACGGTACCCCTCTCATGCCTTCTAATACCAGTCGCCTACATACAATTACCGTTCATGCCGACAGCTTCACAACCAATGCTTTCTATCCTATTGCATTTTTTGGGGCTAGCGGTGTCAATAAAACCGATATCATTGACATACTAGTGTTCAGTTACGATTTTTTGGACTCGGACGCTTGTTTATCGTTGGTCGGTACGCCTATATGCTTGACCACGCTGTCCTCTAATCGCACACCTACTTGCCGTACTGGCCTCATACGAGGTATCAGTTATCAGCAGTCTGATGGTGCGATGCATTTTTATGCGTTAGAGGTCGTGAGCCCTGATTGGCAATTGACGCAGTCGATACATACTCGCAGTTTTATCAATCAATCCACCCTCGATATCCTGACCGCTATTCTCGGTGACTATGATATAAAGTGGCAAATTTCTGAGTCTCTTTTGTCATCAGACAGTGCCTACTCAGAGCGCTTATCTCTACCCTTACCTATACGCACGCAGTCGGATGTCAGTGACTATAAGTTTGTCACTGGTCTGCTAGCGGATATCGGCGTGTCTACCATGTGGGTATCAGGAAAGTCAGTTGATGACTTGGGGACGTGGTGGTTGGTCAGTGGTTTCGATGAGAATGAACAATTACCATTGACCTATAGCTACGCCCAATCTTCCATACAGTCAGGTCAAGACAGCGTCAATGCACTGCAAATGACTACGCAGCAGCTAGGCAGTCATCTGGTTATGGTACGAGCAGATGGCCTTGCGGCTGATACCATTTATGAAGGTCAAGCCGTCGATGAATCACCGCTTGCGATAGAGGATGCAACTGTATTAATCGGTGCACCATCACGTGTGCACAGCGATGATGCGGCGACTGCGATTGCTGAACAGTGGATCGCGGCCAATCGCTGTCAGCGTGAGACGTATCAAGCGACTGGCGCCATGCGTGGTCTAAGTGTCGGTAGTCCAGTGAGTATCAACAACCTACCCTCCATTGGCAGCTTATCGACGCATTGTACCGCAGTGATATTGATCGGCATTGAACCTGACAACGATAGCGTGTCTTATCACCATCAGGCCTTTATCAAACAGTGGTTACAGCAAACTGTACATCTCATACAACGCCGTACCACAAGCTCGAACCTATTATCAATGCCCGATCATGGCTTTAATATCGCTCGTGATACTGGGGTTTGGGTATCAGCTACGCTACTTGAAGCTACCATCCCCTATCGTCCTTATCCAAGCAGCTTGTCTTTTGCCAGTAGTACTTATCACGGCCTGACGCAAGCGCGTACGGGAGATACGAGTAGCTCGCCTTCTCCTAGTTATGCCTCTAGTATCACTAACGACAATCTACAACAAACCATTACTACACCTGTCTGGTCAGGACTGAGTCCTCATGATGATGGCACTACCCCGCCATTACGCTCATTGCAGTTGTCATCAGGTAGCACTCATGGTTGGCAGTTCGCCCCGCGTATCGGACAGTCCGTACTCCTTAACCACTGGTATGGTGATATTGACAGTCCCGTGATCAGCCGTGCGCTCTTTGACGGTATCGGTATGGGTGATGTGGACGAGAAAGACATCACCACTCAGGATGCAGGTTTATCTAATCGACATAACCTCAAAGGCGGTGCTTCCCCTAGATGGCATGGCGGTGGGCTTGGTCACTCGCAAATCAGTGACGATGATACTCATAGCGGCTGGATCTCTGGTATTGCTCAATACGGGCTGACGGCTGAGTCTGAAGTGGCGATGAGTTTTGATGATACGCCTAACAAGGTCGGTCTACAGTGGACGGCAAATACTGGCACACGCGCCAATGCCGAGACACCAACCATCACTTCTAGCGCTACCTTTGCCCCTGATGAGCATATCGTCGCATTGGGCACGCTACGCCATCGCTTTAGCAATCATCAATCAAGTGATAGTGGTCAAGGCATCAATGTTGCCACCGATCATGGGCTACAAATCACTGGTGATACGGGCGTTCTACTCTCTACCTTTGATATCAGACACACGCAAACCGAGCATGAGTCTGCGTGGGTCAATGATGCAGGACAGCAGCAGCTTAAGTTGGGCGCTGAGCTGAGTGAGACGTTAGCGGAGGCCAAACATGCACATCTGCAATCGACCAAGGCGCTTACTAATGCCCGAGCGTCAATAGAAGGCTTTAAGAGTACAGCACAAATCATTGATGAGACGCTAAACACCGAAGTGCTTGGCGCAGCAGATGTACTGCTAGTAAGCAAAGATAGTATCCTCGCATCAAGTAGCAATACGCTGTGGACGGCGAAAACCATCGTCAGGCAATCAGGCAGCACGCAATCAGATATGGTCGCAGGCAATTATGCGCTGACGGCAAATACGATTGACTCACTCTCAGGGGTTGGCGGTCAAGCGGCTCAGTCAGGATTACATATCAGTGCCAATACCAAACCTGTGGCGATACAGGCACAGGGCGGTGAGTTGCAGCTGCACAGTCAGCAAAGTATGACAATCGGTAGTGAGTCGGGACAGGTCAATGTGTCGAGTCCTAAGCGTATTAAGCTGCAAACGTCAGCTGGGGCTTCTATTACGATCGATGACAGTGGTATTAAGCTGGTGTGTCCAGGCACGGTTAAGATTAAAGCGGTGAAGAAGGAGATGGTTGCGGGGGCTAAAATAAATGCGCCAATGATTGCTTTGCCAACTTCAGGGTTGTTTAGTAAAGCGTTTGATCTCAAGAAATTGCTACCGCAAGATTTAATAGATCAGGGTGTAAGCTATAAGCTCATCAATCACTCTAAAGGAACAGATTTTGAAGGAAAACTTAATAAAGATGGTCAGACATTAAGAGTGTTCGGTGATAAAGTTGAGAAGGTTGAGTTGATATTGGATAGTATTTTTATCAGAGAAAATGATAATTTTGAATTAATACCTTTAGATAGCGAATATGATCATGATCACGGTGACTGTGGTTGCTAATCTCTAATAATTAACTATTTAGGAAAAGAACATGCACACTTTTAGTAGCTACAAAAATATTAATATCGAAATTACCATGCCTAAGATAATTGCAAGTTTAGTGTTTCTTACACTTATGCTCCCAATGTATAAAGCCCATGCTCAATTAAATACAACTTTCAATAACTATGTTTTAAATAACTCAGGCAACGTAAAGTTTTTTGAAGTCCAAGCTACAACTTGTTCCAAAAACACTTGGGATTATTGTTTCACACCTGTTTCAGTTACAATAAAAGATAATTTTGATCCTAATTGGCATCAGATGATAAATATTAGTACAGCTACCCCTTCTTTACAAGAAATTAACAAAAGGCTATCTTCAGATACTCGTACTAACAAATATTCTAAATATGAAAGATATACATTTATATTCGGTGATTTTAATTTTGATGGTTATAGTGATTTTGCATATATATCAGGTTTATTAGGGATTTACGGAAGTCCGTCTTATACTTTCTATCTATACAATAAAGATAAAAACACTTATGAACCTAATTTGCAATTTTCTAAATTAACCACTCAAGGTAAATCAGTTCCAGATTTCAATTATCTTCAAAAGGAAATAGTATCCTCTGAAAAAATCGGATCTGGAAACCTTTCAAACTATTACCATGTAAAATCCAACAAACTACAGTTATTTAAAGTTATTAGTCGAGATTATATTAATAAAGCTGATAAAGTTTATTTAAAAACCACCATCAAAATTTTGAATAATAATTACAAATGGACAACTACTAGACGTTACGATGAATATACTGAATAACACTAATTAGGCTAAAAAATGGCTACTAAAAAATTTGAAATCTCAAAATCCGAATCTGTAAGACTTCTTATTAAGACTTGCTTTGAAAATAACGTAACCCAGCATGCTCAGATTGCATGTGTATTAGCTAATTGCCAACATGAGACTCAAAATTTTTTGTATTCAGAGGAAATTGATGGTAGAGAACAAGCGAAGTTATTGGGTTATCGAGGTGGCATTGAATATTTTGGAAGAGGATATATACATCTAACTCACATAGATAATTATGAAAAGGCTGATAGCAAACTTGGTCTCGGTGGAAGATTAACTCGTGATTTAGACTATGCTACTAATCCTAATATAGCAGTTAAAACAGCTGTAATAGGTATGCGAGATGGTTGGTTTACTGGGCTAGGACTCAAACGATGGATTGATGGTGATAAAGGTTGGATTACTGGAGATGGCCTTTCTTACTACTATGCAAGACAAATTGTTAATGGAGATTTTAAAACAACAAGCACTTCAGAAATTGCTAAAGAATGGAGTTTAAAACTTCCTTCAGTTATCAATGATATAGATGGATATTCAGTGTTATCAGTTAACTTAGTTGACATTAGAGAAGCTTCAGTTCCTGGTTCAATAATTGAAATAACAGTTACTGAAAATTCAAGCTTTTCACAAAAATACACAACTAATAAGGAGGGAGTAATTCCATATATATATGCTCCCCTTAATTCCACTTTAGAATTTAAAATTGACAATCGAACTTGTATAAATAAATTAGTAATGGATAAAAAATTAAAATCTATTACTTTGGTTGACTCTAACTGTAATTTTAATACCGACACCAAACCGCATCAAATAGTTAGCAATACAAATGATCAAAAATCTAGTCAGTCAGATAAAGGTAATACTACTTCTAGTAAAGTAATTGAAACTGCAAGTAGTAGCCAATCAAAAGTTGATAGTGTAACTTTCAACATAAAGCTAGTTGAAGGCGATACTGGCAAGCCATTACCAAATACAACCTATCATCTCGAATATAAAAATAATATTAAACCCCATAAAACTGACAACTCAGGTGTCGAATCAGGTATCAAAGCAGATATCAGCCAATCTATCAGCGTCTATCTTGATGATGACGGTGGTAAGAAACAATCTATTTATAGCATGGCATTCCCCGTTACTGGTGATTTAAATGGACAGACTAAAGTACTCAAAGTCCCTGCCGTTACGCTGCAACTGAAATTCGTTGATAAGACTAAAAAGCCTATACCTAACTATCAATTCAAAACAGTGTATCGCGGTCGTACTTCTGAAATTAGAAAAGCGAATGCTAGAGGCATAGCCACTGTCAAAGCACTAGCAGGACAGCAACTAAAAATCATTCATGTAACAGCAAATAAATTTACGAGAAACATTGTCACTGACGGTGCAACTGAATGGACATACAGTACTGACAAGCTAATTGAAGATCCTAGCGGTACTACTAGCCCTACTAGTAATGTGCCATCCAGTACAAACTCTCCTTCGCAAAAACCCAATAATACAAGCGCTACTGACAAAGGTAACGTTATACGCAATGATAAAATCACGCCAAAAGGCCCAACACAAGAAGTTGGTTTAGATAAAGCAAAAATTACTATAAAGTTCGTTGATGAAGTAACCAATAAGCCCCTATCAGGACTGACATATTGGACTCAATCAACTAAGTATGGTAAAAACGCTTCTACTACAGGGAGTAATGGCACAAGAGGTCGTACGCATGACTCAGATGTCGGTATCAGCATTGCGGTGATAGTCAATGAGAATGGTAAGGAAATTAAGAAAGGACCTATCATCGCTAATAGTGATAAGAATGGTATTGCTTATGTTTATAAGGCTAAGAAGCCTGAATTTGAAAAAGATATAATCACCTACAATATCTATGAAGATTATCAAATTATTAAGTACATTCCAAAAAATATATCTCCAAGCAATAAACAAAAATATAAGTATATATATTACGAAAAAAACGGTAAAAAACATAATATTTGTACTGTTAATTGGAATACCACTAAAGAAAAGAGTAAAGGAGAAAAACGCAGTAGCAAACCAGCTAATGCATCTATTTTGTATGATAAAAAAGTTAATCAAGGTCAGACGTCTAGACGAGTTAAGTATAAAAATGGAGATATCGCAGAGTACGGAGTTAACAATGGCGAATATTTTTGGAGGCTATTCAAAGCTTTAGCTGGAGATGTTACTTTAGTTAGAATGCCTGACTCATTGAAGTATAATAATGGTAATGTAAAAATATCGTACACATTTTCAAATACTCAGAGAAGATATACTAGTCCAGGGCATTTAGCATGTTTTATCGGTGCATTAGCTACTACTGGTTTAGCGATACAATCTACAGGTAGTTGTTTTGAGGAAGGAACTGGTTTTCCAAGTACTTCACATAACAACGGTAGAAGTGTAGATACTATTTATTTAACGAATCAAGACCATGAACAAAAATATATTACAGCAATGAAAAATTTTGGTTGCCATACACAGTATCGTGGCCATAGCAAGCCTAAATATAAATGGACTACACCAGCAGCCTATCATAACAGCCATTTACATTCAATGTTCGATGAAAAACGCGTAATAATAAGTAGAGAATAATATGTTTAAATATAGCTTAATACTCGTAATGGCCACACTTTGCTCCTGTAGTGTAGATACAAGTGAAACAAAAACTTCGTCTCCTTTAAATGAAACATTATCTAAAGAACTTAGTTCTACAGATTTACACTCTACAGGTATGGGTATCAGACAAATTTCTGATAAAGAATTTATACCTCTACTAGAAAAATCATGTACAGCTGAAAATCTTTCTTACCCCGAAAAATGCTTATATTACGACAAAGTTAGTAATTATAGTTTTGATAGTATAAACCTTGATAGTTTCTCAGGTGCTAACAGTAAAGTCATGCTAAATACTAGACTGCTCTTAGGGTCAAAGAATGATGATGGTGATTATTCTACTAAAACACTTGAGTTAAATACGAATATTGATGGGTTAGAGGTTGATTCTATCAATATTTATGAATATGAATTTAATGAGTATTCATATAATGAACGTATTTTCTATATGAATCAGGATTTTGAACTATGGATTCTTAATTCAATCATGTTTGAAGGTGTCTTATATATCGTATCTTGGGAAAAATATAATATCGATCCCAAAACTGGGAAAATATCAATTGACTCTACAGTACATTACACTTCAATTCACGAATCGGAATCAATTTACAAAGGGTTGATAATGTAAGTGGTCAAAATAGAATATCAACGTTAAAATTCTATTTATCATAGGATAAACTTTCAATTGAATAAAACTTTATCACCGCTACGTCTCCAACATGCTCAGTCCTCACGATGATGGTACTACCCCGCCCCTACGCGCATTACAACTATCATCAGGGGCAACGCATGTTTGACAGTTCGCTCCTCGCATCAAGTAGCAATACACTGTGGACGGCGAAAACAATCGTACGGCAATCAGGCAGCACGCAATCAATGACAATCGGCAGTGAGTAAGGACAGGTCAATGTGTCGAGTCCGAAGCGGATTAAGCTGCAAACGTCAGGCGGAGCGTCGATTACGATCGATGACAGTGGTATTAAGCTAGTATGCCCAGAGACGATTAAGATAAAAGCGGTGAAGAAAGGGCTAGTTGCGGGGGCTAAGGTTAGTGCGCCAGTAATTGCTTTACCGACTTCAGGGTTGTTTAGTAAAGCGTTTGATCTCAAGAAATTGCTACCGCAAGATTTAATAGATCAAGGTATCAGCTACAGGCTTATCAATCACACAAGCGGTACGGAGATCAAAGGGAGGCTTGATGAAGACGGTCAGACATTAAGAGTGTTTAGTGAGAAGGCTGAATTGTAGATTATTGGCAACGTGAACCATAAAGGAGAGATTAAAGCTATTGAGGTATCAGATCAAACAGAGTGTGATAATTACTCTATTGAAGATTTATTTTTAGATAGTGATAACGACGATAGCTCTGGCTGTTAAACCTCTTAATAAGATTAATTTATAGGACAAGCTATGGACTTATTTAATAATAATAAAATATGCTTTTTTTCAATACTCCTCTTCACGACACCGTTCATCAGTGTAGCTCAAACCACAAACGAAGAAGATTATCAAAGTTATATAGATAGCATACCAGTTGTTCAGCTCAAAATGATTCCTAACTCAAAAAAAGAAGAAGCAGACGAATCTTCTATACAAACGCATGAACTAGATTCAATGAACTATACCGATAAATTAAATAAAGAATTAGCAGATAATAAGGTGCCTTTTCAGTACTTAACTCATGAGTATGGCGATGGAAAATTTACTACATATCCATTTGAGTTAGTGAATGAGAAATTACCAACCGTAGAGGGTATTAACTCTAATTACGATAGTAGATATGACAAAGCATTTCAAAAAATGATTTCTAAACTTGTTAGCCCTATCGATCTTACTAAAAAAGAAATCTATGCAATGGGAACACAACGAGAAGGAATGTACATACAAGATATAGATACTAACAAAAAGTATGTATTTAATAAAATTTGCTTTGATAGTAAATGTGCTATAGGTCAAGTGTTCTATATTTTTGATCCGCAAAACTATGAAATGACAGGGATGCTCTATGATGGTTGTTCGTTTGTTAAAGATAATATAACAGGTGATGATCAACGCACTAGAGAGCTATTAAAAAAATATATTAATACACAAGACCCTCTAAGTTATAGCTATGCTTCTGGTGCTTGTTGACCTATGCTGTCAAATTTGGAAGATTGTAGTTGCGCAGCCTGACGATAAAAAATGTTGTCTTATAACCTTGGTGATATATCAATTCGTTAGTAATACCATCAAAAAAGGGCTGCCAAGATGGTAACCCCTTTTTAGTCAATGTCTTTAGTTAAGAGGCAGACGCGGGTTTATAGTGGTAAGGTAAAGTAAATATTTTATCGAAAATAAAGGTGAATACGAAGTTATATATTAAGAAGAAAACCATTAAAGCGGCTTCCATCATAAACGCTTCGATCAAGCCGACATCGTACTAGATGATGTATATCGGTAAACAAACCAGTACTAGACCGATTTCAAAGATTAGCGCATGCGCACTACGAATCAGCAATGTGCGCTGTGCCACTTGTCTGTGGCGCTTCCAATCTTCAAAAGCAGTATTGTATAAGAGCAGCGAGCGATAGCATCATAGCAGCGGACAATGATTCTGATGCATCACTATTGCTAAGCTTCATCAATACAAAAGTGGAAGAAATAATAGCTATAATTTAAAAGACAGCCACATAGAGGATACGACGTTTAACTGGGGATAAGGTAATCAACCAAAACTCCAAAGCACTTGAGCATAAACAAAAAGTTCCTATCAAAGTATCAGTCTGCCCCGAGATAGAAAAGATAAAACAAGTGCAGAGCCACGGTTTCCGTCTGCTGCTATATTATACCTAAAATAATGAGAGAAACCAGCTATCGCTTATAGCGAAACAACTCTCAATAGAACACTAGATATGAAAGGTGAACAATAGAATATTATGCCTAAAATCGCTAACTTTACTCTTGACAATTAAAATAGTCAAAATTCTCATATAATTACAGTAAAAAGGCTTTTACTCTTAAAAGATAGAGTTTTGATTATATTCAAATATTTAATACTATTATTTAAAAATTAATTTTTTATTCAAACTAATACCGATAAGTTTTTTAGCATCTTACTTTATATTCTTTTTAGTTCCCTCCTCCCAGATTACCGTTGAGACTGGAAAAAATTGTATTAATGTTAATTTAAGAGTTTTTTTCAGTATAACTGTAAACGATTCTAAGTCATATTTATTGTATATTTCAATTCCTTTCACACCTTTAATTCTAGCAGATATTTCTAAATCCTCATTGAAATCACTAGCAAGTATATTTACAATAAACTTATCATTAGGATTGAGTAGTAGAGGTTTTATCTCAAGAAATTTTTCTTTTTCTTTGATAATAGCATCTAAATTTTCAGGAACTCTTTCCACTATTTCATGGGTAAGTATATTTACAGCGCTATCATATTTAATACTGATAGGTTTATCAAAGTTATCAACAGATATTGGTTCATTACCGCTGTTAATAAACTTAATGGAAATCAAATGGACGTTTGTAACTTGCTTTTCATCGTATAATATTTTAATCTTATCTTGAATACTATTTTCAATACCCACTAATTGTGTATTTGAAACAATATAATAAGCTAAACGTTTTTTCTTTTTTCCTAATATGAATAATGTAATGGTAACGATAATAGCAACTAATCCTAAGATAATAGTTGAGATCACTCCTACAGCAGTCCAAATTTGATTGCTCAGTATACCTTCCAAAATATCCACTCCAAATTTCAAAAAAATTACTAGTATCATAGATTATAGATGGTTCTAATTTATAAAGCTTATAAAAAACCCCGCATCATAACGATACGGGGTTTTCTTGTTTTGAACGTAAGACTTCTAACTTTAGAAAGAAGTCTTACAACATCAAAAACTAGGTCAACTGAGCGACATTAATCTTATCTGCTTCTTCAGTGTATTCTGACATACGGTCGAAGTTCATGTATTGATACACTTCCTCGCCCATGCTGTCTAGCATACCAGCATACTGCTGATATTCGTCATTGGTTGGCAATTTACCAAGTACCGCTGCTACTGCTGCAAGCTCTGCAGAGGCAAGGTATACGTTAGCGCCTTGACCTAAACGGTTCGGGAAGTTACGAGTTGAGGTCGATACCGCAGTAGATTTCGGTGCGATACGTGCTTGGTTACCCATACATAGTGAACAACCTGGCATTTCAGTACGAGCGCCGGCTTGTGCATAGATGTTGTAGTAACCTTCTTCCATCAACTGACGTGCATCCATCTTAGTTGGTGGCGCAATCCATAGACGAGTCTTTAGGCTTCCTGCTGGTACATCTTTTAGCAGTTTACCAGCGGCACGGAAATGACCGATGTTGGTCATACATGAACCAATGAATACTTCATCAATAGTATCACCAGCGACGTCAGCTAATGTTTTAGCATCATCTGGATCGTTCGGGCAGCATAGGATAGGCTCTTTGATGTCAGACATATCGATAGTCATATCGATCGTGTACTCAGCATCTTCATCAGCACGCAACAGGCTTGGGTTCGCTAGCCAATCTTGCATCTGTTCGATACGACGACTGATGGTACGTGCATCGCCATAGCCTTCTGAGATCATCCACTTAAGTAGCGTGATGTTTGAGTTTAAGTACTCAGTCACTGATGCTTCAGATAGAGTGATAGAACAACCAGCAGCACTACGCTCAGCTGATGCATCAGACAATTCAAACGCCTGCTCAGCAGTCAAGTCTTCTAGACCTTCGATTTCAAGAATACGGCCGTTGAACTCGTTGATTTTGCCTTTCTTATCAACGGTCAATAGACCTTCTTTGATTGCCTGATAAGGAATAGCATGTACTAAGTCACGTAAAGTGATACCAGGCTGACGTTCGCCAACGAAGCGTACACGGACAGACTCAGGCATATCAAGTGGCATAACACCAGTTGCTGCGGCAAATGCCACTAGACCAGAACCCGCTGGGAACGAGATACCCATTGGGAAACGAGTATGCGAGTCACCACCAGTACCAACGGTATCTGGAAGTAGCATACGGTTCAACCATGAGTGAATTATACCATCGCCTGGACGTAAGCTTACGCCGCCACGGTTCATGATAAAGTCAGGTAGTGTGTGCTGAGTTTCAACGTCAACTGGCTTTGGATAAGCCGCAGTGTGACAGAATGATTGCATCACGAGATCTGCTTGGAAACCTAGGCAAGCCAAATCTTTTAGCTCATCACGCGTCATTGGACCAGTAGTATCCTGGCTACCAACAGTTGTCATTTTAGGCTCACAGTACATGCCAGGACGTACGCCCTCTAGACCACAAGCTTTACCAACCATTTTTTGCGCTAAGGTAAAGCCTTTACCAGTGTCTACTGGCTCTTCTGGTTTAGCAAAGATATCCGAATGACCAAGACCCATGTATTCACGAGCACGATTGGTCAAACCACGACCAACGATCAATGGAATACGGCCACCAGCACGAACTTCGTCAAGCAAAGTTGGCGAGTTTAGCGCAAACGTTGACAATACTTCGTCAGAGTCATGCTTAGTGATTTTGCCTTCGTACGGATAGATGTCAAACACATCACCCATGTTTAGGTTATCAACATTCACTTTCTCAATTGGCAATGCACCAGAATCTTCCATCGTGTTGAAGAAGATAGGCGCGATATTGTTACCCAATACCAGACCGCCGCCACGTTTGTTTGGCACGTTAGGGATATCATCACCCATTAACCAAAGTACTGAATTGGTCGCAGACTTACGGCTAGAACCAGTACCGACGACATCACCAACATAAGCCAATTGATGGCCTATTTTTTTGAGCTCTTCGATTTGCTTCATTGGGCCGACAACGCCTTCGTCATCAGCATTGATGCCGTCACGAGAGTTTTTATGCATGGCTAATGAATGCAATGGGATATCTGGACGACTCCATGCGTCTTGCGCAGGTGACAAGTCATCGGTGTTGGTTTCGCCAGTTACTTTAAACGTTGTATAAGTTGTTTTCTCTGGTACCGCAGCGCGGTTCAAGAACCACTCAGCATCTGCCCAAGATTGAACGACTTCTTTTGCAATAGTGTTGCCAGCTTCTGCTTTTTCAGTCACGTCATTGAACGCGTCAAATACTAGCAAAGTTTTTTTCAATGCTTCAGCTGCATCTTGTGCTACTTCCGCGTCATCTAGTGCAGCAACCAATGGCTGAACGTTGTAGCCACCTTGCATAGTGCCTAAGATTTCAACTGCTTTTTGCTTGCTGATAAGTGGTGATGATGTTTCACCCTTAAGGATCGCAGCTAAAAAAGCCGCTTTAACGTAAGCAGCTTGGTCAACACCAGCAGGAATACGGTTTTCTAGCAAGTTCATCAAGAATGCATCTTCGCCTGCAGGTGGCGTTTTTAATAGCTCAACCAACTCTGCTACTTGTTTTTCATTCAGTGGTAGCGGAACCGTTCCTAGCTCAGCACGTTCTTCGACATGTTTACGATAAGCTTCTAACACAATAGTCGTCCTCGTCAGTTGGTGTTTAGCACATTACGTTGGGTAGTCAGTATGACAGCCTGCGTCCATGTACTAGATGGAATAATTATCTGTGCAATCATAGCTCAAAACGCTCTAAATGTTAATGGCTCAGCTTGGAAAAGGCTTAGAATAAGGCCATATTGGACATTTATTATAAAAATAGTACCGTAAACAATACGCTTAAACGGTCTTTTATAACTTATACGTCGCGCGCTACGCTCATATACTGCTTTATGATTTTCGATTAAATAGACGCTACATGACTGCTATAATCTTTTGTAAGATATTATTTTTCAAACATGCCTTTTTTCAAATGTGCTTTAGTCATTTAATGCACTCTAGCACAGCAACTTAATAAAGTAGCACATATTATTAGCATACATAGCTAGCACATATAAACAGCCAGTGAGGATAATAAAATGAATGATAAAGAAAACAATACCAATTATGACAACGGTCTAAAAGTTCGCACCGAGGTAATGGGTGAGCAACATGTCAAACGCTCACTGGATAGCGCGACTGGGTTTACTCAACCATTACAGGATTGGATCGTTGAGCATGCTTGGGGTAGTACGTGGCAAGATGACTCAGTATTACCACGCAAATATCGCTCATTAATCACTATCGCTTTTTTAATTGCTCAAAAAAGTCCCAATGAGCTAAAAGGACATATTCGAGGCGCTATCAATAATGGTGCTAGTGTCGCTGAGATTCGAGAAGTACTCATGCACAGCTTACCCTACTGCGGCGCACCCGCGACCCAAGAAGCGTTTCGTGCTGCCATAGAAATCCTGAATGAGTTAGATATTGACATAGATATTTAAAACTATGGTAAAGAGACAAGTCGTAGTAATCTTAACAAGATTGATTAAAAGCTACCCCTTGAATTTCTGTTATAATGTCCTCACTCACAACACATTCTAATAATTCCATAAACCCTTATAAGATAAAGGGTTAAGAGATAATTTTATTATGACAACTGCCGTACAAACCTATGTACCTGCTGCTAAGGCCAAACCCAAAAAAGCCATTCAAGGCGAAAAGCTGCGTGGCTACGATAAAGTTGCCCGTATCCCAATTAAAGTGATCCCGACCGTCGAGGCAAAGAAAAAGCCAGATTGGATTCGGGTCAAGATGTCATCGCCTGCTGAAGTAGCCCGTATCAAAGCCACGTTGCGTGAGCAAAAGCTTTATACCGTCTGTGAAGAAGCGGCCTGCCCTAACCTGCCACAGTGCTTCGCTGACGGTACGGCGACCTTTATGATCATGGGTGATATCTGTACGCGTCGCTGCCCATTCTGTGATGTCGGCCATGGTCGTCCAAATAAGCTAGATGCTGATGAACCACGCCATACTGCTGAGACGATTGAAGGTCTAAAACTCAAGTATGCAGTCATTACTTCTGTGGATCGTGATGATCTAAAAGATGGTGGTGCCATGCATTTCGTTGAAGTACTCAACGAATCACGTGCCCTTAGCCCGAACTGCTTAATTGAAATATTGGTACCTGATTTCCGTGGTCGTATGGATATCGCGTTGGATTTGCTAACGGAAACGCCGCCAGACGTGTTTAATCACAACATTGAAACGGTGCCACGTCTGTATAAAGCATTCCGTCCGGGTTCTGATTATCAGCATTCACTCGACTTGCTCAAACTATATAAAGAGCGTCGTCCAGATATCGCTACCAAGTGCGGCTTTATGGTCGGCCTTGGCGAGACCGAAGAAGAGATTTATGCGCTGCTTGACGATTTAAAGGCACATAATGTGGATATGATTACGGTTGGTCAGTATCTACAACCTAGTAAAAACCATGCGCCTGTTGATCGCTATGTCCATCCAGATGAGTTCCAGCGTTATATGGACTACGGCAAAAAAATCGGCTTCTTTAATATTTGGGCAGGCCCAATGGTACGCTCAAGCTACTTTGCAGATCGTCAGTACTACGGCGAAGACTGCCCTGCACCAATCCGTAGCAAAAAAGCATTGGCAGCAGAAGGCAAGCTTGGCTGCTAATCTGACAATATGGTGGATGTGAAAGCGTTCGCTAAGAAAAGCTACTAAGCGTAAATGAGCATAGAAAAAGGGTGAATAACAAATTTGTTATTCACCCTTTTTTATGACTGATTTAAGATATCGATGTAATAGATATGAATGCCTAAAACTTAGACATTCATATCATTCACAAAAATTTGAGTAGTAAGGAAAACAAGTGCAAGTACTACGTATTGTAGACTAAACGAGTTTGACACAACTAATCAACTTTTTGGGGTTGATACTAGACACTTAACGTCGGTGTCGGTGCTTCACTCGTCTTAATATTAAACACAGCAATACCAAGGACAATAACAGCGCCTGCAACACCAGTGATGATCTCAGGATAAATCAACAACAATGCACCAACAACCAAAATGACACGGGTGAGTGTATTCATTCCGCCTCTGAAATATCCTTCAAGCGCAGCGCTTAAGGCGATCACACCAGTGATTGACGTTACTACCACGGTGATGATATCCACAATAGGAGGCAGTGGGAAATCTTTCGCCGTGACTGCCAGACCTGTTGGATCTATCATTAGCATCGTTGGATTATAGATAAACATAAACGGCACGATAAATCCGGCAAGTGCAAGTTTCAATGACAAGAAACCCGTTTTCATCGGATCACCACCGGATATACCCGCACCTGCAAAGGCTGCCAAACACACAGGTGGAGTAATATTGGCAAAGATACCAAAATAGAAAACAAACATGTGCGCTGATAAAATTGGAATATCAAAGCCAGCTAGTGCAGGTGCTGCCATCGTTGCTGTAATGATATAGGCAGGAATAGACGGTAGTCCCATACCTAAAACCATAGATGCCAACATGGTTAAGATGAGCGTAAAGAATAATGAGCCTGCACCTAGCGTGACAATAGAGGATGTCATCACCGTACCAAAGCTGGTCAAACTCACGACCCCAATGATAATACCGACGACCGCACAAGCAGCCATTACCGCTAGCGACTGGCGCGCACCATCTTCTAATGCACCCAAAATATCAGACAACCCCATGCGAGTCTCAGCACGTAACATACTGATCACAACAGTGAACCCGATGGTATAAGCCGCTGCATAGCCGACAGGGACATTTTTGATTAATAAGAAAACCAAAAACACAATCGGTAGTAGCATATGACCACGGGCTTTTAATACTTCTTTTACCGCTGGCAAGTTTTCTTTAGCAATGCCTTTTAGATCACGGCGTCCAGCGCGGAAATGCACCTGTGCAATCACACCAAGATAGTACAAAATCGCGGGCAATAATGCGGCCAACGCAATCGTGCTATAAGGTAAGCCTGTTGTCTCCGCCATAATGAATGCACTCGCACCCATAATTGGCGGTAATATCTGCCCGCCAACTGAAGCACTTGCCTCAACGGCACCGGCAAAATCTTTATGATAGCCGACCTTTTTCATCAACGGAATGGTAAAGGCACCCGTACTAACCACATTCGATAACGCAGAGCCATTGATACTACCCATAAAGCCACTAGAAATGACCGCTACTTTTGCAGGGCCGCCTTTTTTGTGACCCGCGATGGCCAATGCCAAATCATTGAACAGCTGCCCCATTCCCGAGCGTGCTAAGAACGCGCCAAAGAGAATGAATAGAAAAATAAACGTTACCGATGCGCCAATCGCAACGGAATATAGGCCTTCCGTTTTTAGGAACAATTGACCAAATATATCACCCATGTCATAAGGACGAGTCAATAATCTATCGGGCATAAAGTCCAAATGACTGACAAATGGATAGGCCAAAAATATCCCTGCTAAGATCGGTAAAATCCAACCAGTGATACGGCGACTGCCTTCTAGCACGCAGACCACGGTAATCAGAGAAAATATCACATCGACCTGATTTGCCATGCCGCCACGTGAGGTCACAATATCTTGATACTCATAAATCAGATAACCCATGCCAGATAGCGACAGCGCAAACCAAATCCAGTCATACCATGCCACACTTTTTCGGCTGCTTTTTTTGCTAGCAGGGAAAATCAAGAATATTAATGCAAAACCAACACCTACATGCACAGAGCGTTGTAGCAATGCTGGCATTGGATTAAAGGTAATATAAAGGTGAAACAGTGAATAGAGTATACAAACCCCAGCGATCAAATACTTCACTGGTCCTTGGGTAATATGACGCGTGATTGACTCTCGGTCATATTTTTCCAATACTGCTTTGTTGATTGCCGCAGCTTCAGCGTCGGTATCAACATGAGCGTCTGGCTTGGTAGTTACGCTACCGTGATCCGTCACTTGGGATGTCATGACAAAAGTCCTTGTTAAATCTATCAATGAAACCATACATTTTCGGCATGATCGTTACTTCAGAATAATCTGGCACCAACTGGTGAATTAAAACACGATGGTCGCCATAATCAATCTCACCTTTGGTCAGTCTGGATACCACCCAATTGAGGTTAGGTAACTTCTCATTGATTTGGTAACCCAGATAGCCAGGTTTTTGTACGGGAGCAAGCATTTCGGTGGAAGGAGTACCTGCACCGAAAGCTTCAAAATAGGTTGTGGTCAGTAGCAGCTCAGCAGCTTCTGTACTGCTGCCGTCTATGCGTTGGTACTGCTCCTCCCACCATTGTTTTTCTACAGAATGTATCCATCGCAGTTGAAAGTCAGGCTCAACGAAATAACAAACCGTATCATCAGCGCCCTCTACCCCTGCGACGCGCACTTCAACTACAGGCTGGAGAATAACTCCCATCCATAACGTAAAAAAAACCAGCGCGGCAATAAATGCTGCGCCAGCTGTTAGCCCTAATGAATTACTTGGCTGCTTGTTCGTCATAGTATTTTTTAGCACCAGGATGGATTGGAGCGACCATACCTTCACGAGCGGTTGCTAGGCTGATGTCGTTGGCTGCTTGGTGAGCGGTTTTTAGACCCTCTAAATTATCAAATAACGTTTTGGTTAATTTATAACCATCAGCTTCAGATAGATCAGAACTAACCAATAGCGCATTCATAATTGCTGCCGTTGGGATAGCGGCTTCGTTACCGTACGTGCCAGCAGGAATCTCAAAGGTTTTGAAATAAGGCTTGCTTGCGATGATTTCTTTTAGCTTGTCTTGGTCGATGCTGACAATCTGTAAGTCTAAACCTTGCTCTAGCTCCATCAAAGATGAGTTTGGAAGACCACTACTAAAGAAGGCCGCTTCAATTTTACCTGCTTTCATACCATCAGCGGCTTCTGCAAAGCCTAGATAATCAACGGTGACGTCGTCATACGTGATACCAAACCCTTCCAATAACGTGCGAGCATTGACCTCTGTGCCAGAGCCTTGATCGCCGACAGCGATACGCTTACCTTTCAAATCTTCAATTGTTTTTATACCAGATTTTTTTGTCGTGACGATTTGCACGACATTAGGGTATAAGACAGCAATCTGTTGAATGTTAGTAATTGGCTTCTCAAAGTTGTTTTTACCTTCGATTGCATCAGTGACCACGTCACTGAGTGCTAATACCATGTCGACTTTGCCTTGGGTCAATAAATTGACGTTCTCAACTGAAGCACCCGTGGTTTGTGTCTTTGAGTTTACACCAAAGGTTTTGACATAAACTTCAGACAATGACGTACCAATGATGTTGTAAGGGCCTGACGCACCACCAGTAGCGATGGTAAGAAACTTGGTATCTAGCTTATTATCAGCAGTGTCAGTCGCAGCGCCATCTGTTGCAGTACTATCTGTGGCTGTGGTATCACTACTTTCTGAACATGCTGCTAGGCCTAACGTAGCGCTTAGCATCGCTGACAATAATAATGGAGACTTGAAAGAGTTGAGCATAGAATTCATCCTTGAAGTAATCAATTTAATACATAGGGTCGCATTAACTTATGCTTATTAATGCGTTACAGACTTGTAATAATATAGCAATTTTTACAATAAATAAACCACAGACTGTTTTCTCTTTTGCTTTCAATACCTTATATTTGAAGCTGTTTGAAGGCATACTAGCGTTTTATCATCAAATCTGAATATATACATAGTTCCTCTATATAAAACTGCGTTCCTATCATCAACTATCCAAGCAAAGTTTGAGGGTATTACAAACCTTTATCAAAACCAGATATAGATGGCACATACTGCCTATTTGAGACAGCATCTACTTTAATTGTGACAATATCTCGTTATAGGTAACACCTAAAATCTGACCCAGTACTTATTTTTGATTGCTTTCTATTACCACTCAGTTTCTGCTATATTTTCTTTAAATATTAATAAGCGCCAATAACAAGAAAGTTCTTCTATATTAGCAAGGTTGTCTTTGACAACTAAAATTGGATAATACTTATGACAACCTCTATAGAACAAGCACCACTGTCTGCGGATATCGCTATCATTGGGGGTAGCGGGTTGTATCAAATGGATGCGCTCATCAACAAGCGTCATATCACTATTGACACGCCCTTTGGTATTCCTTCTGATGATATTGTCCTTGGTGAGTTAGCAGGTGTGACCGTTGCTTTTTTGACGAGGCATGGTCAAGGTCATAGACTGACGCCGTCTGAAGTGCCTTATCGTGCCAATATTTATGCGTTAAAAACGCTTGGGGTGCGCTACATCGTGTCCGTATCAGCAGTAGGCTCTCTACGAGAATCACTTAAACCACTAGATATGGTCATTCCAGATCAAATGATTGATATGACCAAGCAGCGAGTGAGTACGTTTTTTGGTGCAGGTGCGGTCGCTCATGTATCAATGGCCGATCCGCTTTGCCCTGCCCTAGCAGAACTCTTGACGCGTGCCTATGACAATGCAGATATTGCAGAAGGCACCAGTCACTCAAAAGCGACCTATGTCTGTATCGAAGGACCACAGTTCTCAACTCGTGCGGAGTCAGAGTGGTATCGTCAGATGCAGGCAGATATTATCGGTATGACTAATATGCCAGAAGCCAAATTGGCACGTGAAGCCAGTATTGCTTATGCGACCTTGGCACTGGTGACAGATTTTGATTGTTGGCATCCGACTGAAGAAGCCGTCAGTGCAGACTATGCGATAAAAAATCTAATGAAAAATGCAGATAACGCTCAAAAGGTGATTAAAGAAGCGGTCGCTTTGATTGCCGCTGAATCGCCTGACTCAATTGCACATGATGCGCTTGCTCAGGCACTGGTGACATCAGTAGATATGATGGATGAGGCAACCAAAACTCGATTGGCGGCATTGCTTCCTAAACATTGATAAACATTGATAAACATTGATAAACATGTCGATAAATGAGTATTTAACCGAAAATCAATCGTTTAAACAGTAAACCGCTATTTCTATAGCGTCTGCCAATATACAAGCATCAACAACGAATGACTCATAAAAAAGGCCATTAAGTGAATTAATGGCCTTTGCTAATGTCAATATCTTAGTTTTAACAACAACCGCCTAACCCAGAGGTTAGCATCACAGACTGGTTAAATGGCATCAGCTCACCGCAGCCTGCAAAAATACCGTAGTGACGACTGTCATCACCGATGAACTCAAAATGCGGCGCAAAGCGAGACTCTTTTAGCATTCTAAACGTATTGCCACAGACTGGGAATACGCGACCCGCTTCGATAGCATGATGTTTATCAAGATCAAAACGATGCGGTGACTGCTCGATAGTTCCTTTGTATATAACCGCTTGACCATGATCTTCGCAAGCATCTTCGAGCGCTGCAATCTTAAACAAACGATAAGTAGCAGAGAAAAACTGGATATCACCAATTTTGGCAGCCAAGGCAGGATCCGTAATTTCAAGTGGACGATCCTCGACCAAACGTACATCTAAAAACCCTGCCTCTCGTGACAGACGGGTAAAGTCTTTCCAGTACAATGCGCCGCTCAAACACTCGCCATACAAAACTGGATCATTGATCAAATGTTGCGGAATACGGCGGTCAGCATACACATCAGAAAAATAAAACTCTCCGCCAGGCTTAAGTAAACGTTGGACACTGGCCATAACGGCTGCTTTGTCTGGTGAGAGATTAATCACGCAGTTTGAGACAATAATGTCGAAGCTGCCATCTGCAAGATTAAGCTCATCTAGCTTTTCGATATAGCCATGCAAAAAAGTCACATTGTCATAGCCAAACTTGTCGATGTGATATTGCTGATGCTCTTTAGCAACGGCTAACTGCTCATCGGTCATATCGACGCCGACCACATGCCCACTCTCGCCCACCAATTGCGCCAATGCATAGACATCACGGCCTGAACCACTGCCTAAGTCCAAAATTCGGCAGCCCTCAAGCAGCGCTGGACATACCAGCCCGCAACCATAATAGCGACTCAGTACTTCATCATGGATATTGGCCAATAATGGCTTGAGCCACTCTGGCATATTGCTCACATCACAACACGCTGAGGTTTTTAGATCATCGGTACTTTGTAACTCTTTACCATAGTAATTTTGCACAACGTCATGCATAACAATATCCTTATTGAGAGTAAAACCTGGTTAAAGTCTGAGTAAACATCATAAAAGTAAAGCGATACGATATAAATACATCTATGACAAGCGTGTGCTGACAATCACAATCACCTAGTCATTTGTATAGTCATAACTACTGAGCAAACTTAAGCCAATCTGATGGTAGATGTGCTAAATCCTCAGGCTCATCAATGTCATGTAACGGTGCTAACAATGCCAATGTCCAACCCAAATTCGCCACACGCTGCTGGGTCACAGCGGCCACGCTAGCTGTACTCCAAATAATATCCGAAAACAGACTACCATCAACTTGTTTAAACCCGAGTAGAACATAGCCACCATCAGTCGCTGGAATCATAACCGCATCATGGGCATCGAGCTGCTGTATCGCAGTTTGAATACGCTCTGCCGTCAGACTGGGACAATCAGACCCTATCAATACGATTTTTTGGTGTTTTTTCAGCGCATATTGACTTGCTGTGATTAAACGCGTGCCCAAGTCGCCATCCGCTTGAGTCGACCACTGCAGTGAGTCAGGCAAATTAAGGGTTTGCCAACAAGGGTCTGTCACTGCTGGACTGACACATAACTCAACGACAAAATCAGTAGCGACGGCTTGCTCGACACTATGCAACAGCAATTGCCTTGCCATAATCGCAGCACCCTCTACGCCTAGGGCTGGTTGCAGGCGAGTTTTTGCCATATCACGCGCCGGATATTTGGCAAACAATATGACACAGATGTCTGGGTGTTGTGCTTGTGCATCGGTTATCGTACGGGTTGTTTGAGGGCTTGAATGCTCAGTCATGCTGGGGCGCATCCTTAATCTAAATTATGTGAATTCAACGATAGTAGCGCTGCCTCAATACTTCAGGGGATACGCCGCGCCAATAATCGAATCGTAAATGCCACATCAAAAAAATAGTGCGCCATGTACCATGTTGTTGCCAACGCCGCGCTGAGGTAGTCACTTTACTTTTTAAGCAAGCAGGCTTAGCAATACTTTTTAGACGTTTGCAAAGTTCAATATCTTCCATCAATGGCTGATCAGCATAGCCATTCATTCGCTCAAACAAAGACCTTTTGATAAAAATGGCTTGATCACCCGTGGCGATACTCACTAAGCGTGAACGCTTATTGATCATCATGCCGACAATTTTTAATAACGGATCACGGCTATTCAGACGCACATCGAAACGTCCCCAGTCATACTGAGTCATTGCCTGCTGAATGTTATCTATCGCATCAATTGGCAACTCGGTATCAGCATGTAAAAAGAGCAAAGCATCCCCTGTTGCTTGCTGAGCGCCCGTATTCATTTGTCGAGCACGGCCTGCTACGGATTCAATCAACTGCCAGTCGATAGTAGGCTGTGTCACACTTGATAAATCATTTAATAAACGTCTAGTAATACCAACCGAATCATCCGTCGAGCCACCATCCACCACTATCACTTGCGACGGTGGTGGATATAGACCATTAATATGAGCAATGAGCTGCGGCATATTATCTGCTTCATTGAGCAACGGAACGATGATAGAGATGTTCAATAAATGCACCATTTTGATGAGTCATCATCATTTTCGCCTGTCTTTAATAAAGACCAGCACCTGTATCTACCAAATTTTAGATTTACTTTTTATTTAAGTTCCAATTGTAATCGGTATAACTGATTTTGATTTTGCCTTGCTTCAAATCAGCGGTTTGGGATTTACTCAATCCCAACGATGAAGAGTAACGACCCAAAAACCCTTCCAAATCGTTGGTACTACGCCAATTGGTCGCAAAGTCTTCTTTGTACCATTTGAAGATTGGCGATACACTCAGCGTATTACCCTTTAGGCGATTTCGGCTACTGTCTGCCAAAAATTTCGAGGTCGCTTGCTCTAGTTGCCCATCCAAACCTTTGCCAGTGAAAGCATCATCTTGCAATGCAGGGCAGCCAATACTGGCACAGTTAACCGCGAAGTGAATGCGCGGATCATTGTAGCGCTTAGAGCCACGGATCAAGGTGTGCTCGATCTCATCTAGTGAACGAGTCTTACCCAATAATGGAATAAATTTTTGCTTCCATGGCGAGCCAAATGTCCCACCGATGTCTTTGATAGATTTGATATTAGGATATTTAGTCAATACCAAATCGACAGTACCCGCATTGTAGACATTGATTAAAAATGCCAACTGCTCGTTTTTACTCCAACGATTAAACTCTGACTGAGATACCTTGCTCGTGGCATCCAAATAGCTTGTGAGCTTGCTACTATCTGCTTTCATGCCAGCATAATTGACCACCGAGGCTTTGCCACCATTGGTCATGGTGACATGCTTGTTAAGCAAACTATCCCAGCTTTGATGGTTAAAATCAGCATAAGCGGCAACACTGGATAATAGAATTGCTGTCGCAATCACGGGCTGTACCACTAGGTTTTTGACTGAAAAGTTAGATACTGACATAAGATTGGCTCCATTTGAATCGATGATGTTTTGCTATTTAATTTTTGTCTGCTTCAATAGTATTTACTGACAAAAACTGTTTATTTATTTTTGTTGAGTTTCAACGTGTGATAATTTTAGATGAATTATTAAATAATCGTCTCTTCTGCTGGGTGACCCATCTCCTCTTCCTCTAACGCGCCACCGCAGCTACTGCCCTGTCCTGCGGTGCAGCCATAACAATGATCAGCAATAGCGATGTCATCGCCAGAAGGGTTTTGGGTCAACAGATCGTTTAGATGTCGACGCGATTTATTGGGTACGGGTATCTCTAACTGTTGATTAAAATCACAGTCAAATAGTTCGCCCAGCCAATTGACGCTAATGGTTGAGCGGCACATAACCCCAGCTAAATTGGCAGCGACATAGTTGTCTTTGAGCAGTGTCATATAGGGGTGAAATTGATCTTTGGCCAATAGCACTGCCCCAAAACGCTGAATCGGCATATTAGTCAGTGCAAATAATTGATTAAACTCTATATCGAAATGCTCTTTTAGCTCCCGCTTATAGTCGGCTTCAAGCTGCTGCTGATTGGGCGGCAGTGTGGCACCTTGCGGATTGAAGACCAAATTCAGTGTCAAGCTTGAGTCAGGCTTGCCATAGCCCAAGCTATTGAGCTTTTGCAATCCCAATATACTGTCATCGAATGCGCCTTTGCCACGCTGTTTGTCTACATTTTCTAAGGAATAGCATGGCAATGAGGCCACCACTTCTACCTGATTGTCTGCCAAAAACTGCGCCATATCCTCATAGCCTTCTTCCATGAGAATGGTCAAATTGCAGCGATCTATTACTGTGACGCCGAGTGCGCGAGCCGCTTCTACCAAATACTTAAAGTCCTCATGCATCTCAGGCGCACCGCCCGTGAGATCAAGCGTGTCAATATTTTGCGCTTGTAGCACTTTAGGTATCAGCTCAACCAACTCTCGTGACATCATCTCAGTTCGATAAGGACTGGCCGCCACATGACAGTGTACGCACGACATATTGCACAAGTAACCCATATTGACCTGCAATATGGTTAATTGTTGGCGTTTAATAGCAGGAAAGTCCGTATGCTCAAGTAATTCAATAGTCGATTTCATAGTGGTACAAAATCCTTTTAGTTGTACAGCTAAAGAAAATAATAACGTGAACATAAAAAAGCAATAGTAGTCAATTCAATTTAAAGGCAGTACAAGGCAACCGAGTGTAGGTGTATATGTGATAATTCAAGCGAGGTTAACGCTGTCATACTTTTATAGTTGAATGACTATAACGACATGTAAACAATTGCTTTTATGACTATTTCATATTCATACTACCTCATTTATAAATTCCTAACTTTGTCTTTTTTCTAATGAATGGTAGCTGATTATGAATAAGCGCTCACAACTCACCATGTTGATTACACATCCATATATAGATGACATACTGTGCTTTTAAATAAACATTACATGTCATAGGACTTTACAAATCGTCTATCAATTTTTTGTTTGAGATACCATATCCAACATCCTTGTAGACTGACCCACCCATTATCTATCGTTTTTAAATCAGTCGATGATGTCCATACCGAGCCAACCAAGTAACATCCCAATGTGGGCATAACCTGCTCCTGCTAGTAGTAATATTTTTTAGACAGATTCGTCATAGGCTACTTCGTATCAGTCAGTGGTATAGTCAGTTCAGTATAAAAAGAACCTCCGATAATTTTTGAATGGTAAGCATGGCTTAAGTTATTAGCATGGCTTTGACATTCTGTTTAAAAATAACATGGAAATGCAACGGGTTTGAGAATGGTCTGTTGTAAACGTGCGATGACAACATCAATGGCTTGAACCATGCACATTAAACAGTGGTACTTGATTGTTCAGTCTCGATAATATTTATGATGTTAAAGCAAGCATGTTACCTACTAGCACCTGCTTACCCTTAGCTGTCCAGTTGATTCAGTTTATAAGAGAGTCAAGGCAGCCGATTGCAGATGTAACTGTGATACTTCAGGCGAGGTTAACGCTGTCGCTCTTTTATAGAGAATCGACTGTACCATTAAAAATAATCTGTCTGTGTGGGTCACTTAACCTAGTAAAAGCAGGTAAAATGTATCCACGTTCAATAAAACAAACCCGTTAAAGCCCTATAATTATTTGATTTTTTAGCATATCATTTATAGTAACTATACCTTTATAGTCACTATTGGCATGCTTCAGATACACTGTCTCTTTATTTATCAGATTTTATTCATCAAAATTACAAATAATAAAAACCCGTCAAGGAATACTACATGAGTACCAGTAACGACCATATTCTCTCCTCCGACAATACTCACTATTTGCACCATGAGTTTTTTGAACCCAGTAATAAAGATGTCGATATCAGTGCCACTTTATTGATTGTACATGGCATGGCGGAACACAGTGGCCGCTATAGCGACTTTGCACAGTTTTTGGCAGATCATGGCATCGCGGTGGCAACTTATGATCATTTGGGTCATGGGAAAACGGTGAAAACAGAGGCAGATTTAGGGTTTTTTGGAGATGAGCATCCAGTGCAATCGTTGTTGAAAGACGTGATTATCATGGCCGATACCTTAAAAAATCGCCATCCTGACGTGCCGCATTTTGTCTTGGGTCATTCAATGGGTTCGTTCATTATTCGCAACGTCCTCAAGCATCATGCAGGCACCTTTGCTGGCGCTATTTTAATGGGCACAGCCGATGCCAACCCATTGACTAAAGTACTACTGCCCGTCAATAAAATTTTGGCAAAAGTCGCCTCAAGAAAACAAAATCCTGTGTTTGCGAAGGTGATGAATAAAGTCCTTAATAGCAAGCTTGAAGATCGCATCTCTTCATCAGAATTTGCATGGTTAACTGAAGACCCTACAGCCATCGAAATCTACGAAGCAGATCCATTAACGGGCTTTGACTTTACCAATAATGGTTTTATGACGTTGTTTTCTCTAATGGAAACAGGCTTGAATAAAAACTGGGCGACAACCATCGCTAAAAACTTCCCAATGCTATTTATCAGTGGTGAAGATGATCCCATTGGAGATATGGGTCATGGTATCCGCAAAATCGTCACTCGCTTAAATAAGAAAAATTTTAGTAACGTAGACATCCAGCTTTATCCAAATATGCGCCATGAGCCACTACACGAAAAAGATCATGAAATCGTCTATCAAGATATCTTGGAGTGGATTGAGAGTAATACGTCAGATAATCAAGCTCAATGCCGAGGTTCACAGTGAACTCGTTTGCTAAAAGTTGTTAAATTAGCGACAATACGGCAAGTAAAATCTTAGTCCGAAACTAAGCAAACATTTAACTATAAGTACGATGTATTTTTTAATTACCTTTAACTAACGTTAGGATTTTTTATGTCATTACAACAAACCATCGAACAAGCTTTTGAAAACCGTAACGAATACAGCCCAAGCACTATGCCACAAGACGTGCGCGATGCTGTCGAGCAAGTGCTTGAGCAACTAGATAACGGTAGCCTACGTGTTGCAGAAAAGAAAGACGGTGAATGGATCGTCAACCAATGGGCGAAAAAGGCGGTATTATTGTCTTTTCGCTTGAATGACAACTACGTTCAAGCCGCTGGTGAGCATGTGCAGTTTTATGACAAAGTGCCAACTAAGTTTGCTGATTGGACTGAAGCGCAGTTTAAAGAAGCGGGCGTACGTGTAGTACCACCAGCCGTTGCTCGTAAAGGCTCTTTCATCGCAGCTGGTGCAGTATTAATGCCATCGTATGTCAATATCGGTGCTTACGTTGATCAAGGCGCTATGGTAGATACATGGGCAACCGTTGGCTCATGTGCCCAAATCGGTAAAAACGTGCATTTATCAGGCGGCGTTGGCATCGGCGGCGTATTAGAGCCATTACAAGCCAACCCAACCATCATCGAAGACAACTGCTTCATCGGTGCGCGCTCTGAAATCGTTGAAGGCGTGATCGTAGAAGAAGGTTCTGTGATCTCTATGGGTGTGTTCATCGGTCAATCTACCCGCATCTATGATCGCGAAACTGGCGAGATTCATCGTGGCCGTGTACCAGCAGGTTCTGTTGTCGTACCAGGCAGCTTACCGTCAGAAGATGGCACGCACAGCTTGTATGCTGCTATCATCGTGAAAAAAGTAGATGCGCAAACTCGTGCAAAAACATCAGTAAACGAGCTATTACGCTTAGCCTAAAATCATATTACAGCTCAAACCTGTATTGATTAAAAGAGATGCTAAAGTCAGGCTTTAGCATCTCTTTTTTATCTTATTTTTGCAGCGTAGTATTGCTCTGTGCGTTATAATCCTTTCCTTACCCTTTTAATTATTTGTTAAATCATAAGCTTTACGGTTTCCACGATTTTTTATTAGCCCATACTCTTATTTTGCAAACTTGTTCTAGATCGTGTTGAACATGATTCTGCAATAGGCTGTTTTTAGTTGATTCAACGTTCTCTAGACGATATAACGTTAAAAAATAAGTATCGTCATTCTAAGCATATATTTTTAACACGCCCTAACCACTCCATTCTTTTATCTGATATCGACATTGTTATGACCAAGCCATCGCTACGTACTGCCGCCATCCCTGTCACTGATCCTGAAGCGGGTCTACGCCTGACAGAGATTTTTTATTCCTTGCAAGGGGAAGCCATCACTTCAGGCTTGCCGACAATATTTGTGCGCCTGACCGGTTGCCCGTTACGCTGCGTGTATTGCGATACTGAATACGCATTCACAGGTGGTGAGCGCCAGTCGCTCGAGGCTATTATCACCACCATCAAAAGCCACCCGTGCAAGCGCATTTGTCTGACTGGTGGTGAACCGTTAGCCCAGCCAAATGCCATTGAACTAATGAAGCGACTGCTGAGCGATGATTATGACATCTCGCTTGAAACTGCAGGGGCACTCACGGTAGAAAATGTACCGCCAGCCGTCAGTAAAGTGATGGATCTCAAAACACCAAGTTCAGGCGAAGTCGACAAAAACCTATGGTCAAATCTTGACTATTTGACTCAACACGATCAAATCAAGTTTGTCATCATGAACCGCGCTGATTATGACTGGGCAAAAGACAAACTGTTTGAGCACAAGCTGAATGAATTGGTCGGTACGGTTTGGTTTTCTCCGATGTTCAATGTCGCAGATGATATCAGTGAAGATGCTAGTAAAAATTTGCCTAGCCCTGAAGTACCAGTATTGGCGCGTGAGCTTGCAGAATGGATGTTAGCAGATGCCCTACCCGTACGCTTTCAGTTGCAACTGCACAAAATCATTTGGGCTGATGCCAAGGGCAAATAACAATCCTCTATATGGACATTTAGTATAAGTAACAAGCCAAGGATACAGGCGTAGGTATGATTAGACTCATTTTATTGGGCTTGTTGGCGGGTGCATTTTTTAGCACCACGTTTATTTTAAACGAGCTGATGAGTACAGCTGGTGGTCATTGGTTTTGGTCAGCCAGTCTACGCTATGTCTTTATGTGGTTGATTCTCACTGCCATTATCGTCATGCAGCACGGCTTTGGACGTATTAGAGAGCTGGCGACCATTTTCCGTCAACACTGGGGCTTTTGGTGTGTGACGGGCAGTGTTGGTTTCGGACTATTCTATACTGGTATCTGCTACGCTGCTGATCATGTCTCAGGTTGGGTAGTCGCAGCAACCTTTATGTTTACGGTAGTGGCAAGTCTGCTGGTATTGCTAGCATTTGGACAGCGTTTTGATAAGAAATTTATTGCGTATGCGTTGCTGGTTTTTATCGGTGTCGTATTAGTCAATGTGAGCGAAGGATTACACGCAGCTGAGGTAGCCAATGTAAATGCTATACCAATGGCGGACATGCTGCTTTACGGTGCTCTGCCTGCATTAATTGCTGCCTTTAGTTACCCTATTGGTAATCAGCTAGTTTGGCAAGTGTCTTATAATGCCAAAAATCACAATACTAAACTGCCCCTCACCGCTCAAAATACTAACCAGATATTAGACTCTGAGCGCCCCTTTCTGTCTGCAATTGATGCTCACTATGCAGCTGATACTACTAATATCACCCATACGACAGATACTGTCTCAGCTCACTCACCACCCTCTTTACTACCACGCTTAATTGCAAAAATCCCCGCTATTGAAACTTCGCTCTTGAAAAACGCATTTAATAAAGTATGGTTAGTGACTGTCGGGAGTTTGCCATTCTGGCTGGTTTTAGGCATGATAGTTCGCCCTGAATTACCAAGTACGTCACAGATTTTCAATACTCTGCTCGTGGCTTTATTGGCAGGGGTTGCGGCAACGACTATATTTTTGTATGCGCGCGAGCAAGCCGTTACTTCAAGCGAAGTCGCTGGTGTAGATTCCACACAGGCCAGCGAGGTGATATTTTCATTAATTGGTGGTATGTTATTACTCAATAGCAGCCTGCCATCGTCGATGGGATTGATAGGTATTGGGCTGATTATAATAGGGCTTATTCTATTTGCGAAGGATGGTTAAATCACCATCTAAAACCATACTAACTATATACTCATCATTGATATAAACACCTTCAAAACCAGCCCAAGCTATCTATTTTGACGGTCACTACTTGATAATATAATTATGTCTCATAGTTTAGTTTTTCCTGATATTTTGTTATATTTATTAGACATGGTTGGCGTGATTGCTTGCGCGATAGCAGGTACTTTGCTTGCTCAGCATAAAGGCTTCGATATTTCTGGCTGTATCTTAGTGGCGATGGTCAATGCGATTGGCGGTGGTACGCTACGAGATATGGCGTTAGACCGTCATCCGCTGTTTTGGATGACTGACCTCAATTATGTGATTGTCATCACCGTGACGTCCCTCATCTTACAAATATTCTTTCATCTATATCATAAGATTGATAAGGCATTGAAGCTTTTCGATGCCATTGGGCTGGCTGCCTTTAGCGTGATTGGTTTTAAAATCGCGTTGACACAAGATATGTCGCCTATTATTGCTATTATGATGGGTGTATGGACGGCGATGATTGGCGGTATGCTTCGTGATATTATCTGTAATGAGATACCCTTAGTGCTGCAGCGTGAGATTTATATCACGGCTAGCATTGCAGGCTCTGTGGCTTATTTGATTTTGCAACAATTCGGCGTGTCCTCTGGTATTAATGAATTTATCATGCTGTTTATCATCTTTGCAGTACGTATGTTGGCGCTCAAATTTGATTGGCACTTGCCTTCTATTCGCCTAGTCGCCTAGCTGCTTAGTCGCTTGGCCACTTAAAGTAAAAGTGGCTATAGATTTAGCACTCATCATATCGATTTATCATCATCAGAAACTAGTGAGACTTGATCATGTTGGCCATCTCTGTGGATCCTAAAGCACTAATCACTACGTTTGATCCACGCTCGCTGATATTTGTGTTTGATATGATTGGTATCATCGCTTGTAGTGTATCGGGCACGATACTGGCCAAGCACAAAAACTTTGATGTCTTTGGCTGCTTATTGGTATCAATCGTGACTGCCATTGGCGGCGGTACTGTTCGTGACGTGATTTTAGATCGTCATCCATTATTTTGGATGGTAGACATGAGCTACTTGACCGTTATTACGATATCGTCACTCGTGATGCAGATATTTTTTCATCCCAATTCTAGACGCGTTGATAAGTTTCTCAAACTCTCAGATACTATTGGACTGGCAGCGTTTACCTTAATCGGTATCAAGGTTGCCGATAGCATGGGCACGAATGTACCCGTGGCATTGTTACTTGGGGTTATTACCATTATCGTCGGCGGTATCATCCGCGATATGATCTGCAATGAAATTCCCTTAGTACTACAGCAAGAGATTTATATTACCGCAGCCTTGACCGGCGGTATCCTTTACTTTGTCTTACGCAATTTAGGCGTGACAGATTGGATTACTGATATCGCCACCATGAGTACGATTTTTACCTTACGCATGATGGCGATACGCTACGATTGGCAATTTCCAACATTGGAATGGAAGTACTGATATCCAATCAAAAAGCGACAAATGCTATAAGTGCGTTCAAACTTAAACGCACTGATACCTTATAATCTTAGCTCTGCTCTACCACAGCCAAGTCCTTTACCATCAGCTGTAGGCTTTGTTTGCCATTCCACTCGTTGATGTCTAGCTGAAATAACAAATGTACCTGCTCGGCACGGTAATCCCATACATCGCTATCGAAGTTAAAGTAAATCGCTTCGATTGGATATTGCACATCCGGATAGCGCAACGACAGTTTCAGATGCTTATCCTTTAAAACTTTAAAGCTTAGCACTTCGAATATCCCATCAAATATCGGTGGTGCAAAGCCATGACCCCAAATACTGGCATCCGCTAAGTGCTCAGCAAACCATAAGCTAAAGTCACTCGCCTGCAATTCCCCATCTGTGAATTTCTGCTCAGCGAAAACGTCATCATTCATCTCTGCCATGACTTCATCAAAAGCTGTCACAAACCCATCAAAATTGCCACGCTTAATCGTCAAACCTGCTGCCATCGCATGACCACCAAAGTGAGTGATCAACTCAGGGTAACGCTCAGCCACTTGCTCAATCGCGTCACGAACATGCACGCCAGCGATAGACCGTGCGGAGCCTTTTATAGCGTCCTCGTCACCTGTCCGAGCCGTGTCTGCTGGCGCGAAGACAATGCTAGGCAAATAATGACTTTCTTTTAATCGTCCCGCAACGATACCAATCACGCCTTGATGCCAATCGTCTTGATATAGCACAATGCTTCTTTTAGCACCATTAACAGCCTTCTTTGCAGGCTTACTTTGGGTGATGACATCACTGGCTTTATCTATATCGTTATCCGTCTCCACTGCCAACGCTTCCACAATGTTGTCTGCTTGCGTCCGCATCTCACCCTCTACCTGACGACGGGTACGATTCAGCTGTTCAAGTTCTTGCGCCAACCGCTGTGCCGTACTCCAGTCTTCCGTCAACAAGCACTCAATACCGATGCGCATATTATCCATACGCCCAGCAGCGTTGATACGTGGTCCTAAGACAAAGCCAAAGTCCTGTGCATGCAACTGCTTAGGGTCACGGCCTGCCTGCTCAAGTAACGCTAAGATACCTAGGCAACAGCGCCCCTGACGGATAGCGTTCAACCCATGATGGACTAAGATACGATTGTTTTTATCTAGTACCCCAACATCAGCAATCGTCCCAAGCGCTACCAAATCCAAATATTGACTGACTTGTACGGTGGACTTACCAGCCTCTCGGCGCAGCTTGGCTAAGCGTCCCAGCACATAGAATGCTACGCCCACCCCAACCAGTGCCTTACTAGTAAAGTCACAATCGAGCTGATTTGGATTGACCACAGCCTCGGCAGGCGGTGTCTGTTTAGTCGTCAGATGATGGTCAGTGATAATGACAGTGATGCCATCGGCCTGTGCACGAGCCACACCCTCATGACTTGATATACCATTATCCACCGTCACTATCACATCGGGTCGACAAGTCTCGATACCCAACTCGACAATCTCTGGCGTCAGACCATAGCCGTATTTAAAGCGATCGGGCACTAAAAAATCAACGACTGCGCCCATCTTTGTGAGCGCGCGCATCATCAGTGCGGTACTGGTTGCGCCATCACAGTCGAAGTCACCCACAATCAGGATACGTTGACCATCATCAATGGCAATATCTAACAAGCGCACTGCCTCAGTAACGCCATGTAGCATCTCTGCAGGCAGTAGACCTGATAGTCCTGTTTCAAGCTCATCGGGATCAGTGATACCTCGACCAGCATATAAGCGGGCAAGCGTTAATGATTGAGCAGCAAGTGGCTGCAGCGCGGTGGGCAACTCGTCGATGCGAGTGCTGGTATAACGGGGGGTTAAATTTAGCATGGGTGTATTCTACTGGCTTTAGCAAAAGGTCACAATGGTCATTTCTAGCGGAACGGTTTATCATTTTTCTTGTTATTGCATTACCATCAATCCTATTTGGGCAGCTATATATTACAGGCCATTCTTAGACTATATCTATACTTTATGAGATGGTTAGTTTACAAAAACGGTGCATAGTGACTGTATTTTTATGCATTTTGCTACAAAGCAATGATTGTATGCCTCTTATAAATCCATAAAATAGATAGCAACTGAGATATTTGTTATTCATTAAAACTATAATTCGATATTTTAGAGTGTTTTATTTTTATTACTTACTTCAATTACTTATAAGGAACCTTTATGAAAACCACACCAAACGCTGAAAAACTACCAAACACAATAGATCCTAGCTTAGACCTCGAACAAACAAAAAAAGAATGTCAAAAGCTAGTCAAAAAACGCGCTAAGTACTCTGCTGGTGTTGCCATCGTTCCTGTGCCTTTCTTTGATGTCGCTGTGGATGCTGGCATGCTTACCCAGCTATTACCTGATATCAGTGAACGCTTTGGTTTAATTGAAGATCGTCAGTCAGCTGTTGATTTAGATTCACGAGCCGTTCATTGGGGCGCTTTAAAAGACCGTACCGTTGACTTTGCAGGACTAATGGCGACACGTGGTATCGTGAAAAAGACAGTACAAGGCTTCGGTGGTCGTATCGCTGCCAAACAAGTGACAAAATTTATTCCATTGGGTGGTCAAATGGTTGCAGCAACCATGGGTTATATGATTTTCAAAAAAATTGCTAATGACCATATCAATGAATGCTACAAGCTAGCGAAAGAGATTCAGCAAAAGCAGCATGGCAAAAATGTATAAAATTAATCATTAAGTAGTATCAAAAACCAGCTTAGACCATTTGTCTTTTCTGGTTTTTTTATGTCAACTTAGCAGCGCATATATGCGTTTGATTTCGCTATTTAATAACAGCCTTTTTCATAATATATCTCCAACTCAGAATAATCTATATCGCTAACTATAATGATGTTATCAGCATATGGACGATACTTTCTAAGCATTATTTGTGCTGTTGGTTGCTTACCTAAGTAAATTACATTACCTTCAAGCCGAATATAGTTATCAAAACTAAATGCATCTCCCATGACTTTTGATCCAGAGCTTTTCCAATGACATTGCTGTATATGATGATCAGACATTACATATATGCTTCTTATAAAAAACAGGCTAGGTATCAAAGCCATTAAGACACATAAGATAAGTAACTTACGATTCATATGAGATTTCACCTCTAGTTAAAATCTATTTAGATCAGTATTTTTTACTATATTCCAAAATCAAATTTGTCGTCGGTAGTTTACTAATAATTACTGGATATATTGGTTACAAAGTCTACGCTTATTACCATCCTTATGCGTGGCTGGATTAACATAAAAAGTGGCTTGATTTTCCTTAAGTAAGCATTGATAGTGTTATTAACGTATTTTGCTGATAATATACGACTTGCTAAAGAGAATACTAATTCCGACTAGCAAACATTAAGTCGTGTTGAACATTCGCAGATAGACACTATCAGTGATATCGCTGAATAGTCAACACGCCCTAATTCCTATCAAACATTAATCTTGAAAAATCATAAAACCTCAAAGGAAAATTCTGTGAAAAAACTCCTAGCTTCGACCGCTATGCTTGCCACTCTTGCTCTAGCTGGCTGTACATCAACAGGTACTGGCACGACTACAGGCACTACTGCTAGCACAGCCATGACGACTGCAAGTAGTATTGGTATGAATATATTTACATCAGCCATTGATACGCAATGCCGCAGCGAAATCGAAAAACAAAATGCATGGCGCGTTGCTAGTGTTGCGATGACTGATGCTCAGCAAGAAACTGTTAAAACCAACGTCTGTGGCTGCGTCAGTGAGCAAGCCCCTCAACAAGTAACCATGATTGAATTGGGTAATGCAGCCATAGACTCAAGCTATCGCACTGAATTGGTCGCTAACGTGGTCGCTAAATCACTACAAAGCTGCTATACCAGTTTGGTTAAATAAGTTATTTATTAATGGCTTATTGATAAGAAAAGGGCTAGGTTATCATCGATAACCTAGCCCTTTTTTATATACTAATGTTGCGAACCACTATGAAACACATATTATTAGCATTAGCTATGACATTGTTTGGAACTGTCAATGGTCATACACACAGTCAAGATAATACAAAAGAAAAACTACGAACAGATACCAATGCAGAATTTAAGAGAAATATATCAAAATGCAGTATAGAGGTAGATGTCGTCACTGACTTTGGTAAGAAAAAAGAGTTTTGGCGAATCTGTAACTTAGATAACAACAATCGAATCATCAAAATAGAGTCTCATAGCGAAGATACTTATTATCAAGAAGCCTATTTTGAAAGAAACGGTAGTTTGGTTTATGCCGCAGAAACAGAAAGATATATGCCAAAAAACCACTTTACTCAGCAAGTCTGGCATTGCGAGTTTTATATAAATAATGGAAAACTGGTGACCATGATGTCGCTTGGACATGGCAAAACTGAGATGGATGACTGGAATCCAAACGTTATTTTTGAAATGTATAAAGGTCGACTCGGTGAAATGGAAAAAATAAAAGAATAATCATCCAAAATATCTATATTAACCCAACACGACCGCTAATCAATCTTGACTCTCACCAGCTATAGAACACATTATTTCTTGAACAAGAGTCATGATCAGTATATAGCATAATCAGTTAAACCTAATACTTATCAGCCTCTGTAATAACGGCATCACTGCCTCCTAATGCAGGTGTAAGAGGCAAGACTTTGCTGCGACGGAAATACTTAGAATGACTGTCTATAATATCATTTACGTTACCTACCACATCATCGATGACATCATCATAAATTCCATGATGTAGCTCAGTCGCAAAAGAAGTAAAAGGATGCTTTCGAGCAGCGGCTCTGACGTCAGTGATTCCTGCCTTAGTATAAAAAATATTGACACTACCATCGCTATTTAGCACGCAGGTCAGCTCCCCTTCCTCAACCGTCATCTCTATTAGCTCAGGCTTAAATATATAGTCATCCACATCTAGTAACTGTTTTTCTATGCCCTTTTTAAATAATGCTTTAACGTCCATTATAATTATGTCCTTGTTATTCGATATTTTTTGATCTTGATAAGTCAAAAACAGCTATACACTGTGTTTGCTTATCCTATTAGAAGGACGGATGTTTGTTAAGGGGTAATGTGTAAAACTGCGTTTAAGGTTGGTAAAAACCAGATGCAAACTAACCGCTTAACCCAATGAAAATCACACCCAACCCTTCTCACGAAATGACTTAAGCACTTCTACAAATACTGCCATCTCATCAGGTCTGCCAAGCGTCAAACGATTGAAACCAGTAATAGGCGCAAACTCACGACCGACGGCAATGCCATGCTCGCGCATTCTATCGATATAGGTCTGTACATCGCCTTTTATCTCATGGAATATAAAGCTAGCCTGCGATGGCAAGTAACGCAGACCAAGCTCATCTAACGTCTGCTCGACCATCTGGCGGGACTGGTTGGCAGTACGTAAACTCAATGCCAAAAATTCGTCATCATCTAAGGTCGCCATCGCGGCAACAGCACCTGATAAATTGGTATTATCAATTGATATGAACGCTTCTAGCTTAGCAGTCATTTGCGGGCTAGCAACCGCATAGCCGATACGCATGCCCGCGAGCGCACACAGTTTCGAAAAGGTCCGCACGACAACGATATTGTCTGAATGCGGCTCCCTTATCCAAGTAACACCGCTCTCAAAGCTTGAGTCTGTCACGTACTCTGAATAAGCTTCATCTAGTAAGAAATAATGATTGTCTGGTGCGCTCCCTACCCATTCTTTCAGCTTATTTGTATCAGTAATCGTCGCTGTCGGGTTATTGGGATTGCACAGATAAAACAAGCTTATTCCGTCAAAGTCATCAGCCACTTTTTGCATATTTTGCAAGTCAAAGGCATAGCTTTCATGTGTTAACGGTACTTTTAATACAGGTACATCGATAGAGGTCGCATATAACTCAGCATAGGCAAAGGTTGGATGCGGTACGACCACTTGGAAGTTTTTGCCTTCTCTCAAGGCTTTGTTTTTCAGCATCTGTACAACCGTACGGATGTTTTCGCTAGAGCCGCAGCCTAGAGAGATTTGGTTTTCCGTAACGCCGTTTATATCAGCAATTCGGCTGATAAGGGCAGCACGTTGTTCGTCCGGATAACGAAACCCGACATTTAAGGAGTCGATAACGGCTTGTTTGGCAGAGTTTGCCATACCTAGTGAGTTTTCGTTAGAGTTTAATTCTATTAAATTATTGGTAAGCACAATATAAATACGCCTAGTTAGTACTCATACCAAATATTGAATTCGCAGTGTCAGTATTAGACTCGCAAAGTCTATTAGACAAAATGCTTGCGACTGAAAGTTCTTACGACTGTTAGTCACTGCTCTCATTATTTGAAATGATATGATTTATGGATGGAGAGACTCACTTTCATAAGTGCTGATATGGTAAGTGGCATCGATTATTATTACAAGGATTCTGATATCAAATGCTGCATAAAAAAATGAGCCACAGGATATGCAACTCATCATTTATATTATTGAGTAAATGCCAAATCACACCTTAGATTAAATGTGCTTTTAACTCTAATACTTTATCACGCGTTTTTGCCGCATCCTCAAACTTCAAATCACGCGACATCTGTTTCATGAGCTTTTCAAGGCGGTTGATTTCTTTGGCAAGCAAATCAGGACTGCGCAAAATACTGATATCAACATCAGGCAGATTGCTCTTGATTGGAATCACCTGATTGTCATTGGCATTCTGATCGTCACCCGTGTCTATTTTATCGGTGATACTACGGCGCGCTCCCTTTGGCGTGATGTTATGCTCAAGGTTAAACGCCACTTGTTTTTCACGGCGACGGTCGGTCTCATCTATCGCCTTTTGCATACTATTAGTGATGCGATCGGCATACAGAATGGCTTTACCATTGATATGACGCGCAGCTCGTCCAATGGTCTGAATCAAAGCACGCTCAGAACGCAAAAAACCTTCTTTATCAGCATCGAATATCGCCACTAGCGAGACCTCTGGCATATCAAGACCTTCACGCAGCAGGTTAATACCGACCAGTACGTCATGCACGCCAGTACGCAGCTCGTGAATGATTTGCATACGCTCAACAGTATCGATATCTGAATGCAGATAAGCGACTTTAACATCGTACTCTTTTAGATAACTGGTTAAATCCTCTGACATGCGCTTGGTCAACGTCGTAATCAAGACGCGCTCATCTTTTTCGCGGCGTTTGGTAATCTCTGATAGCACATCATCGACCTGTGTCAGCACCGAACGTATCTCAATCTCAGGATCAATCAGTCCAGTAGGACGCACCACCTGCTCGACGATTTGCTCGCTGTGCTCTAACTCATACAAGGCTGGCGTGGCACTGACATAAATCGTCTTGGGCTTGATACGCTCCCACTCTTCAAACTTCATTGGCCGATTGTTCATCGCGCTTGGCAGACGAAAGCCATAATTGACGAGGTTTTCTTTACGTGATCTATCGCCTTTATACATGGCGCCAATTTGTGAGACGGTCACGTGTGACTCATCAAGGAACAACAGTGCGTCTTCTGGAATATAATCAAACAACGTCGGCGGCGCTTCCCCTGACGGACGACCAGACAGATGCTGCGAGTAGTTTTCGATGCCGTTACAGTAGCCGAGCTGCTGTATCATTTCAAGATCATATTGAGTACGCTCTTTGAGGCGCTGTGCTTCTATCAGCTTATTATTCTCGCGGAAGTACTCCAATCGTGGCTCTAGCTCCGCGCGTATAGTATGGCTAGCCGCTTCCAGCTTATTACGCGGCGTCACATAATGCGACTTTGGATAAATGGTAATGCGTGGCACGCTACGCACGGTCTTGCCCGTTAATGGATCGAACCAAGTAATTTTCTCTACTTCATTATCAAATAAATGCACACGTACGGCCAACTGCTCAGACTCAGCCGGATAGATATCTAGCAGCTCACCACGCAAGCGATACGTACCACGGCCAAAATCTAACTCGTTGCGCATATATTGCATCTCAACGAGGCGCTTAATCGTCGCCGTACGATCTATGTTATCGCCCACGACCACATGCAGTAGCATTTTTAGATAGCTTTCAGGATCACCCAAACCATAGATACAAGATACTGACGCCACGATAATCGCATCACGACGCTCTAGTAAGGCACGCGTGGCTGAGAGACGCATCTGATCGATATGATCGTTGATGGCGCTGTCTTTTTCGATAAAGGTGTCACTTGCTGCAACGTAAGCTTCAGGCTGGTAATAATCATAATAACTAACGAAGTACTCAACCGCATTGTTAGGGAAGAATGACTTAAACTCGCCATACAGCTGAGCCGCAAGCGTTTTATTATGCGCCATGATAATGGTTGGTCGCTGGGTTTCAGAAATTACCTTCGCCATGGTATACGTCTTACCCGAACCCGTCACACCCAATAGCAACTGCTCATCCATACCCGAGTTAATACCGTTGACTAGCTTCTTGATCGCTTGTGGCTGATCCCCTGCCGGCTCAAAATCTGTGACCATCTCAAAGGCACGGCTCGATATTTGCGTCCCTGACGCATTGACACCACTAATTTCAGCCTCGCCTTGGAGCTGAGTGGCCAATTGATTTAACTGACGCGATGAGCGCGGTTCAGGCATACGCATAATGGCTTTCTTCCTAATTCTTATAATGAGGTAAGGTTTATAACAATATGGGGTCTGAGTGTCGGTTTTTAAAGGACAATCATGGGCTGAATACGATGCTAGTGGATACCAGTCCTAGCTTATATACAGGTGCATAAGACCGATATTGTATACGCCTGTTTTGGCAAAAAGTCTAAGACAGTTATAAAAAACTCACATGATTTTGGCTATATTTACAAAGCTTTTCATGGTTAACAAACTCCTTACACGACCACTCAACAAAGCCTAACGCTTGAGGGTTCCAATAACGATTTAAGCTGCTATTATTTATAACGAATCAACAAGCAGTACCGATATAACCTATCAAATAACAATAAGCTAAATATTCAATTCAATAAAACAAAATACATAATGGAGTAAGATATGAGAGAACGTTACGCAAGTGGAATATCAGACGAAACAGCCAAAAACATGGTAGAGCTGTTAAATGCAAATTTAGCCAACGTCATCGATTTAACGCTAGATGGTAAGCAGTGTCATTGGAATCTACAAGGTACTGGCTTTATCGGTGTGCATCAGTTATTAGATGATACATCGGACCGTATCCTTGAAGTGTCAGATACTATCGCTGAACGTATTGTCATTTTGGGCGGTCAACCAAACGGTTTGGCCAGTCGTGTGGTAAAAGAATCTATCTTAGACGACTACCCAACAGATATTACTGAAGTCGATCAACATGTCCGCGAGTTGACTAGCCGCTACAAGAAAGTAGCCGAAACATTGCGTAAAGCAATCGCTACTGCTGGCGATGCAGGTGACGAAGATACTGCTGATTTGTTTACAGAAGCCAGTCGTATCATTGACAAAGATGCATGGTTCATCGGTGCGAATGCCCCTAGTAAGTAACTTTAATAAGTAACCCTAGCAAGTAACAAGCAGATAACTTACTGAGCGTTTGAGACGTAAGTTTAAGACATAAAAAAGGTCGCCGTAATTGGCGACCTTTTTTATGCTCACAGACTTTTATATAAACGATTTTTGGAATGAATGATTCTAGGCTAATAACGCTCTATATTACTCTTCAATTTTAAGGGCTTTAATATCTGCAGCCATTCTTGGCATAATATCTTGCACCTTTTCCATCGTAGACTCCATAACGATGGGCATTACTTTTGCCATATAATCTTTCATCATATCAGGCTGTTTATCAATGATACTTTGACCTGCTTTACTGCTATAAAATGCTATCTGTGCATCAACCTCTGCTTGGTCAAAGTGCTGTTTCGCTGTCTCCATATAAACCTTGATAACTTGCTGATTCACGCTGTCCCTGTCGCTATTGTCTGTCATCTCTTTACTATATTTACTGATAATACCTTCTAGACGTTGACGCTGATCTGTACTCAAATTATCAACCGGCAGCGAAGATAACATCGACTGTGTCACTTGATCTGTGATGCCACTGTCACTAGACATGTCATTCATCATCTCAACGACCTTAGTGACCTTGATGAGTTTTAATAGAGAGGCATCCGTCGGTACTGCCGCTTGTACAGATAGCGTTGGCACCGCCATCAAACTGACAGCACTTATGCTTAAAGATACAGCAAATACGGTGTTCTTCAGTATAGCGCTCTTAAATAAAGTTCTCTTAAATAAAGTTCTCATATAATTATCACCCTATGGTTTGTTAGCTACTTTTTAGTGGACTATAGTCGATTAAATTAAAAGATAGTATAAGGCAGCCGAGTACAGATGTATATTGAATACTTCAAGCGAGGTTAACGCAGTAACAGTTTTAAAATGGAGTAACTATATCCGGTAAAGCCAAAACATCTGCATCTGGTACGGATAGTGTCAAGATAACTTCTTGAAACAACGGATCTTTGCGAAATTGGTTTTCGATAGCTTCAAACTTATGAGCGATTTCTCTCTCTTTTTGATTACCGGCGATGTCTACTGCCGCCACCATAAATATTTTTTTGGGTCCTACCCACTCTAGATGTAAGTACGAGACACTATCAATATCTGCATGACTCAGTAACTCACTTAACGCATAGCCATGTATCTGCTCTGATACTTTGTAACCAACCAAAAAGTCACGGTTACGGCTAATCAAAAATATGGCTACAGCGCCCAACAATATGCCAACGATAATAGAGCCTAATGCATCCCAAAATGGCTGTCCAGTATAAGCATGCATGCCCATCGAAGCAGCAGCAACCGCCAAGCCAATGACAGCGGCCAAGTCTTCGAAGAACACACCACGTAACGTTGGGTTAGATGTATTGATCACATAACCGATGGCACTGACATTAATTGCTTCACCATGTTTTTTACTTTGTAAATAAGCCTGCCCTAACGAAAACCCTTCGAGCACAAACGCGACTGCTAATATAATAAAACCGATGGTATAGTTGGTCTCACTCTCCGCTGCATTCCATTCGGTGATACCCGTATAAATGGAGACGATAGAGCCTGCCATAAACACACCAAAGGCGGCAATCATCGACCAGACATACGACTCCTTGCCGTAACCCAATGGGTGACTGCTATCCGCAGGTTTAACTGCCTTCTTTTCTGCGACAATGAGCAAGGTACCGTTGCCAGCATCTGCCCAAGAATGCGCGGACTCCGCTATCATAGAAGCAGAACCTGTCATAACTGCTGCAACGGTTTTTGCAATAGCGATAACGAGGTTAGCCCCGACGGCAATCAATACCGTCGTCAATGAGCCAGAGTGTGGCTCACTTTCATCGGTAGCAACATTAGCAGCATGATTAGGATCTACACTATCCATACCAGCACCACGCGCAATTCGTGTGGTTGGTTGAGCGATAGGCGTGGCTTGCAATTTGGTTTCTGGCGGCTTCAGACTCATAGTAGCCTCGATACAGACGTGTTAAACATAGATATTTAGATACTCAACGAGATAGTCGACTCAAAGTGACCATCTCAAGATAACTGGGATACATACTTAGGAACTTAGGAACTTAGGAACTTAGGAAGAGTAAATTAACTCACTACCTATATTCCCATTATTTTAACGCTCATGCTCACCATCCAACTCTCCGACCATCTCTTTTAACTCACAGCTTGGACGATGCGAGCTTTGCATACGCAAGTTTTTACGATCTAACGCAGCATCAGCACGGCACTGTTGCAGATTATTTTTAATCTCAAGTGGTGGCACTGCTGTTGGCTTACCCTTATCATCGATAGCGACCATCGTAAAGTAACAACTATTGGTATGACGAACGGTACGAGCACGCACATCTTCCGCTTCAACACGAATGCCAATCTCCATCGACGTATTTCCCACATAGTTAACACTGGCAGCAAAGGTCACCAGTTCACCCACATAGATAGGCTCTCGAAACATCACTTGGTCGACAGACAGTGTCACTACATAGTTACCGCTATAGCGACTGGCACAGGCATAAGCCACCTGATCAAGCATCTTTAACAAATCACCACCATGCACATTGCCAATGAAATTCGCCATGTCGGGCGTCATGAGTATCGACATGTATAGCTCACTGTTTAAGGGAGCTTTTTGAGCGGATGTGCTGGTGTTAGATTGTGGCATGATGATCCTTATTTTTAGAAATTTTTATGTGTATATATTTGCATGCCAGTATGACAGATTTAATGACTTAATAATATTTAGCTGAGCCAATGAAAGCGATAAGCCAACCATGCAACAACAGCGCTTACCGTACCCGTCAAAATCCCACCCCAAGCAAAGTCTACTAACGCAGTATCTAAGGTAAATCCTTTATATAATGCTAAATTGGTAAAATCATAAGTACCATAAGCCATCAGTCCAATCAAACCACCAAGCAAGAAAATATGACCGACAGATGCGCCTGCTTTGATTTGCGGATACAGCACTAAGATACAAAGCGCCAATATATAAAACATATAGAACACGCCAGCAGCCATCATGTTTGGCTCATCAGCCAATAGATGTCCGATACGCGACTCATAAAAAGCCCCTTTCATGGTCGTCAGCCAAACAGCATCAACACCCAAAAAGATAACCACAGCGGCGAGATAAATAAAAACGTAACCCATGATATTACCTCTTATAAAATGAATAAAAACGTAGAAAATTATAATGTCGATGAGGCGTTAGCGGTGACACGCTATTCAGGGTTCCTTGATAGACGCGCTACTCAAACAATATAAAATATCTCAATGTACAACCTTTTAATACATGGGTCTCAAACGGTTAATGCGTTATGAGACCTTACGAGCGCTAAAACGAAACCATATCCACATCAAAACATCTACATAGTCGCAGTGTCTGACATATCTTCATCATTAAAGACTGTATCATCGTTTAAAACTGTTTTATGATTTAAGACGGCAGCTGGCAAATCAGAGAAATGCATTATATCGATGTTGTTTGGCTTCACTGCTGTCAACTGCACCACGCCGATCGTGCGCTCCAAAAACCCACCTTCGCAATAGCAAAAGTAAAACTCCCACAGTCGGATAAACGCTTCATCATAACCAAGCGCAACTATCTCTTCACGCTGCGACATAAATGCTAAGCGCCAATCTCTGAGCGTATGCGCATAATCAAAACCATAATCATGCAATTGTTTGACGACCATATCGGTCTGCTCAGTAAATTGGGTAGTCAGCTCTTGGTTAGATAGCAGACAACCACCTGGGAAAATGTGCGTCTGGATAAAATCGACCGAATTAACATAGTCTTGGTAGTTTTGATCGTTAAAGGTGATTGCCTGCAGCACCATCAATCCTGTTGGCTTGAGCAAACTATTACATTTAGCAAAGAACGTCGGCAGGTATTCGTGCCCGACTGCTTCAATCATCTCGATACTGACTAACTTGTCGTACTGCCCTGTCAGCTCGCGATAATCTTGCTTGAGTAACGTCACTTTATCAGACAGCCCAGCTACTTCGACTCGGCGCTGTGCCTCGCCATACTGCGCATCAGAGATGGTTGTCGTGGTGACTTTACAGCCATAGTGTTTGGCAGCATAAATAGCAAACCCACCCCAACCGGTACCAATTTCAATCACGTGATCGTCAGCACTAAGCTGTAGTCGCTGACAAATGAGCGCCAGTTTATGCTGTTGGGCATCGCTAAGAGACACATCGGGCGTACGGTATACCGCTGACGAGTACATCATTGTGTCATCTAAAAAACGCTGATACATGTCATTGCCCAAATCATAATGAGCTAGAATATTTGACTTGGAGCCAGACTTATCATTGCTACGCAGTTGATGCTTGGCTTTTTCAAAGGCTTTACTGACACCTGCAAAGCGATTCTCTAGTTTATTCAATACAGCCAAGTTACGAGCTGCCAACCGAATCAAACCCGTCAAATCATCCGTATCCCACTCGCCGTTGATATAGCTATCTGCTAGCGCAATAGAGCCGCCAAGTAGTAGTTGACGATAGACAGCTGGATCATGAATGGTCAAGGAGACATGTAAGGAGTGACGACCCACTGCCGAACTACTGGCTACCGTAGTAGACTCACTGCCAAAACAGCTGGTCTTAGGTGCCTCATTACCGAACGATTCGATGAGAGTAAGGCTACCAAACTGTATATGCTGCAACGCGCGAAATATCAACTTCCTTGCCACTTTATTGACCCCGCCACTGACGGGTTTTAAGACAGCGCTCTCATTGACCACTTTACTCATCTGTGCAGTTAATCTCTCTAATGTTGAAACAGGTGCTCGATCGGTCAGTCTGGCTGGCATCGTGTATTTATCCTTGTCTAAATGCTTTATTGGTTGGTCTAACATTCATGAGATTTTTAGATTGTTAATGACTTCAAATAGCTAATGGCTTTGAATTGCTAATGGCTGTCTTTTTAACTGTTTTATTTTTGCTGTTGGCTATCTGCTAGCTTTTCATCATAATTAATATAAGGGACTTTTTTGACGGCATAGAGTTTAAAAGCATGCCAGTAGATACGAGTCAAAGAAGTCAGATTCATCACTGGGTTTTGTCGTAAGCTTTTGCGAATAGAGATATCAGTCATTGGTACGCCAGACATCTTTATACCCGTCTTTAGCACTTCACCACGCTCATCACTGATATTAATGGCGATACGAACTTGCAAACAGTTATCTGGCTGTTTTTTTACCTGAACCTGCCAGCGATAGAGCTGATCGATGGGATTAAAAGGTGAGACATGAAAATCTTTATCATGACAAAATTCCGTGTCTTCACCGTCGAGTAAAAACCCATAACAATGACGTTTGTCCCATGGCGTATTAGAAACTTCAGCTAACAGATGCGTTGGGATCTGCTGCTCATCGAAACCTAAATAAAAATTGACTGGGCTGAAGTACAAGCCTGCATTACGACACACTAGCAAACCGAGCATATCGCCAGTCGGTGCGCTACCTGAATACTCAACGAAAGCATCCCGCAGACGATTATTGAGTGCTTGAGTAGGATTTAAATCAACATTGCCATTGATACCGTTGTTGTCGTTATCTTTATTGCCACTTAAACCCTCTAATTTCTGCAAATAATCATCTGGGCAAAACTGCTGCAAGGCTTTTTTATTTGCTGAGAATAACGGTAGTCCTTTTGCTAAAAGTCGTTTGAATAGTGATTTTTTTATCAGGCCATTTTTGGCAAAAATATTTTTGCTTACTTCAGGAAGTGCTTGTCCTATAGCCAATGCACTTATATTCACGCCCCAATAGCGATACGGGTAGACAAATTTATTCACACTAGGCAGTAATCGGCTGTGCCATGTTGTCCCATGAAACAACTGATGTGGTAAGGCGTTGTTAGACGAGTAGTCTTCGTTAGACATAGCACTCTCTTTAGTGGTGTTTTTTATTTTAATTCTAAAATTACTTCGAGTTACGATAACCAAATAAGCCACGTTTTTTCTTCTGTCCACCATCTATGACGGTAGACTGTAAACGCTCAGCATACTCAACCAGCTCCTGATTGGTGGTCGCTGTGATGACTTCACGCTTATTAAGTTTACGTAACTTGGTATCTGCCTTTATCGGCATGTCTTTATAACGGAATGGCGTATGAGCACTATCAGCATCTGGCAAGTGAGTCGGATCAACATCGTCTTTTATCTCAATATTATGACCCAATGCCTGACAGACACGTAGACCACTACGCACACCATCTTCATGAAAACCATTAAACCAATACGCACCGCAAAAATGCGTGTGCAAGCCGTTACCAGAGATACTTGACCATTTGGTTTGAGCATCAATCATCGCAAGGTCAAAAACTGGATGGCTATAATCGATGCTTTTGATGACTTGCTTGTCATCTATATTTTTATCAATAGTTCCTGGATTAAGCGTCACTAGATAATTATGCTGTTTGGTGAGTCGCTGCAGGATATTCATATGATATGTCAGTACGGGCTTAGCAGGGCTTTGTACGCCTTCAGCAGCTTGCTCAATCTCCGTCGTGCTGCCCGATGCTGTTTCATCAATGAGGTAGTTCCAACTTGCCCATGCCAACGGTTTTTTAGGTAGAACGCTGATATCGGTATGAAGTACGGCGGTATTTTTGGTAAAGCGGAAATGCCCTAGCACTTCAGACTCTTCTGTACTGGCATCTTTTAAAATCTTTAGCGTGGTATCTGCATGACAAGCAAAGATAACTTCATCAAATACAAAATTTTCGATCGTGTTATCAGTGTTACTTTTGTTCTGAACCGTCAACAATACTTGCTCACCATCACGAACCACTGACTGTACTAGGCTGTTTACTCGTACCTCGCCACCCGCTTTGATAAAGCGTGGCACTAACTTATTAACGTACTGTTTTGAGCCGCCTTTAATCGTGAACCACTGCGGACGATTGACCACATCGAGCAAGCCGTGGTTGTCAAAGAACTGCGCAAAAAACACCAATGGAAAATTTTGTACTTCATCCAGACTGGTCGACCAAATAGCAGAAACCATTGGCAGCAGATAGTTATCTGTGAACAGTTTTCCGTAGTTTTTTTGCGTGAGATAACCACCCAGCGTTTGCTCAGTGAAGATGCTGACGTCTTGCCCTTGAGCACGTGCCGTTTCGTAGTCTTGGCGGAGTTGCTTGATATGTTTGTTGAACTGTAGGATATCTTTTATAAATCGCCAAAATTTTGGATTGAGCACGTTTTTGCGCTGCGACAATAAAGTGTTAAGCGTGTGACCATTGTATTCAAAATGACGTGCGGTATTTTTTACTGAAAAGCTCATGTCTGTCGATTGAAACGGTACTTTTAAGTCATATAACAAGCGAAAGAAGTTAGGATAGGTACGCTCGTTAAAAACAATGAATCCCGTGTCTATCGCACTGGTTTCCACATTACCCGTTTTTGCTTTTTTGCCATCTTGGAGTGCCACATCAATTGTATTTACATGCCCGCCGATGTAATCATTGGCTTCGAACACTGTTACATCATGTTGTGCCACGAGGTAATGAGCACAAGTCAATCCTGACACACCTGAGCCAATAATAGCGATACGCTTTTTGGCTTGGACGCTAGACGTATTTTTCAAAACGTTGCTGGCTTCGTTAGAGACTATTTCTGTGTTCTTACGTTTACGGCGGATAAACGACATACATGCGTTCCTTTCTAAGTTTTGACGATCTATTTTTAACGACTGTTTTTTAGCAGTTTATTTTGAACGACTCTTTAGGCCGTGTCTTCATTTCAAAAATGGTGATAAAAATGAGATAAATTGCCGTCAAACAAGAAAAATAGCGCAGATAATATCGGGATATTAACCAGCTATTTGACGATGTTTGGCAAGATTTAGCCATTTTTAGCCCATTTAGATGACTATCGAGTGAATTGAAGACACGCCCTAGTATCAGTTATTTTTTATTAAGCTTTCCACTGACTTGCTGCCACACTAAATCTGGCAATGTACCTAATGCCTTCAATGGCAAGGTTAGCTTCTTCGGGAATTCAATCACATCATGCCCGCTCGCTATACCGTCGCGAATGGCCTGACTTGCCTGAGCTGGTGTCTGGATAAATGGCATAGGGAAATCATTTCGTTTGGTCATTGGTGTTTCGACAAAACCAGGCACGACTAAGCTGACTGATACATCATGCGGTGCAAGACTAATCTGTAGAGTCTTCATTAAATAATGAATGGCCGCCTTTGAGCTGCCATAAGCCTCAGCACGGGCAAAAGGCACATAAGCAGACGCTGAACCAATACCAACTAAGCGACCTTTTGAAGCAATAAGCTTTGGCAAAATGCCTTCGATAGCGTGCGACAATGTCCCCATATTCACTGACATAACTTTCATAAATGACGCACTATCAAAGTTCGGCATATCTAGATATTCACACATGCCAGCACCGCAAATCGCCAAATCAACCACATCTATTTTCTCAAAAGCTTCTATTACTTTTTCTCGATCCATTAGATCCAAATCAATGGTCTCAGCACCCAATGATTTTAGCTCAGCCAATGCGGCATCATCACGGCCAACAGCATAGACATGATGGTCGTCTAACAAATAATCTTTTGCTAATTGATTGCCTATACCTGACGTTGCGCCAGTAATGAGAATATGTTGTTTCTTAGGAGAGTTTGTCATTGTCAGTATCCTTTATTATTTCTTTTATAATGTATAAGTCAGTGCTTAGCCAGATATTAAATACTCAGTTATTATTGTTTTTGGTATATAACATTAATCGCATTTCATTAAGCTAATGCCTATTTTATTTAAGAAATCTAAATAATTATAGTGTGTCGATACAGGTTTATTGTTGTGTCTTCGCAATTAAAATGGGCATAGAAGCACAAAGACACTCGGTTTATCCAGTCAATGATAACGCTATGAATAATGACATTAATTCCTATTATTAAGACGTCTCTCTCATTCTATAAAAGATTGGTGAAAATTCGATAAATGGTAGTTAATCGAGAAAAACAGCGCAGACAACACGATACAAATGACATAGGAGTATTGAATGGCTATTTGGCAGAATTTCGTCATTGTTTGCTCATTTATCTTATTTAGCTTATTTAAATGAGTGTTGATTAGATGTCGATTGAGTTGATTACATGTCCTAGTGTCTTGGGACAGCCCAATACCTGCATGCTACAATATTGAAATCAAAGCACCTGTATTATTGAGCATTGTTTATATTCTCAACAGCTCAAAAAACCTCCTCGTGTTCAACACGCCTACAACAGTTGCATGGAGCACGTTATATAATCAATATCAGCTGTTCACCCACTCTACTCTAATACAAAAAGGATACCTCATGAGCGAGATACAATTGTCTAACCGCGTCAACAACATCAAACCGTCACCGACTATGGCCATTACCAATAAAGCCAAAGAGATGAAAGCTGCGGGCAAAGATATTATCGGCTTAGGCGCTGGCGAACCTGACTTTGATACACCAGAGCACATCAAAAAAGCAGCGATTGACGCCATTAATAATGGCTTTACCAAGTACACTGCTGTTGATGGCACACCAGAGCTAAAAAAAGCCATTATTGAGAAATTCAAGCGTGACAATGACATCAGCTATGAGCCAAACGAAATCCTAGTATCGGCTGGTGGTAAGCAATCATTCTTTAACCTTGCTCAAGCCTTTATCAATCCAGGTGACGAAGTTATCATTCCTGCGCCTTACTGGGTCAGCTACCCTGACATGGTCATCATCGCAGAAGGTGTACCCGTCATTGTCAAATGCCCTGCTGAACAAGACTTCAAAATCACTGCCGACCAACTAGAAGCAGCCATCACTGACAAAACCAAAATGTTGGTATTGAATAGTCCATCTAACCCAACTGGTATGATTTATACGTTAGATGAGCTAAAAGCCATCGCTGAAGTCTTGAAAAAACATCCACAAGTCTATGTAGCCTCAGATGATATGTATGAACATATCCGTTGGACAGGTGATAAGTTCTACAATATTTTGAATGCTGCACCTGAGCTAAAAGAACGCGCCATCATCTTAAACGGCGTCTCAAAAGCGTATGCAATGACAGGTTGGCGTATTGGTTATGCTGGCGGCCCTGCCAAACTAATCGGTGCCATGAAAAAGGTGCAATCACAATCTACCTCATGCCCAGCTTCGATCAGCCAAGTTGCTGCCGAAGCGGCTATCAGTGGCGACCAAAGCGTACTAGAACCAATGGTAGCGGCTTTCGAGAAGCGCTGTGATTTGGTCGTGAATGGTCTAAATGCCATTAAAGGTATTACTTGCCTGCGCCCCGATGGTGCATTCTACGTATATCCAAATATCGTACCGCTCATCAAAGCTGCTGGCCTGTCGTCATGCACAGAGTTCTCAGCATGGTTGTTAGACAAGGTTGGCGTGGCAGTCGTGCCTGGTGATGCATTCGGTCTTGGCGGTTACATGCGTATCTCTTACGCCACTGATGAAGCCACATTAAAAGATGCCTTGTCACGTATCGAGCAAGCAGTTGCGGATTTAGACGTTGCTGAATAAATCATAATGGGCAATCAGTCTTACAAGTGCCTTTATAAAAAAGACGCCCTATAGAGTGTATAGGGCGTCTTTTTTTTGCGAGATTCTTAGGCATAATTAAGAAAAACACGTTATCTCATCATTAAAATGACAATTTTTACTAATTATGCAAAAAAAAGCTTGACGTATTTTTTATCTTTGCTAGAATACGCCCCACTTAGCAAGAACTCGTTAGAGACTTTTTAAGCTCGTTGTAAGCGTATTTAATACTTGCAACCTATTCTCCAATAGCTCAGTTGGTAGAGCAACGGACTGTTAATCCGTGTGTCCCTGGTTCGAGCCCAGGTTGGAGAGCCACATTTTAGTAGTAAATTTTTTGAATTATTATTAATTCGATTATGGCATTTGCCAAAACCCTCATCAATTTGATGAGGGTTTTTTTATGTCTGCTATTTTTTTAATCGACATGCATAAGATAAAAGATATGAGTCAAATAATAGGTACTATGCGCACAAAAAAGGGCGTTAGTAATAGTCACTATATAAATAGTAACCATACTAATGCCCTTCTTATATTGCTGTCTACTCGTAGAATCAATTCAGAGCTTCTACATACTTACCATGGCATAACTGTCATTAAGGTAAGAAAATCGAAATATGAGCCTGCTCTTTGTTCTCTTGAATCACATTATCATAGGCGGATAGCTGCTCGTTAGAGAAACTATTGGTAAATTGCCACATGGTTGCAAATATCACCGTCAATAATACCGCCATCACCGCCAAAATAATCCATAATGGCGTTTCGCTCGTAAGCGTATGTTTGATCTGATCTGGAATTGCCCAAAACGGTGAAAACTCATTCTTATTACCGCGTAGATGTTCAATCTCATCACCCAGTCGTGAGATAAGATAGCGGATTTTTTCAGGGGCTTCTAAACGATATTTTCCTTGAAAACCAAGCAGCATTGCGTAGTGGTAAACTTCTAGGGCTGGCAGACGTTTCTCCCCCTGCTCTCGCAGCCCATCTAGACGGTCGAAGAACTCATTACCAGCAACTTGTGAGCCAAACAAATCCAATTGCAACGGATTAAGCTCCCAAGAATCTTTTAGCGTTTGAAACTCTGGCTCTTGCGATGTCATGATGGTTTCATCAATCAGCGCACAATACGCGTACTTGGCTTCATGGATATCCTCTGACAGAAATCCTTTTTTGCGCGCATTCATCTCGAACTTATCTAAAAAATCATATATTTTTTGACGAAATTTGCGTGGCTCTGTACTGAAATAGTGATTCCGCAGTAAAAACACCAAATAAAAGCCGTCATACATGATATCAACCAGCGACTGGCTGCTGATACGTTTATCAAGGCCCGTTGCTGAGACTTTTGAGGCCACCTCACCTGAATCTAATAGCGAAGGCGCAGAACCCGTTGAATTATTCCCTGACATGATTGTTCCTAATGCTTATTATTTTGCGAATACTAATTTGCAAATGCTGGTTTGCGAATACTAATTTAAAAGCACTGACGAAAAGCACTGACGAATAGAAATCCTTAACGACTGTTGATGTATAAACTAATAGATACATTGGTATATAAATACATTAATAGATAGTCGTTAAGTAGAATCACTTTGCCTGTTTATATAAAGCTGTACTCAAAATTGAAAACGACAATAGCGATTAAAGAGACTACTGTACGATAGCCATCAGTTCAATTTTTAAGTCATCAAAGCCATTTGGCACATAAATACAGATAGATTCAGACTTTAGCATCTCGTCATACAGCTCACCTACCGGCTCAATAGTGAAGTAGCTGAATCCAGGTCTCACAGGTATCGCACTAGGTACTTGAGTAACGTGTGACACAGGTGAGCCTGGAAGCGCAGACAAGACTCGTTTCTCTACTGAATCAGGGGTCGCAATCTTAAAGCGGCGCGGTACGATATCGATGAGCTCATGCATCGGTAGCGACGAGCTAATAGACAGATACAGCTGTGAGCCACGCGTAATCTTGTCACTGCCCAACTCACCAGTATAGTAAGACGGCTTATTCTGACGCAATGGAATCGATATAAAGTTACTCGCAATGACCGTATTGAGCAGCTCACGAATGATCAGAATAATACTCACAAATGACTCATTAGCATTATCATGATGATAGGCAGGCAAATCGCCTACTTTATATAGTGAACTAAAAGTCGCTAACTGACTGGCCACATTCAACAGCGCTTCATAGAGGCGCTCTGGATGCAATTTAGCGTTGTTATATAAATGACTCAACTGAGAATATGCCGTATTCAGCGTATGTAACAACCAAAAAGAAGCAATATCTGAAGATCGGAATTCTAGTAAGTCATTGTTGGACTGACGATGATGATCGTACAGCGAAGTAGACTTGGTATTAATCATAGTCATCAAACGATAGACCTGACTCACAAGCGCGGGATTACTCGTAATATGTACGCTCGGCACGATGTAATCATCGTCCACTTGATAAACACCTTGGGTCGTACGCACTAGCTTAGCAACCAGTAGAGACACGGTATCTTGACTAGGCGCTTGCACGGAATGACTTAGCTGTAAGCTAGGTGATAACTTAACGACATCAATAACGGCTTCGGCGGCTTGACTGTACAGATCCTGCGCCTCAACAGCACCTCTGACATAGCGAGCGGGGTTGTCACTATGGTCAGTCTGTATATTGCTACCACCACTATGGACAATTTCTAAGCTCAAGAATACAAAAACTTCATCGCCATTGTCTTGAGTATCTAGCGTAATGGCTTTTGGCAACGCATCGGTACGAGGAGCCTGATATATCGTGCCATCTGGCAGTACGGCATAAATACTCTGAAAGCTTAATAGATTGCTTTCCAAAAGTTGTTTGTCAATCTGCACATCCGATACGCCATAAGCATAGGGATGCATCAGCATCATGCTCAATGCTCGCTGCGAGTCATGATAGGTGTCTTGAATCTGAAAATGCTGAGGTCGTAAGAATAGCCCCTCGCCCCATAGTACTTTGTGTTTACTCAAGACAATCTCCTACGAACAGCTGACAAGCGGCTGCTGATAATATTTAAGTTTGGTGGTAAATGTGGGTGCCTGATCTGGGCTGATACCTTCTACGATACTCACATCACATGCGCCAATATTCAGAGTAAGTGGGGTATCAAAATCGAGACTGGTAATAGGAATAAGGAACTGTGAGCGCTTTTTGGTATACCTCAATCCCACTTTTACTGCGATAAAGCGTGCATCCTGTGGAATATTTAATGTCAAATTACTCTCACGATTGGGCACGACACTGACCTCTTTCGCTGCTAGCGATTCGATGTCAGTGAATTCGCTTTCTTCTTCCAAAAATGCAATATAAGCCGTACTCGCTGTACCCTGCTTTGCGCGTCCTGCATTGGCATTGGCCGATGGCTTGATCGTCAATGTGACCTGCTGACGCTTTAGCTGTTGCTGCAACGCCTGCTGCTCGGCAAGCATTGTCTCTAGCTGTTGCTGCTGCTTCTCTAGCTGGCCTTTGAGATTCTGTAAATCATCATTGTCACTGCTAATGATGTCTTTTATCTTATCACCAATACCAGACTCGCCAGCCAGCTCAGAGGCTTTATCAGTTGATTGACTAAATCTGTCCGTGCTACATCCTGTGAGCACGCCACTTAACAAACAGGCAGTGGCTATTAACGCTGTCGGCAATGTCATACATCTGTCCATATTTTCAATTTACCTTGAAATATTATTATCATTATTGACTGGTCAAAATCTCTGCCATTTCTGGCCGACCGAGTACGCCTTTTTTACGTAGCTCAACATGCCCGAGATCCATCATTCGCCAGTCACCACCCCACACAAGTCCGGCAGACTTGGCTACTTTACCATATAATTTGTAGCCCCGCATCGCCCAAGGATCCTTTTCAGTTATGACAATCTTGCCATTTCTGATAAAGGCACTATCACCTGCTAAACCAAACTGATGATAGCTCTTATATGAGCCTGCTTTTGTCACATGCGTTCCTTTTTTGAGCAGTCTGCCTTGCCTTTCAGGGCTACGATACCCTTCTAAAAGCACCATATCATAACCATATTGATCACTCATCACCTTATACACAGTCAACAGCCGTTGAACAAATTCTGAATTCATTTTTTTCCAATTACGGTCAGCATTCTTGATGTTTATATGACCACCACTCAAGTGCGAAGCCAACATGTCACCTGAATAGCCAGTGCTATGATCTAGCGCATCTAAGTTAGACAGGTCAGATTCAGGCATCATCAGCGGTCTATCTATCTGACTCACATCCGTCTGAGCATCCGGCCAATAGTCCACATCTGCTTTGCTGGCTTGATAACTCGCAATCTCAGCATCAAGCTCATCGAATAGCTCTTCTGGTGGCGTTGGTGGCGGACGCAATCGCTCTCCTATCAGTAATTGGCTGATTTGTGTGCTGGTAGTGCTGGGTGCGGTATCTTTCGCATGGTACACCGCCAGAGAATGATTGTTAATCAGTGCATAGCAAAGACCAGCGGTTGCCATGACAATCAATACCGACAGTGCTGATATAACTGGGACACGAGAGACATCAATACGCGAAGCCATGCTACTCAGCTGACGGATACGAGAACGGAATGGTTTTGCTTGTGATTTGACGGCTAAGCGCTTAATTTTTAATCTGAATAATCGCTGAAAACGAACAGCTACTTTATTAAACAGTCGCGCGCACAGCTGCCTATCAAACAGCATGATAATCATGATGATAGAGACAATAGTAAATGCAGACACAGTCCAGTAAATCATAAAGAAGCAGCAACGACAGTTAAGGCGATGAAAACAAAAAAAAACAGGCGTTTATTATTGGTATTGCGCAAGTATTATATAGACAAATGACCACCGTTTAAAATAAAGCTGACTTAATTACGTTAATTTTCTTATCTTTCCGTTTGCTTTTTTATTTATAAGTCATTTTATATTGAGATTATCTTATAAACTCTCACTTACAACCCTTTATATACCTTATTTTTATAGATATTTTTTGTTTGAGTAGACCGTCATCGATTACGCACTCCTTCCATAAGCAAATGACATATAAGTAAAATAAAGTCATCAAATATAGTAGAAAGTAGTCTATGAATGCCCTAAAATACTGCCTAGCAAGTTTATCTACATAGTAACAATGATAATAACAACCCAACAAATAGGGAGTTTAGATAAGTGGCTGCAAAAAAAATACTGTCGTACAGTCGCTTTATTTTAGGAGCGTTTTTAGGCATTTATCTCATTTTGGTTTGGATGTACTTCAAAGACAATGCACGACAGCTGACTTCATCTGGCTTATTACTGTGGTTCGTTGCCATTCCTTTACTGTTACTTGGCACTATCATGGCACTCCTGTGGTGGCAAAAAAAGTTAGATAAGCAAGCCAGCAAAAAATCAGACTCCCTTGATGACATATCAAATAAAACAGAAAGTGCCAAGCAGCCCGATACTTATCAAGTATTTATATTTAGCCGTGTTTGCCTGCCTGAAGGAGACAGCTGGTCTGAAGTTATTGACAACGACGAAGACCTGACACTATTAAGTGATGAGCTGACAGATTTCGATGGCTTGCCGATACTAGTAAAACCGATTACCAGACTTACCGATTCAGCATCGCTACCATATCAGTATATATCTAAGGATTTGGAAGACGCCGACTGGGATGTTGATACCACCGATGAAGACGAATCGAGATCAGAGCGTATGGCTGCATTGAATGACACAACCTTGCGCTTGTGCTCATTGATTCATGAGCAGCTTACTTTGAGCGATGAGATATGGTCTGTACTCGGTGAACATTTTTATCAACATCATCAGCAAGACAATATGCAGTCCAACTCGGCTGCCCATATTCATCCCGAATGGCAGCAGCATTACTTAGTTAGTGCCAAAGAAGGCAATAGCGATGAGACAATGGCGACCGCTCCTACTATCCGTCTGTCCAACTTGCCTATCTATTTGTGCTTGCCTGCCAGCGCTGACTCAGCATCTCTTATCTCAGTAGTAACAGAACAGTTAGCGACCTACGGTATTCCTGAAACCGCACTCTCTTTTACGAATATCGCGACTGACGATACCGATGCAACAAGTGACAGAGTAAGCGAGGCAACAACGGCCAATCCTGCCGAGTTTATCAATAGACATATCATCTCCTTGTCGCAATCAGCTGCCCCTGACATTTGCTTGATGCTCATTGCAGATTCGCAGATTAGTGAAGAGTGGTTGGACTCTGAACTGTATTCCAATCAAACGGCCAATGTCATTCCTACTGAGGCGGGCGCTCTGCTGGTATTTTTTAATAAAGCGGCTCAGGATTTGCTGAATATAGATACCAGTACCCGTATTCTATTAACTGAGATAGATACCCCAAAAGCCAACGATAGAGATAAGGAAGGTCACACCTCTAATCGCCTAAGTAATAACCGCTACTACCTTAATCATCTAACGACGATCCAAAAATTATTAATCGATAATACGCTGTCACTATCACCGACCAATACGGCAGCACTAAATACTGTCAACAAACCGACAACAAAAGCAGATGATGCTGATTCCAAAACTAATGTTGCACTATCAGACCTCAGTATTACGGCCATATCAGACATTAATCCATCAAACCAACCTTATGACATGTCGGTATACATGAATTTTCTTGACGCATTTATAGCGCAAGGCGCTCTAGTAAACGAACGTCATTTAGGGCATTATATGCCATTGAATCACTGGTTAAAGCCATTTATTAGCTTATCGCTATTCGTAGACTTAGTCGAAAATGACCAACAAGAGTCAGACAGCGTATTTTTGATTACTCAACATAAGCATTGCACCATGCTTTGGTTAGCAGATGCCTCTCAGCAGTCTGAATCATAGCTTTTGGTGACGCTTTATTATTGAAAATACTCATTTTATTATCTTAAGACCACACTAGGTAGCACGCATGTTTTCAAGGTTTTTTCATCTTATCTATAACCCAAGAGTGCTATTAGCCTTGGGTATCATAGTCGCCTTAGTCTTGCTATACGACTACGTCCCTATCAAAACCTTTTTCATTATTATTGGCGTCCTAATCACCTTTACGGTGTTAGGAGCGCTTGCCTACTATCTGTGGAAGAAGCGCAAAAAAGCCTCAGATGAGCTGGCAAATTTGGTAGAAGATAATGGCGGTGAGGATACCAATGAAAATGGCACTCCTACAGCCAAAGATGAAAACACCCAAGAAGTACAAGCGCTACGTCAGCAAATGCAAGATGCGATCAAAACCATTCGCAAATCAAAGATTGGTGATCAAACGGGCAAAGCAGCATTATATGAATTGCCTTGGTATATGGTCATTGGTAATCCAGCAGCAGGTAAAAGCTCAGCCGTACTGCATTCTGGCTTAAAATTCCCATTTATGGAGCAAACCAATAAGCTCTCTGTCAAAGGGGTCGGCGGTACACGTAACTGTGATTGGTTTTTTTCAACTGAAGGCATCTTACTTGATACTGCGGGGCGCTATTCTGTTTATGAAGAAGATCGCTCAGAATGGCTGTCGTTTTTAAGCCTACTCAAAAAGAACCGTCCTAAAGCACCGATTAACGGCATTATCATCGCTGTCAGTATCGCTGAATTGACCAAAAACGATCCAAATTATGCATTAGATTTGGCTAAAAACTTACGCAGCCGTGTCCAAGATTTGACTGAGCAGCTAGAAGTCTATGCACCGGTTTACGTCGTCTTTACCAAGATGGATTTGATCTCAGGCTTTCGTGACTTCTTTAATGACTATGAGCAAGAGGAGCGTAATCAAGTATGGGGTGCGACCATCCCCTACCCTGAAGATCCAGACAATATCAACATGACCGATGTATTCGAAGAGCATTTTGGCATATTGGTAAATGGTCTAAAAGATTTGAGCACGACGAAACTGTCTTTGCGCCATCAGCGGACCGTATCTCCTAGCTTGATGACATTCCCTATGGAGTTTCAGTCATTACGCCCAATGATACGAACACTGATGCATGCTCTGTTTGAGGACAACCCTTTTCAGTTTAAACCTATCCTTCGTGGGTTTTACTTTACGAGCGCATTGCAAGAGGGACAAGTTAGCAGTCAAATGACGCTGCAAATGATGCAGAATTACGACTTGCGTCCACCTGCTATCCCGCTCAATGCGCAGCAAGAGGCCGCTGACAAGCCTTATTTTTTACAAGACCTATTTTCAAAAGTTATTTTAAAAGACAAGCATCTGGTCAAGCAGCACAAAAACCGTAATAGACGCAGTCACCGTGCGATTGCAACCTTAGCAGCTGTCGTAACACTGTGTGCGGCAGTTGGTCTATGGACGTGGTCTTATGCCAACAATAAACAGCTCACTGAACGCGTCGTGGCTGACTTACAACAAGTCGCAGCGCTACAAAAGAACGCTAATGGCGACCTACAGTCTCAGCTTGAGTCGCTTAATATCTTACAAAGCAGAATAGAGCAACTTGAGGGTTATGAAGAAGACAAGCCATTGTCTTTAAGATTTGGTCTGTATCAAGGTGACAAACTCAAAGACAAACTGCTAGCAGAGTACTACAACGGTATCAGCATCATCGTCTTGACACCCACCAAACAAAACATAGAACAGTTTTTGACCGAGGTGAACACCAATACTGACCAGCTAGAAGTGCGTACAGAGGACTCAACCACTGACGATGTAGCTGAAGCCGCGACTAATGATGCCTATATTCAGTCAGATCCTACGGATGTTGAAGACGCTTACAATGCCCTCAAAGCCTACCTCATGCTTGGCAATCATGACAACTTAGAGACCAGTCACTTGAGTGATCAAATGACACGGTTTTGGCGTAATTGGCTTGAAGCCAATCGTGCAGATATGCCACGTGACAAAATGATTCGCCAAGCTGAGCGTATCTTGAGTTTCACACTGTCTCATGCCGATGACCCTGCCTTTCCACTCATTCAAAATGATTTGGGATTGGTAGACAAAACACGTACCAATCTATCGAAAGTCAGCAAAGGTCAACCTGCTCGTGATCGCGTCTACTCTGAAATTAAGATGCGCTCCTCTGCCCGCTTCCCATCGGTTACCGTTGCCCAAATTACGCAAGACACCAACAGTGAAGCGCTACTGGGCAGCTATGTGATTTCGGGTACTTTTACCAAGCAAGCATGGGACTCTTTTGTCAGTGATGAAATAGACAAAGCCGCCACGACTAGAGTGGTAGCAGATGACTGGGTGCTAGCAACCAGCAGCCAGAATGACCTTACATTGACAGGCAGTCCTGAACAAATTCGACAATACTTGGTCAACCGCTACAAGCAGGAGTATATCAGCGAGTGGAAACGGTTTTTATCGCAAGTATATGTTCGTGATAGCAAAGGATTCGATGACCATGCTGTGCTGTTGAATCAGCTGTCTAACCCTACAGAGTCACCATTAAAGACACTGTTTGAAACCGTCGATCGTCAGACACAATGGGATAACCAAGCGGCCAATCCAGCGGCAGCCAATGGTGGCCAATCTCGACGCTCATTTGTCAATTGGTTCAAGCAGACTATACTACGTCAAAGCCCTGCTGAGCTACGACAGGCAGAAGCCGCGCTAGGCAACAATGGTAGCACCAGTGACACAGCGACCCCTACAGCACAAGCACCGTCAGGGGTAATTGCTCAAGAATTTTCCTCTATACATGCCTTGGTAACACCAAGAGAAGACAATCAAGACTTGTCGCTATTGGACAACTATTTGGCAAGTTTAGGTGATGTTAGAACGCGCTTTAATAATATCGCTCGTAGTGATGATATCGGTCCTGATGCTCTGTTATTTGCTTCGCAGACTCTCAGCCCTGACGGTTCAGAGTTGACCAAATCTCTACAGATTTTGGACGAGCAGATACTGAGCCAAGCCAACTCTGAAATCAAACAACTCGTTCGACCGTTATTAAGTGAGCCACTAACCCGCTCATTTAATATGCTATTGACGCCCACTAAAGCGGAGATTAATAAAGTCTGGAAAGCACAAGTACGTAAGCCTTTCCTCGATAATTTAGAAAAGAAATATCCATTTACTGCCAATGCAAATTTAGAGGCAACACCCGCAGAGATTGGTCAGTTCTTTGGTGAAGACGGCTATGTGGCAAAATTCGTCAACGAGACGTTGTCGCCCTTTATCATTCGCCGTGGTGACCAAATCTCTAGTAAGATTTGGAATGGTGCAGGCCTAGGCCTTAACCCGAAATTTGTCGCTGATTTTGGTCGTTACTTTACTAACTATACAGGTAGCAATACTGCTGGAACGACAGGTGCTGCTGGCAATGGTGGCTCTACCAATCAAACTACTTTCCAAATTATGCCACTACCCGTCAGCGGCCTGACCGAGTATACGATTGTGGTTGATGGTCAGCAACTACGCTATCGCATGGGTACCCAAGCTTGGACGACCTTTGTATGGCCGAACCCAAGCAGCCAACCTGGTGCTAGCATTCGAGCTAAGGACTATGATGGCAGAGACTTTACCGTCTTTGAAGAAGCTGGTAGCTTCGGTGTAGAACGCCTCATCAATAGTGCAAGACGTACTGAGCTTGGCGACGATATCTTTGAGATGGCATGGTCAGGTGATGGCATCACTATCTCTGTACGCTTTAGAATCATCAGTGGCAATAGCAGTAATGCTACTCAGGGTCGCTCTACCAATCCATTCAATGGTATGAAGTTACCCGATGAGATTATCGCTCTGGGTGTCACACGTACAGCAGCCCCTATTGCTGATAGTAATGCTGCCAATAATAGTACGCCTACTAATGGTTCGACAACGCCAAGCGGTGGGCAAAATAATACAACTCCTACGACGCCATCCAACATCTTGAACTTGACGCCTACTACTAATGCTAATGACGCTATCAATGCGCAAGCTGATACCCCTGTTGCGACTAACACCTCTACAGATAATGACTCAGCCGAAGCAGAAACTCAGGAGCAAACCCCATGACTCCTGAGCTTTTACCTTTAGTATATTTTGGCAAGCTGCCTGCACGCGGAGACTTTGTGCGGGCACGTGCTCATATCTCAGAGACCAACGCGATTGACGAATGGGTCAGTAAGGCCCTAGTAAGCTCGGAAACACTATTCAGTGACCGATTAGTAGACAGGACGACGACCAATCAAACGGCTTTTTTAAACTTTAGTCATGTGGATACCAGAACCAATGAAATTATCACTGGCGTCCTGATTCCCAGTCATGACAGTAGTGATAGAAACTATCCGCTGATCGGTTTTGGTGTCCTACATATCGACAAACCCAAAAGCTGGATGAATTATTTGCCCATTAAGTCTGCTAGCATTTGGAATGAGACTTACGAAATTATAAGCGTAGCCAAGTCTAAGACAGACAGCACTGACTTGATGGAATATCTCGGTCATAGCCAGCTCACGATTGACAATAATGCCAGTACGCACTATTACGATTTTATCAATACCACGACTCTACACGATATCGCCATATTGATGAATATCGATAAGTCGCAATTGATACAGCAAATTATCGCGACTGGATTATTGTTTTTACCGACATTCACGAAAGGCTTTCATGGTCTGAACAAAGCCATCTGTTGGTCACTCACTTCCGATAGAGTTGCCTCGATACATATGGCTACTTTTTGGCATGATTTAATCAGTGGGTTTTATCAACCACATCAGCTCTATCTGAACACCTATCTCTACCGTGCTTCTAATTGCTATCGTCTGCTACTGAGCTTTACGAAACCTGACGGGCATATACTCAGTCAAATATCGGAGAGTGAGGACAGCTACCCTGAAGGCTGGGTTGTCATCGCTGATAGTGACTGGACACAAGGATATATTGAAGAAGATATCGGGCTGACCCGCTTCAATAAAGTCTTGTTACAAGACAGTCTCTACCTGTATGATACTAGGCAATTGTTTAAAAAAACATTTTTGGCACAATGATGATTCACGATTAGCTGATGACCCTGTATATCAGGCCTCTGTATCTAATAACTGCTCAATAATATAAAGATTAAAAGGCACTTCAATGAAAGTCCTCTCCAAAATATTACCATCTAAGCTCACTGGTCACTCCAAAAAACTGTTATTAGTGTCCGCGATGATACTTCCTCTCAGTGCGGTTGTCTTTGCAGCTCAAGATGATGGTCTATCACGCAACGTACCAGTCGTCATCAAAGGTGTGGTCGCTACCAGCTCAGACAAGCAACAATTGCTCGAAAAACTAAAAGCACAATATCCTAATAAAACGGTCAGAGATGAGATCGAAGTGCGCTCGAATATCAGTATACCAACCAACTGGCAACAGATAGCCACGGCCATCATTGATAGCGATATCTCTAATATTAGCCAAGGCCGTATCGACATTCATGGTACGACCATTAGCTTACATGGCAAGGTGAACAGCCTTGAACAAAAACAAGCGATTCAAAATCGTATTCATACGCGTCTAACGGATCTCTACCAATTGGACAATCAACTGGTCGTTGTAGAGGGGGAGCAACGTCTCCTCGACGACACCTTAGGCAATCGTATCGTTGAATTTGAAACAGGTAGCACCACCCTAACACCCATGGGGCTTGGTATCTTAGATGACATGGCAGGCGTGTTGCAGCGGATTGGCGATAAGCCCGTTATCATCACTGGACATACAGACAATGTCGGCAACCCCAGTTTTAATTTGGTGTTATCAAATAAACGTGCAGAAGCCGTCAAACAATACCTTATCGGTCGAAACATCGATGCGACACGCCTCAGTACCACAGGTAAAGGGGAGGCAGCCCCCATCGCCAGTAATGACAATGAAGAAGGGCGTACTAGTAATCGGCGTATCGAATTTACCCTCGCCGAATAACACGGCTGTATGCATGACAATGGCAGACAAGCACTTATGTTTTGATGCCAGTGCTCAAAAAACATGATGCCATTGCGCAAAGAATAGGGACATAACTATGTTACGCTTGACCAATACTGTACTCCCCATGCATCCTGACAGGCTCTATGCCAGTGAAGGCAGTACACAAGCTCCCTATGCGAGTGCTCGTCAAGACATCAATGACCATAAAGCGTGGCAGAATAAGCTGATTCAAGCATCTTCTGAAGATGATATGGTTGCCCAGCTAAATCCCAATGGGAATGAGCAATATCAGCAGCACGGTATCGACACTTACCTGCTTCATGTCTATATTCATGAGCGTCACCATCCGCCATTTACATCGCTTACTTACTTAATCGGCACTCCGCTTACCTTGAGCTTCGATACCCCGAGCGGCCTACACTACCGCCATTTATACCTGACGGCCGTGCATCAAATGGATCACGATGGCAGCTATGGTTATTATCGTCTGCTCGCACAGCCCATTACTTATCGCTTGCATCAACACCAACGCTGTCATATAGATACTGACCTATCAGTACAATCAATGGTGGCAGAACGCACTGCTACTTTAGAGATAGAGACCGTCGATGATAGTAGCAGTGAAGACGCTACTGGCTGGACACCAGCGCGCATGACTCAGTGGCAAATCAGTGACTGGACACATATTTGTGAGCGGCTTGCACGTCAAGGACTGACAGCCTATCTGCGACACGAGCAAACGGATGAACATTGCCCGCCTAAGCTCATTATCACCACAGCCTCTCCAAGCGATAGCGATGGCATTAGCACAAACATTGGTGCGCTACGCTATCAGCAAGTATTACACGACCGCGTACATGCACCAGTGTTGGCACTGAGTGAGCAAATCATCACTCAGCCAAGCTCCGTGACGATGCAGCGCTTTAATAGTGCCAGTGTCGCACACCCCACTCAGTCCGCTGACGTTACCATAAACACCAGCACTGATGAAAATAGCGCTCAAGAAAACAATCAAGCAAGTAGCCAATCACTCACGCTAGACACCCCTGCCGCATTTGCCCCAGTGACAGATACTGAGACCATCGATGAAGCGACTGTCGTAGCAAACAGTCATCACAGCCATCATAGCGTCTATCATGCACTTGCCCATGCCACTGACTTGAATGTTGCCGATACCTTTATACTGGTCGATCACAACCATCTCAATCAGCACTATCGCGCGACCCATATCGTACATTTGGCTCGCAACAGCTTGGCACATGTGACAGGGCTGACCATCAGTCGTCGCCACCATGAACGTCATGCCTCCACACTAGAATCAGGCATTCACTTAACCCAGCTGCGTCTGATTACCGCAGATACGCCATGGGTCGGTAGTTTATATAGCAAACGCGTGCTACCGCCAATGACCGGTATCACAGATGCTCAAAGCGATACCGACAGTCGCAATCATATGACACCTACTAAGAGCTATCTGCTTGACAGTCCTGCCCAACCTATCAATCGATTAGAAGCCCAAGCAGGAGCCAACTATGGCAGTCACTTCACTCATAGAACTGACGACCAAACCCTGATGCAGTCTATCGGTGATGGTGAGCACTTAATCAATACTGGTAGCTTATTGTCCAGTACGCGCCCTAGCCTATTTGCCACGGACAATGAACA
>NZ_JADYWZ010000020.1:0-1214 GCF_015864605.1 Psychrobacter sp. SCQQ22
AAAAAAAGAGGAAATACCCATGGCAAAGGCCAAGTTTGAACGTCTAAAACCGCATGTCAACGTTGGTACCATCGGACACGTTGACCACGGTAAAACAACCCTAACAGCTGCTATCGCAACTGTAGCTGCAATCACTTCAGGTGGCGAAGCCAAAGACTACGCGTCTATTGACTCAGCACCAGAAGAAAAAGCACGTGGTATCACCATCAACACCTCACACGTAGAATATGACACAGATGCACGTCACTATGCTCACGTAGATTGCCCAGGTCACGCCGATTATGTTAAAAACATGATCACTGGTGCTGCCCAGATGGACGGCGCAATCCTAGTAGTATCTGCAACTGACGGCCCTATGCCACAAACACGTGAGCACATCTTGCTTTCACGTCAGGTTGGCGTACCGTACATCATCGTATTCATGAACAAATGTGATGTTGTTGATGACGAAGAATTGCTAGAACTAGTAGAAATGGAAGTACGTGAATTACTTTCTGACTACGACTTCCCAGGTGATGACACTCCAATCATCCATGGTTCAGCGACTGAAGCCCTAAAAGGCTCACAAGAAAAATATGGTCAACCAGCTGTTGTAGAGCTATTGAAAGTTCTAGACACCTACATCCCAGAGCCAGAGCGTGACGTTGACAAAGCATTCCTAATGCCAATCGAAGACGTATTCTCAATCTCAGGTCGTGGTACTGTTGTAACTGGCCGTGTTGAATCTGGTATCGTACGCGTTGGCGACGAAATCGAAATCGTTGGTATCCGTGACACTCAAAAAACCACCTGTACTGGTGTAGAGATGTTCCGTAAACTGCTTGACGAAGGTCGTGCAGGCGAAAACTGTGGCGTACTACTACGTGGTACTAAGCGTGAAGACGTACAACGTGGCCAAGTACTTGCTAAGCCAGGTTCAATCACTCCTCACACCAAGTTTGACGCTGAAGTATATGTGTTGAGCAAAGAAGAGGGTGGTCGTCACACTCCATTCCTAAACGGCTATCGTCCACAGTTCTACTTCCGTACTACTGACGTAACTGGCGCAATCCAATTACAAGACGGTACTGAAATGGTAATGCCTGGTGATAACGTTGAGATGGGCGTAGAGCTTATCCACCCAATCGCTATGGACAAAGGTCTTCGCTTCGCTATTCGTGAAGGCGGCCGTACTGTAGGCGCTGGTGTTGTTGCTAACGTAAACGTTTAATACT
>NZ_JADYWZ010000021.1:0-1195 GCF_015864605.1 Psychrobacter sp. SCQQ22
CCTGACTTCAATGGTACGGTACCGACTGTGAACTACACAGTGACCGACCCTGAAGGCAACACCGACAGCACCACCTTAGACATCACCGTGGATCCGGTGAATGATGCACCAGTGGCCAATCCAGAAGTAGAAAGCACCGCTGAAGACGTCACCTTAACGGATAACGTACTGCCTAACGACACTGATGTGGATGGTGACACCTTGACCGTAGACTCAGCCACCGTTGACGTTAACGGCAGTGGCACCCAAGTTGCATTGGTGCTAGGCACCGCAACGGCGATCGAAGACAGCACGGGTGCTCCGATTGGTGACTTGACCTTGAATGCGGATGGCAGCTACAGCTTTGATCCAGCGCCTGACTTCAATGGTACGGTACCGACCGTTAGCTACGTGGTGGCGGATCCTGATGGCAACACCGACAGCACCACCTTAGACATCACTGTCACGCCAGTTGCAGATGTGCCAGTTGCAGCTGATGATATAGGATTCGGACCTTTGAATCAGCCTGTAGCGGTTGACGTGGTTGGCAACGACTTTGATGCTGAAAATGATATAGACCCAACTAGCGTTGTGATCACACAATCTCCAGCGGGTGGCACTATTGCTACTGACGGAAAATCGGTTACTGTAGTTGGTGAGGGTGAATGGGTGGTTGATCCAACTACTGGCGTGATCACTTTTACGCCAGAGATAGGCTTCACAGCTGATCCAACGCCAATAAGTTATACGGTTGATGACAGTACTGGTCTAACCTCAAATGAGGCTACCGTTATTGTGGATTACCCACCAACTTCTCCAGTAACAACTGATGACAGCGAAATCGGCGTTTCTGGACAGCAGGTTATTATTGATGTATTGAATAATGATTTTGATTTTGATGGAGACATTCTTCCAACGACCGTTATTATTACTCAATCTCCAGCAGGTGGAACCATTGCAGTAGATGGTAAATCAGTCATTGTTGCAGGTGAAGGTACGTGGAGCGTTGATGGAACCACAGGCGACATCACCTTTACACCAGAAAATGGTTTTACTGGTGACCCAACGCCGATCAGCTACACAGTTAGTGATAGTACTGGTTTAACTTCTAATGAATCCATTATTACCATCGACTATCCACAAACTGTACCAGTGGCAGTTGACGACAATGAGACAGGCGTCTCAGGTGCGGCTGTGTTAGTAGACGTGTTAGATA
>NZ_JADYWZ010000022.1:0-936 GCF_015864605.1 Psychrobacter sp. SCQQ22
AGGCGTTACAGTGATGGTTTCTGTAGCGCTGACCGATGTCGTGCCATCGGTGATGGTGTAGTCAAACTCGACTTCACCATTAAAGTTGGCATCAGGGGTGAAGCTGATGACACCTGCGTTGTCTATGTTCACTACGCCGTTTGGTACGTCAATGCTTTGAGCCACACCTGGGGTTAAGGCGGTGCCATTAATGTCAGTGATACTGAGGGTGTCACCATCCAAGTCACTATCAGCGATGCCAGTAGTAAGCGGTGCTAGTACTACGGTGCCGTCTTCTTCTACGGTATATGCATCATCTACTGCCACGGGCGCATCATTCACAGGGGTGACGGTGATGGTTTCTGTGGCGCTCACTTCTGTCGTGCCATCGGTGATGGTGTAGTCAAATTCGACGTCGCCATTAAAGTTGGCATCAGGGGTGAAGCTGATAACACCTGCGGTATCTATGTTCACTACGCCGTTTGGTACGTCAATGCTTTGAGCCACACCTGGGGTTAAGGCGGTGCCATTAATGTCAGTGATGCTGAGGGTGTCGCCATCGAAGTCGCTGTCAGCGTTTAGTGGGTCAAGCACTACGGTGCCGTCTTCTTCTACGGTATACGCGTCATCTACTGCCACAGGTACGGTTGGTGGATAGTCAACAACGATGGTGGCTGGGTTAGATGGCTCACCTGTGATGTCAGAGACTACATAGTCTACTGGCGTTGGATCTTCTGTGAAGCCTGACTCTGGGGTGAAAGTAACGGCGCCAGTGGTTGGGTCAACTTCCCATTCACCTTCGCCTGGTACGGTTAATGTTGTCACTTCAGAGCCATCAGCCGGATCAATGAGCTTGACGCTGGTTGGGTCTATGTCGCCATCAGGGTCGGTGTCGTTACCCAACACGTCAATCAATACGGGCTGGTTTAATGGGCCTGATCCTACGTCATCTACTGC
>NZ_JADYWZ010000023.1:0-797 GCF_015864605.1 Psychrobacter sp. SCQQ22
ATCAAGTTGACCAAAAAACCGTATCCATTTAACTTTTTGGCAGATAGTGGCGAATTTGGCACACCTCAGCAAGTCACACAAATTGTCAGAGAGTTTGAACGATCAGGCATCTTAAGCGTCACAGAAGCTGAGCCATTAGTAGAGAAAGTAGTGGTCAGTGAGAAAAAGCCTAATAAGTTTTATGGCGCGATCAAAAAATTCTTAGGAATGAGGTAAAAAATTGAACTATCAGAAGCTAGCTATCATTGGTGAAGTGGGTGCCGGAAAAACTCAATTGGTCCAAACACTAAGTGAGATTAGTCCTATCGAGACAGAAGCGAAGTCTAGTATCGATATCGGCAAAGAGTACACCACAGTCGGCATTGATTACGGACGGATCACACTGTCGGATGACATGGCTTTAGGCATCTATGGCGTACCAGGACAAGAACGTTTTTCCTTTTTATGGGAATTCGTCAACCAGTCTCTGTGGGGACTACTCATATTGATTCGCTATGGTGAAACCCCTGATTATGCCAATATGGATAAACTGCTCACCTTCTTCGAACCAGAAAAAAACGAGACCACTTGTGTCATCGCTATCACCCACTGTGAAGATGCTGACAAAGAAAGCCTATCAGCACTTGGTCAAGAAATCAGAATCATGTTGATGCAGCACAATGTAGTGGCCCCCGTGATCAACACCGATCCTAGAAGTAGAGAGTCCGCTGTGTCTCTTTTATCCTTATTCAACACTCTTAATAACCAAGACTGATGTTAGGTATGACTATGTCAAATGAAAAATCGCCAGCGAAACT
>NZ_JADYWZ010000024.1:0-611 GCF_015864605.1 Psychrobacter sp. SCQQ22
CTGATGCAGTCTATCGGTGATGGTGAGCACTTAATCAATACTGGTAGCTTATTGTCCAGTACGCGCCCTAGCCTATTTGCCACGGACAATGAACAAGCAGTCGAGAGCGGCTATCGCAACACGGGTAACGGCCTATCAGAGTGGATTACCGATCATAGAACAGAGCAAGCCTACTCACAGTTGAACGTCAATGATGGTCAAGTTGCTGCTAGTCTAAAGATGGGAATTATCAATGCTGAAAGTGATAGCGCTAGCAGTAAACGTCAAGGCATCAATGCCAATACTAACGCTCAAATCAATATCAAGTCTGGCGAAGCCTTAGTATTCTCCACCCAGCCGCAAACTCATACGCAATCTGGACAACACAACTATCAACAGCACACCCCGACTCTCACCCAAACGGCATTGGGTGGTCAGCATCTGGCTGAGCGTTTAACACAATTGGCAACGGGGCTGGGGCGTCAGGTCAATGACCACAAAGCAATTAAAACCCAGTTAGAGGCTGTCGCAGAGGAGCAGCAAACCAAAACCCATCAACAAGCGCCCTACACGCTGATCGATAGCGCTGCTGATACGAGCTATGTCAGTGACGATACGCTGATTCAGCGATC